>JANPGE010000221.1:0-49713 GCA_031423805.1 Segetibacter sp. | reverse complement strand
TTTCAATTGACTACTCCCAAACCCGCTACCAGTAACAATCGTAGACGATTTTACCAACTATTTTTGACCAGTATGTCACAAAAAAAGAGGCTTCCAAATGGAAGCCTCTTTTTTTTATAGAATAAGACTATGATTAATCTTTCACAATTTTATCTTGTTTAACTACAACACCGTTTTTATCGGTCATTGTCACCATATAAATACCTGTAGTTAATTTGCTGGTATTGATTGATGAAGTACCTGAAACATTCTTTTGAATAATTCTTCTACCGAACATATCAGTAAGTACTACTGTAACAGGTTCAACGATATTGCTCATGTTTACTTTCAATTCATTGGTTACCGGATTTGGATACAAAGCAACCATGTCGCCCTTTACCATTGCAGTTCTTGCGCTATTACGGCTTGCAGTACCCAATTGAACCCTTAGTGTGTAACAATTTACAGAATCAGAACCTGAACCTGCACCACCATATACCTTTACATAATAAGTATTAGGGGTATAAACATACTGTATGACTTCGCTTGTCATTGAATCGTTTTGAGATGTAGCCAAGGCAACAATACCTGTATTGTTTATCAGGTCAACATTGTAATTATTTGGCAATGTTGATAATGTAATTGTTGCAGTTCCTCCATTGGTAATATTAAACTTGTAGTAGTCAATATCTCCGACACGGCTAATGGTACCTTTAATGTCATTGTTAAAAGGAATAACAGCAGCTGATCTTGCACGATTATTAGTTGCATTGTCATATATACTAATACACGTACTTACACCACCTGTAGTAAACTGATCCAAAACAAAACTACCAGAACCGCCAGCACATGTTGCCTTAACTCTCCAGCTATAAATAGTTGCAGATGATAAACCAGAAAGGTTAACAAATGTTCCTGTAGTAGATGGAGTAGCAACAGTCCATGTAGTTGCTGATAGTGATTTATACTCTACTGCATAGCTTACTGCTCCACTAACAGCGGCCCAACTTACAGTTGCATTGCTGTTGCTTATTGCAGAAGACATAAGTCCTGTAGGATCACCACAAGCAGGTGCTGCTGCAATGGTGAAGTTAGTATTTGAAATATCAAAAAATATGTTTCCTACTGCTTCAATTTTAACCCTGGCCGATGTTGATGGAGCCATATTTGGAATCAATAATGCTTCCGAACCGTCATTTGGTGTACTTGCCGCCAAAACTGTTGGGAATGTTAGTCCACCATCTGTACTAAGCGAAATTTTAACGTTAGTACAATTTACAGGTGCAACGTTAGTGCTGTTTACGCTCCATCCTATTGTTTGTGTTGTATTTGCATTCCAAACTACAGCTGTATTTGGTGTAGTTAAGCTGAATGGACCTGCAGTACCAGATACTGTTACAACAGCATCGGCATAGGCAGTCTGACCAATTTTTACACCTGCAACATATGGACTATTATCCCTTACAGTTAATCTGAAGTTTAGTGTACGTGCAACAGAACTTAATGCTTCAATGTTTGCACCTGCATCACCACCTGTTAAAGGTGGGGTAACATTTAAACCAGATAAAATAGTTGACAATTTTGGAAATATTCTTGTACCTGTAGCTGTAGGCTTAAAGGTCAGCCAGTTTGGACCGGTAGCCTTTGTAGCACTTGCTACACTGCTTGCACCTGTTTGTGTAGAAGATGCATTATCATTTTGCTCCCAGCAATACGTTAATGTATCATTATCTAAATCTGTAGCAGAACCTGTAAGTGCAAAAGGTGTGCTTTTAGGAATAGTAAAATTACCACCCGATGTAACAACCGGTGTACGGTTTGCAGTCATATTAACTGTAACAGGACATGATTTAGTTGCAAGGTTGGTTTGTATTTGCTGAATAGTTGCCTGATGATAAATATCAATAGAGTGTGGCGCCACATCTTGTGAAGTAATACCGGCATAACCCATGATAGTTATTCCAGACCCAACTTCTTTATTTACACCAGAACCTTCATTACTCATTGAGAAAGTATGGTTTCCACCTAATTGGTGACCAATCTCATGTACAACATAGTCTATATCAAAATTATCACCTTGTGGAATACCATCAGCAGGTGAAGTAATTCCCCTACCTTTTGTAGATCCTGTACCCGCAGTTACACCATCTGCACAAACACAACCGATACAACCTGCATTTCCACCACCACCAGATGATCCAAACATATGACCAATATCATACGCTGCATTATTAGCTGCAAGTGTTGTACCCACTCCTGTTAAAGTAGTGTTTAGTGCTTTCTGTAATTCTGTATTCCAGTTTGATAAAGCTGAATAAGGATCAGTTGCCGGATTGTAATAAATAACATTTGTTGAACCGGCCACTAAATTCAGATGTAATGCTAAATCTTTTTCATAAACACCGTTGCAACGGGTTAAAGTTGCGTTGAAAGCAGCAAGTACCAAACCTACCTGTGCTGCACTTGTAGCTCCAAAATAGTTAGAGTACTCTGCATTGCAGGATTGAGCCAAACGCATTGTTTTCAGCTGACCCGCAGAAGATTGTGTTTTCTGAACCTGCGATTTAATTTCAGCAGCCATTTTTTTATCTTCGGTACTGCAAGTCCAAGGCAAAGAACCTTTTTCTCTTTGAGATTTAAATACCGCATAAATGGTATGATCTTTAGAATATGGCTCAATAAAATCATTCTCCCTTTCAGTTCTAAAAATCATTGTTTGAATGCCTTGTGGAGATACACTCAACTTAAGTGTTGCATATCTGTCAGTTATTCCTCTACCAGAAAACGCTCTGATTTCAGGGAAACGTGCCTGCAATTCAGGTTCAAAATTAGAAGCTTCATTTATTTCAAATTGCTCAAGTGTACCATCTGCATTTGGCAAAGAAATAATTGTAGTGTTTTTAGTTGATTTATTGTCAACAATTGAAAGTACAGCTTCGTTAAAAGCCTTAAAATTTAAGGCAAATAACTTGACCTCTTTGGGATAAGAAAGCCTGGATACGGCTTTGTCAGCAACGATACTATTGCGGTTTTCATAACTAACAGACCAAAATTTGTCTGATTGAGCAAAACCCGAAGCAGTAACAATTGCCATCAACAATGTTAGAAGTAATGATTTTTTCATGCTTGAAATGTTATTAATAAAATAAAAAGGCTAAAGTGTAAATATAAGATGTCTTTTGATAATTCTATGTTAGCCCAATTAAAAAATACACTTTTCCTTCTCCAAAATTTTTCTGATTGTGGTTTTATACACCGGGAAGAATTGATATATAACCCAAAAGCATTTGAATTATTTTAAATATTAAAAAGACACAGCTTTGGTAAAATAATTTTCAGGCTGTGTCTTTTTTAGATATGTCTTTGCAGTTAATTGGTAATAATAATTTTTTGCACCCCGGCATGAATCATATTATTCCATTTAACAAAATAAGTTCCCGGTACTAATCCTGTAGTTTCAATTAATGACCTATTATTAATACTTAATTTTTTTATTATTTTCCCATTAACATCTACCAAAATTATATCACTCCTTTCTCCCCGTTTATTGCTTATTTGTAATGACATACCCGATTTAATAATTGTAGGATATACCTCTACATACTTTTGTTCTTGTCTTACAGAAGCAGGACGTGAAACACTAATATTAAATACATCAGTCACACAACCCAAACTATCAGTTACGGTATAAGAGGTACTTACAGCAGGTGTAACATAAATAGAACGGGTACTTACCCCTGTTGACCAACTATAAGTACCAATCCATGAAGCTGTAATTTTAACCGTACCGCCGGCATTAATGTTAACTGTAGTTGTTTTACCTACATTTTTCATAATGGTGAAATTATCTCTAACTACCCCGTCTGCACAAATCCATTTAGCATTTAACCGGTTGTTTTCTATTTCCAAATATAATGCCCCACCATTTGTAACATCTGAATAGTACATAGCATTATGTTCAAACCCGGGTGATTGACCTCCTAATTGTCCGGCCGAGCCAACAACAGCATATACAATTCCATTACGTGTAGCTGTAGTATTTTTTGAATAAAAGCATGAATTTGCCGAGCCATCATATTTTGCACTTGATGTACTAAGTGCATGTGTTGCAGGATTGAATGTGTTCTCCACACCATAATGTCCATTAATCAACAGACTTCTTTCATAGCTATGACTATGGCCATTCAGTACTAAATCTACTTTATACCGCTCAAGTATTGGAACAATATTTTGGCGCATACTAACTAACTCGGTTTCTGTATCACTATTATGAGATCCTTTGGTATAGGGGGGATGATGAAAATAAACAATAACCCAAGGCTGTCTGTTCGCTGCTAAATCTCTTTTTAGCCATACTGCTTGTGGACCTAATGTATCGTACAAACGGGTATTTCCTGTTTCCCAACCATAAGAATCTAATGCTACAAAATGAACATTTCCATAATTATAAGAATAAAATGCCTCTGTATTAGAGGCTACTCCTCCTGCCTGCCCCGTAGTTGGCAAGGTGAACATATCATAATATGGTATTGCATGGTCTGCTTGTCGGTCTAAACTATTGGCATAATCATGATTGCCGGGTGCAGGCCATAACACATGGTTTTTGGTAAGGTTGCCCTGATAAATATTATAGAAATTGGATTGATATTCTGCATCGGTACCACTACTGTAAGCATTGTCACCTAAAAGAATCCATGCATTGGTATAATTACTGCCATTAAAGATAAGCCAGGCATCTCTTACTGCTGTTTGATTGGCAGAATTATTTCCCATGTCGCCCATAGCGAGAATTCTAATTTTTTGAGTAATAGTGCCTGCTGTAGGCATAGTTTTAAAATAATTGCTTGCATTGCCTTGCAATATTTGGGTAGAGGTACCAATACTGTAATAATAGAGTGTATTAGTGGTTAAACCTGTTAAGGTGGCAATATGCTCTGTAGTTAAATTTGAATCAAAATAAGATTTGGTAAGAGAGGTAGAAGTAGTACCATAATTGACTACAGTATTTGTGGCTATATTAGTTCTCCAACGAATGACTATACTGTTTTGGATTGCCATATTCATATAAGGACCTCGGGTAAGTACTGCATTTGTCATACCGGCAGCATCAAAAGATTTTAATTCAAGATCTAAAGTAAGATCAGGGCTGGTTATAGCGTTCTGATGTACTTCAACTGCAATTATGTTGGTGCCTTGTTTCAAAAAAGAAAGAGGAACCATTTTGATCTGTGGAGTATTACCATCGTCACTTGCATCTGTTGAAGCTTTGCTGGTAAATCCAATTTTACCATCCGGCATATTGCTTCTGAATACTTCTTTATCATTAATATAAACTATAGCCCCGTCATCTCTTTTCAGGTATAAATTATACCCTGCAAAATGTGTAGTATCAGGTATAGAAATTGTTTTTCTAAAATAAGTTGTAGGATATTTATTCAATGGATCAGGACCGTAGCTCACAATTGTAGATTCATCCCCATCGCCATATCCAAGTTGGGCATTTCCACCTGACCATGTAGCATCATTATAGGTTAATGCACGCCAGGCAGTTCCAAGGTTTACGCCATTATCTTTATATTTCCACAAACTTCCGAAAGGCAAAATTGTTGTTATTACAGGTAGTGGTGATGCCAACAATTCCATATCAAAACTTATATCGCTACTTGTTGCAATATTTTGATGTATTTCAACGGCAAAAACATTGTTACCGGCAACAATGCGGTTTAATGGTATAGAAAATGGTTGTGCTGTAGCCCCATCATCAGCAGCAGAAATGCTTGCAAGGGTATTAAATGCAATTACTCCTGCCGGAAGATTGCTTCTAAACACTTCTGTGCCATTTAAATAGACTACTACACCATCATCCCGTTTTATATTAGCTGAAAATATTGAAAATGCTGCAGGATTGGCAATGTTAATAGATTTTCTAAAATAGGTGGTTATGTATTTAGAGTTTACATTAGGTCCATAGCTGACTATTGTGGCCTCGTCTCCATCACCATATCCCAATTGTCCAGGGCCGCTTGCCCATGACGCATCATTAAAAGCAACAGCAGACCATGAGGTTCCCTGATTAGTTCCATTATCCAGATATTTCCAGGTAGAGCCAAAAGGAAATATTATTTGCTGTGCCTGAACTTGATTAATAAAAGTGAATAAATAAACTAATATAAATAACTTTTTCATAAAAATTGTTTTGGTAGTTATGTAATTAAAATACAAGTATCTATAAAAATAAAAAAATTAATTCTATTAAAAAATTAAAATACATGGCATTATCCAATAATGAAATAATTTTTTAAGTTGATTGTCTGATTAAATCTTAATAAAAAAATGTAGTTGGAAAATCTAGGAACGTAAAGCATCAATATCTATAATAGATATTGATGCTAGAATTACTTTGGAAGTATTGGCTGTAGAATAATAAGAGCATTATAAATATTATGCAACACCAGGAGTATTATTTAAATAGAAGGAAATATACCCAGCCATTTAACCATTATTTCAAAAATATTTTTTTGATGAACAGGCTTCGATAAAAAGTCATTTATTCCGGATTGCAAGACCTCTTCAGACACTTCATTGATTAAGTTTGCAGAAAGTGCAATAATTTTAATTGTTGTATTATTCATCACCTCTCTTATGAAATTTATGGTCTCTAAGCCATCCATTTCAGGCATATGCAAATCAATAAAAACAATATCAAATTTGTCATTTTGTAATGCATTTATACATTCTACTCCGTTAGATGTAATAACTACATAAAACCCTTCTGAAACAAGTATCTTTTGAAAGATAAACTGAATCATTTCATCATCCTCTGCTATAAGAATTCTAGCATTACGAACAGACTCAAAACCTTGCGGGTATTTATTTTCAGTATTTATTTCCGGCATTGAGTTGGTGGTTGCTATGGGTGCATGGTTTAATTCTTTACTTATGCCAAAGGGTAAGGTAAAATAAAATGTTGATCCTTCTCCATACACACTTTTCACCTTAAGCTTACCACCCATTAATTCAATAAATTTATAAGAAATATTTAAACCCAATCCGGTACCGCCAAATTTTCTTGAAATTGAAGCATCAGCCTGTTTATAGGCAATAAATAGATTTTCTATCTGATCTTCCTTTATTCCAATTCCGGTATCACTAACTGTAATTCTTATTGCTGTTTTATCTTCTAAAATATTCAAATGTTTAATAGTTAACTTTACGCTACCCAACGTTGTAAATTTAAATGCATTGCTTATTAGATTTATCAATACCTGTTTTAAGCGCAAGGGATCACCAATTAGGTAATATGGAGTAGTTATTTCGTTTTCGATAATAAAGTCAATATTTTTTTCTTTCAACAACACCTGGGCATATCCCTTAATATAATCAACTATTTCATTAAACGAAAAATGAATGTGTTCTATTTCTATACTCCCCGATTCTATTTTAGAAATATCCAGAATATCATTAATAATCTGTTGCAAATGTGTAGTAGACTTATCAATTTTTGATACATATTCTAATTGTTGGGCATCTAAAGTGGTATTTTGTAAAAAATTATTTAGACCCGCTACAATACTTAACGGGGTTCTTATTTCATGTGACATATTAGCGAGATAAATTGTTTTCATCTTATCGGCTAACTCTGCTTTTTCTTTTTGTACACTTAAATCTCTCGTACGATTTTCAACAATTTCCTCTAATTGCTCTTTGTAACGGGTCAATTCTAACTCTGCCCTTTTACGTTCTAAAATTTCTTCCTCTAGCTGTCGGTTTGTTTCTATTAAATATTTATTTTTTTGTTTTGCTGAAAAGTTCTTGTCTATAATATTTTGAATCTTATCTATTAAGTGTTCTACTCCTTTTGTTAAACCAAAATTTGTAACATCTAAACGTAATATTGTTACAGCAACACCATAACCGGTTAAGTGAGTAAAAGCCTGACATTGCAATTCATATACCCCGGGCAACAATGAATTGTACCTTATGTGTGGTTCAGAAGATAGTTCAGACCATTTTTCATCAAAACCAATTAATTTAAATCTAAAACATACCTGTTTTTCATCTATGAACCATGCAGCATATACTTTGATATTTACAGACCATAAACCTGACATTACCCTAAACCCATCATTAATCTTTGTGGGTTGTACATTATCCCATATTATTTCATCGAGAAAGACTTTAGGCGGAATATTATATTGTTGAATATTTATATAGTCTATCTGAAACAAACCAAAGTTTAAGCCACAAAATAGTTTATTACCTTCATCCATAAACAATGATCTTGAACTGGTAAATTGCCAATCTGACCGGCCAAGATATAGGTTAATTCTTTGTATAATTTCCCCTTTGATTGTGTCTATTATTAATATCCCATTGTTAGATCCCGTGGCAAGTGTTGTATCATTTATCCAAACGGAGGTCCATCCTGCTATAGGATATTCCTTTAAAACCAATGATGATTTTAAAGAAGGGTCTAATAAGATAACTTTCTCTTCCTGAATTACTGCTACTGTACCGTTATTTGATGGTACCACCGAATAGGTATTTCCTCTTTCAGTTAAAAATTCAGATAATATGGGCTTAAATCCATGAATTGTTTCAATCCACAAACCCTGACCTAAAGTACCAACCATAATTTGGTTGTTTGCGGTGCAGGCAAGGGTATAAACATAGCCAAATTTTATACCATTAATATTTTTCATTTCGCTTACAACTCCATCCTGTATTTTAAATAATCCACTTATGGTACCTAACCATATTTCATTATTTCTTGTCAGCAATACTCTGTTTGGACTATTTATATTATAGCTGGTATCATTAAACTGAACAGGAGGTACTTCATCAATTGATTTATAAAGACCATCTTCAGTAGCAAACCAAAATACATTTTTATCAATAGGGTCGCAACAAGTATCCCATATTATAGATCGTAAAGTAGAATATACCTTAGGTGGCGATTTTTTTATAACACTTGCCTTTGAGATTACTGAACAAAATCCATCACCACCAATGATAAGTTTAGATTTATCCTTTACTTCATGGATTGAAAAAGCAGAATTATTAATGCCACAATCAATGGGCTGTATTACATTTCTTAGACATGAAACTTTTTTTAGTCCTGCATTATTTGTTGCAACCCAAATATTGTTAGAAGTATCAATAAATAAGTCTTTAACAATACTTCCAACATTAATGGTTTCTAATAACTTTATACCATTAACACCCGGAGAAACTAAAACAAGTGTATGGCTAAATGCCAGCCACCAATTATCGCCTGATACAGCGATTGCCGTTATTTTCTTGTTATTTACATCATTAACATAATTTGATACTATTTCATAATGATGATTTAAAATATAAAGACCATTAACTGTACCTACAAGAAAATAGTTGTCCAGTGTTTTTTTAATACTGGTTATTATATCACCCGATGGTATTTTAGTATTAAATATTTTCCAGTTTGCACCATCAGATTCTATTAGTCCAAACTTAGCTGTAACTACCAGAATAGTACTTTCTTTTACAATTATTTTATTAACCAACCCAAAATCTTCTGCCAACTCTAGCATCAATTTATGCTGTACAAGTTTTAATTTTAATAAGCCATAAGATGTACCTACCCATATAGTTGAGTTGCTGATGACAATACTTTCTGCTATACCATATTTCCATTCAAATTGAAAATCGAGTTTAATTTTTTTTCCATAAATATCCATTGCCTCCAGACCTCTGTCTGTACCTATCCAAATGATATTGTCAGCAGAAATAGTAAGAGTTCGTAGTCCCAGACATTCAAGGCCTGAACGGGTATCGTAAACACTGACATTATTACCATTGTAACAAGCAAGACCTGCCGGGCTAGCCAACCAAAGTCTTCCATTTTTGTCCTGATCTATTGCGTGAATCTGTTCATTTGGCAATCCATCATCACTATTTATTGTCTTTAATTTAATGAACATGTTATGTAGTAGTCCGAATTAACTATTAATTTAGGTTTGGACAAATTTAATGCAATAACAATATCCACAATCAATAATAAAAATCAAATGAAAGCGTAAAGTATAATTTGAGAATTTTTCGAAATTTTAGAGTTCTGAAAAAAAAATATTGTTCTCAATAGGTGTTAAATCAATAATTAATAATACTAAACAAGTACTTATTTTTTGGTATAACTAAATTTTTTTTAAGCATTTATAATTAACCAATATTTTTTAATATAGTGTAAGTAGCTGAATATGAGAAAACCAAAAAATATTATAATTAATATCTTTTAAAGACATCAACAATTTTATTGTGTAACTTACTATTGTTTTTAGTGAGTTAACCTTGTCAATTTTATTAATTCATGCAAAAAAAAATAAAAACAAGATTGAGAAAATTAGATATTGATTTACCACATCAACCTATTTCGAATTCCCTTCCCTGGATTATGGCAGGGATGTCACTCACGATATTTATTATAATAATGACATTATACAACTTTCTAAACCAATAATTATTATTGTATATTTTAGTTATAACCCTTTTTGACTCTTATTATTAGTTTTGAATAAACTATCATTTACATTCATTTACCCTTATGGCTCTTAAACTAGTAATATTCCTAAGGTATAAAATCATTTGATCATTTTAAATTATACAGGTGAAACTTATATTAGCCTTCCTCCTCTTTCAATATTTACAACCTATGATTTTATATAACTTTTATTCCCCCGTACAAGCCGATGAATGGATAGTGGTAGATGATGTTGTTATGGGTGGAAAATCGCAGGGAAACTTTATGATAAATCCACAGGGAAAAGGTGTATTTGAGGGAAACGTATCTTTAGAAAATAATGGTGGATTTTCATCTGTCAGGCATACATTAGCTCAAAAAAATGTAACAGGTTTTTGTAAGGTAGTTCTATATCTTAAAGGTGATGGAAATACCTATCAATTCAGAATAAAAACCAATAAAAGTGATTATTATGCTTATGTTGCTGAATTTAATACTAATTCAAATTGGTCAACGATTGAAATACCCTTCGACACAATGTATCCATCTTTTAGAGGACAACGATTAGATGCTCCAAATTATCCGGGCAAATTGATAGAAGAGATTTCCTTTTTGATTGGGAACAAAAAAGAAGTCTCTTTTAAATTGGAAATAGGTAGAATTACTTTGGAATAAGATTAATACCCGACTGCATCTATAATGACATAAGAATGCAGCCGGATATTGCTTCTACATTAATTATGATTTTAAATGTTATTATTTCCTATTCTGTCACTGAGGTTTAGGTTATTACCCTTAGCCGTTTTCTTAGCAATTTCATAACCTGCATCTGCGTGTCTTATTACCCCCATTCCCGGATCGTTGCGCAATACACGGCTTAGGCGCAAAGCTGCATCATCTGTACCATCAGCTACTATTACCATACCCGAATGTATAGAGTAACCCATGCCTACCCCACCACCATGATGTAAACTAACCCAACTGGCACCACCTGCTGTATTTACCAATGCATTCAATATTGGCCAATCTGCAACTGCATCGCTGCCGTCCATCATAGCTTCCGTTTCGCGGTTGGGACTTGCCACACTACCGGTGTCAAGGTGGTCGCGGCCTATGACTATGGGTGCTTTTACTTTACCGGTTTTTACAAGTTCGTTAAATGCAAGTCCTGCCTTTTCTCTTTCACCCTGACCTAGCCAACAAATACGTGCAGGCAAACCCTGGAATGCAATTTTTTCTTTGGCCATTTTCATCCAACGCAGCATTCCTGTGTTCTCAGGAAACATATTCATAATCAGTTCATCAGTCACGGCTATATCATTGGGGTCACCACTCAATGCAGCCCAACGGAACGGACCTTTACCCTCGCAAAATAAAGGACGAATGTATGCAGGAACAAAGCCGGGGAAGTCAAAGCATCTACCGGGCTTGTAATGGGGCACCTGTGTGACAGAGTTTGGATTTTGCTGTTCATATTCCTGTGCCCTGGCCCTTATGTTATTGCCATAATCAAAAGTTATGGCACCTTTGTCCATAAGTTGCAGCATCAGTTGCACATGCAGGTGCATACTTTCGTAACTTAATTGTGTATAATGTTCAGGATTTTTTTCACGAAGCACATTTGCCTGTTCATTGGTTAATGTATGAGGTATATAGCCAATCTCGGGGTCATGTGCACTGGTCTGATCGGTAAGTGTGTCGGGGATAATATCTCTTTGTAACAATCGGTCCAACAGGTGAATGGCGTTGCACAACACTCCAATACTTTTTGCTTCGCCTTGTTTACGATAGTGCATTGCAGCATTTATAGCCTCATCTATGCTGGTGTGTTTTTCATCCAGATAGCGGGTTTCTAGTCGTTTGTCTATGCGCCACTCTTCTACTTCTGCTACCAGGGCAACACCTTCATTCATAGTAATAGCAAGCGGTTGTGCACCACCCATGCCACCAAGGCCGGCAGTAACGTTGAGCGTACCTTTCAATGTACCTCCAAAATGCTTGTTTGCAAGGGCGGCATAGGTTTCATAAGTACCTTGAACTATTCCCTGACTGCCTATGTATATCCAGCTTCCGGCAGTCATTTGTCCATACATCATCAGGCCTTTTTTCTCCAGTTCATCAAAATGTTTCCAATTTGCCCAATTTGGTACCAATTGACTATTGCTGATAAGTACCCTGGGGGCATCTTTGTGTGTTTTTAAAATGCCTACAGGTTTACCACTTTGAATGAGTAAGGACTCATCATTTTCCAGTGATTTTAAAGATGAAATGATATTGTCTAATGCCTCAATGTTTCTAGCTGCTTTGCCTCTGCCACCATAAACTATAAGATCTTCGGGCCTTTCGGCTACATCGGGGTCAAGATTGTTGAGCAACATTCTAAGAGCTGCTTCCTGCACCCATCCTTTACAGTTAAGCGTAGTTCCGGTAGGTGTCTTGTACTTTTTAAAGTCGTATCCTTTAGATGTTGATTGAGACATATGGGCAAGTATTTTTTAATTATGCAAATGTAGGTCTGAACAGTTGATTTATTTATTGAGTCTAATAAATTTGAAACTAAAATTACCTCCCATAAAACCAAATATTTGCAATAAAGACGAATGGACTGCGACCCCGCCTTAGCGTGGCAGGCAGCAACGACGGTGCCCATAGAACTAATGTTAGTATAAAAATTATTTATTCCCAAAAAAGCCACCATATACTTTCGCATACAGTGGCCTTAACCCTAAACCTAGAAAAAATTGAAAATTCTATTTGATACGTTTAGCTTCTGATTCCAGTCCTGAATTGCGCTGGCGTGCCCCTTTGACTGTACTGCTACCAAACCTGTACTGGAATGTGACTTGAAGCCGACGGCTGTCCCATCCACCATTGGCATTAATTTTTACGCCACTAAAATCACTGACCGCTCTCCATTTATTGGTTTTGAAGACGTCATTCAGAGAGACTTTCAGGCTTGCTTTGTTGTTGAACAATGTCTTTTGAACTCCGGCATCCATACTCCACATAAATGCTGTTTGGAAAGTTCCTCCCCATATAGAGGGGGTGTTGAACCATCCGCTAAGTTCGGCAGTGTAACCTTTGCCAAAAGTATAGGTATGCTGGTTGTAATAATTGAGCGTTGTCACATTAAGGTGCAATATTTTTCCTTCGCCAAAGTCTGCACGAAAGCGGCTTTGGTTCAGGTTGGCATTTGCGTAAATGTTGTAGTGTTTGCTGACCGTAATAGGAGCACCAATGTTTATGCTATACACATCTTGCGAAGCCAGGTTTTTGTTGGTGATAAAGGTGGCATTGGTACGTGCTGTGTCCGTTATCACCGTGCTATAGTCTGATATGTGGCTATAGTTCAGGCTTGTGGTTAGAAAGTAATTAAAGGTGTGGCTAAGTCCAAAGCTGTTGGTGTACTGCGGACGAAGAAAGGCATTTCCTTTTTGGTAAGTCAATTCGTCCAGTTTGTTTTCAAACGGGTTTAGGTCCTGGTAGCTTGGGCGATCTATTCGACGGCTATAGTTCAGGTTCAACTGGTGTTTGGGACTTATGGTATAACTTATTGCACCGCTGGGGAAGAAGTCAAGATAACTTCTCTTTACCACTTCAGATGTATCGTTGAGGGTTTGTTGGTTCTTTGCATTTAGCGTGCCGTTGCTTTTTGTTTGCTCTGCACGAATACCTATCTGGTAGCTCCATTTCTTGAATGAACGATTAAAGTTAATATAGGATGCGGCAACATTTTCGGTATAGGTAAAACGGTTGCTACGACTATAGTCTATTTGTTTTTGATTGTTAATTACGTTGTAGAAATTGAACGTGTTATCCGTCTTTACAGAAGCGTATTTTATGCCCACACCAAACTTTCCTTTCAACAGGTTTTGTTCGTAATCTGCCTTGGCTGTGTAAATGTCAATGTTGATAGGGGTTTCATTGGCAAATGTTCGTTGACGTAGCAGTATGCCTGTCTTGTAGTCCAGATAATTATTAGGTTGGGTACTGGTTGCACGGTTGGTAAACCATCCTCGGTCAGCATCTATGTTTAATTCATGGCCATTGGTGTCTACATATCGATAATTGATGTTTAGGTTGTTATTAGCCCTTTTGCTGGGAACGGAGTTTTGTGCATTTAAAATTTGTAGGGGCTCTTTACTCATTTTTGGCGAAATAAGCGTATTGCCGTCTGAGGTCCATCTGTTATCACCATAATTGCCATTGTACATAAAGCCAATGGTATTTTTGCTATCCACAAAGTAGTCAACACCTGCTTTTACATTACCACCTTTGCTATAATCGGCGTTGGTGGTTTGCTGATCGTAAATACTATCCACCTGCTGACGATAAAGGTTTATATAGCTGTATCCCCTTCCTTTATCGGCGCTTATGTTGCTGAATATGTTTATTTTTTTGTCGCGGTAGTTCAGGCTTACGTTGCCGTTGCCATTGGCATATTGCCCCTGACTATAACCAATAGAAGTGGAGCCATTAGTACCATACTTTTTGTTCTTTTTAAACTTAATGTTTATGATGCCTGCATTGCCGCTTGCATCGTATTTAGCCGATGGGTTTTCAATCATCTCAATAGATTCAATATCGGTGCTTTGAACAGACTTCAGGTAGGCAGCAAGATCCTTGCCTGCCATGGGGCTAGGCTTTCCGTCTATGTATATGCGAACTCCATTTTTACCTTTCATGCTAATATTGTCATCTTTGTCAACAGTAATACCCGGACTTTTTTGAAGCAACTCCAAAGCATTGTTGCCGGTAGCATTTATGCTGCTTTCTACATTAAAGACAGTGCGGTCTGCTTTTACCTCAATCATTGGTTTCTTTACGGAGGTAACAACTACATCTTTAAGTTTTTTTTCTGAATTTACCAATGTGATGGTTGGTAGTACATGCTCCTTGTTATCTTCTAATTCAAACTTTTCAGACATCCATTCTTTATAATTAATGCTGCTGATTTTTACCAGATAACTTCCTGATTTTATGTTTTCAAAAATGAAAGCACCTTCATTATTACTAATTGCTGCTTTATATAGGGTACTATCTTTTGAAGATAGCAACTCAATGGTTGCAGCCACTATTGGTTTTGTTTCTTTGTTATAAACCATTCCTTTAACCGATGAATTGTTTTGAGCAAAGCCTGTAACTGTTGTGATCATTGCCGTTATGGCGATTAAAATTTTTATCATAGCCTGTTTTTAATTGGACAAATCTACTTTGCATATCCAAAAAAATAATTTATAATTGTATGAGCGGTTACAAAACCGTTATGAAAGTATAAGCGGTAAAATGTGCATTTAATCCGCTATTTTACAGAATAAAAAATGGAAACAGATTGTATTGGTTACCACATAAAAGTGCAAACCTGTAAAAATATTATTACTGAAAAACTAACTCTGCAGTAATACTTTAAATAAATAGAGATACTTATTTGAGATTGGTGGAGATACCCAACTTAATACCATAATCAATTAAATACTCATGAATTGGATATTGCGATATAAAAGTAGAGTTAGGCTGATAGCGAATTTGTGGTCCAAGTTGCCATTTTACATCACCTACAACCATTGAAACATACGCTTCAAAGTTGCTGTTAATATTCCACTGACGAACAAGGCTATTACTCTCTGAATAATTTTTAAAGTTAGTAGTCAGAAGGTAAGCACTTTTGTTAAGTATATATGTAGGTTGAATACTTCCTGCAATGTTAAATTGAATTTTTTTGTTGCCTGCAATCTCCCAATCTAAACCCATAGGAAGCGAAATCTGATAATACCTATTGATTAATTCTGTAGAAGAATTCCCATTGAAATTTCTATAATATACTAAAGTATTTACAGTATTTATTTCATTGTTATCAACAAGTGCAATACTACTTATTTCTGTATTTGATCTATACGCATCTATTGCATATTGTCTCATATTGAATTGAAATCCGGATTTTACTTTTATCTTTTTATTGATATCGTACATTAGACTTATACCACCCTCCAGGCCTTTTGAGGGCTTATGACGAACTACATCGTTAACATCAGCTACCTGATTAACTGCTACAGGGCCATTATTGATACCCTTAATAACTGATTGATCTTCAACTAATTTTCTATAACTTATGGATGGCGCAAAGTAAACAGCTATATTAAACTTACCGGGTTTTCTATTTGCTTTGAATAAATCTATTTGAGAGTCATTCTTTTCTTCCGTAGAGTTTACTATGTCATTTGAAATTACAGTTTCAGTATTAGCACTTAACAAAGGCTGAAGAGGTAAACTTAATTTACTGCTTTCAGAGTTTAGTTGTTGATCAAATATGGATAACTCCTTTAATAATTTGCTGTTGTTATTTGATGAAATAATATTTTGTTCAAAAGATTCCTTTACTATGTCATTATGGTGCACATTTACTATATCGGAAGTATTGTTATGTTTACTAAAATTGATTTTAGTAGTCTCACTATTTATCTGACTTTGCGATGAATTAGTATTAATATCTAAAAATGTTTCATCTGATTTATTTGTTCTTAGTTCGTTAAATGAACTATTATCCTTGTTATTGAAGTTTATAGAATTAAGTTTAGCTGCACTGATATTAGGTAGCTTTTTTGCTTTCAATTTTTCCGCATGCAAGGGAATCAATATTGGTTTGGTGGAAAAAATATTTTGGGTAGAAGAAAAATGTAAACAAATAAAGGTTGTAATGCTAATTAATATAAAAGAAGCGAAAGTTAATGCAGGCCATCTTTTTTCGCCATGCAGTTTAATATTAATTTCTCTCCAAACTGAGTCTTTTGGAAACATTCTATGGTTATGCAATTGATTTTGCAAAAACTCTTCAAAATTATCTTCGTTAAAATTGTTTTCCATCTACTCTGTTTCTTTTCACTTCTTTACTCCTGCAAGCAATGAAAATTGCTGTACAGGTTTTTCAATAATGTTTCTTTTCACCAACATATTTTCCAACATACTTTTTGCTCTTGTATATTGACTTCTGCTGGTACTTTCTTCAATATCGAGCATATTTGCAATTTCCCTATGGCTATAGCCTTCTATTGCATAAAGATTCAATACTGTCCGATAACCCATAGGCAAATTTCTAATACACTCTGTAACCTGTTTGCCCTGCATAATAGAGGGTACGGTTTCTTCGCTAACGTGAACAAAGCCGGCATGATCCAAATCCACGCTGTCGCTGAATTTCTTATATTTTTTCAAAAAATTAATGCACGTATGTACAATAATTCTTCTTATCCACCCTTCAAAAGCACCTTTGTTTTGAAATGTATGAATTTGAGTAAAGACCTTAATAAAACCCTCCTGTAACATATCTTCGGCATCCTCACGGCTTTGCCCAAAACGATAGCATACAGAGAGCATTTTGGGGCTGTACCGGTTGTATAGTTCCCTTTGTGCTGCCGGTTCATTGTGTACACAACCTGCAATAATATATTCTTCTGTCATGAAGCTTATTAATAGTTCACCCCTAAATTAAGACAAAAATGTAGAAAAGATGCTGCTTTTTTTAATTGTTAATATCTGGGCGTTTCTTTTTGGGTTAATAACACAATATAAATCAAATGAAAACAGAATGCAATGTGGTTGCTTTGGGCTGCAACTCTATACCTACAAAATTGGTATTAGTGTTAAATTTCTTATTAATATTTATGTTCCATTTCTTTCTTTTTCCTTTTCAATATATTCCTACCTAATCTTTCTATTTTAGTCTACCGATCCAATTGTTTGGCCATTTTGAAGGTTATTTATAATATTTCCAGCCCCACCACCAATGGCTTTACCGGGCATTCCTCCTGCACCGGGATTTGTGCCCGTTCCACTTTGGCCTTGCTGACCTAAATCGCCCCCTTTGCCTCCATTGCCTCCGCCATTAGCACCCGACCCGCCGCTTCCACCTGTTGTATTGGTTCCAGGCATACCATCCTGGGCAATTTTATTTACGGTTCCACATGAGCCAAAAGGTCCGGAAAAAGTAATACCGCCACCATTGCCACCGCTAACATTCGCAATCCCTGTACCTCCACCTCCGCCACCGCCATAAATGTCAGCACCTGCACTTCCCCCTCCTCCACCGCCACCTCCACCTGCAACTATAAAACCATAGTTATCTACAGTTACTAAAATTCCATTTGTTGTAGCTATGGCATGCCCCCCCTGACCACCTGGTCCGGCATTTCTTATGCAGGATCCTGTGTTGCCCGTTGCTCCACCGCCGCCACCGCCGCCATAACCTATTATCACTCCTCTGTTAATAATTTTTATGTTAGCTAAAGTAGTCATAGTAGAAAAATTTAAGGCAGCATTACCACAGCCATAAAGTGTATCGCCAACTTCAATCAACAGAATAAATTTTGTAATTCCCGGAAACTTTGCATAATAAGTAGCCTTAAAATCAATACTGCAACCCGGAAATATTCTAATGGTAGTTTGATGACAAGTATCTCCTGTGCAATAGCAAGTCCATGTTTGATAAACAGAATCATAGAAATTCAGACACCGCTCATCTGTATTAAAAATGTGTAGACCGTTGGGAGCATTTGATATTGCATTACGCTGTTCAGATGTCATTCTGGGAAATAATATTCCTTTGTTGGTGGATTGTACATCTAGCAGGGCCTGGGGATGGGGTGAACTAGTACCAATTCCCACATTTTTTTGTGCACCTACATAAAGATTTATGCAAATGAAGATAATTAGAAGAATTGATTTCATAATACAAGATTTAATTGAGAATAACCACCAAAAAAAACTGCCAGAAATTTTATTTTCCGGCAGCTAATTTTATATTTCAGATTAATAATTTAAAACATCATTTACTTAATTGCAACAGGTACACAAGGTTGAACTTTTGATAACTCGGTCATTTTTTGTATCAACAAATCTATTTGTGCTTTTTGAATATCCAATTGTTGTTGCATTTTGTCTATCTGTGTTTGCTGTTTAGCAATAGTCTCATCTTTATTCACTTCTTTCTTATCGTTTAGCTCTTTTACCGCATTCACCATTGCTATTAATATTGGATGGATATTTAAGTTTAAATAACCATCCTCGTCTTTACCTACTGCTTCAGGAAATATTTTTTGAACATCCTGCGCAGCAAAACCATAAGCAGGTGTCGCTAATGTTATTTCATCAAACTTGCGCTCACCTACATTTTTATAGTGATAAGCAATTGGTTGTAATTTCAAAATATCAGCCAGACCTTTTGTATAATTTCCATCAATATTTTTCAAACGGGCATCAGAGGTAATAGTCCATGTACTTGTAGATGGTTTTCGGCCCTGATCGAGAGATAGTTCTAATTGTCCGCCGGGAGTTAAAGTACCAAGCCCTAATCTGCCGGTAGATTTTTGCAAAAACATTTGCGTAGCGTTGAAAGTAAAGTCACCGGTATTGCCCACTTTCAATCTTTCTGCACGATTGCTACCGTTACTTCCCGTAACCAATGAAAGACGGATTGGCACATTGTTTACAGATGGTGTACCATCTACATAAAAATCTATTGCGGCTGTATTTTGAAAACCAGAACCATCATAGCCCGAAGCCAGAAAAGAAACAACATAATCATTAGCTGCCACTACTGCCGGGGCTGCCAAAGTACCACGGCTGCGACGACCTAATATTACGGGCCTTGCTCCCGGAAGCGTAGAAGCCATTGCAAGAATCTGATCAGCATTGCCTGATGCCTGTTCACCATAACCAGTAATCAAAGGTACTCCTGTTGTAACCCACTTTGTTGCAGGAGTATTGCCGGATAGATTTATCACGGCATTGGTTTGACTGTACAATTGGCTGTGACCATTGTTAGTAATAAACAAAAGAAAACAAAATACAATCAGATTAGGTATAAGCTTTTTCATAAACTAGGTTTTAGTCTTGCTAATGTAAGTATTTTAAATCAAATATTACATTTCTTAGTAAATAATTAATTTAATAGTAATGCGAAATATTTCAAAAATTATATGATGTAACCATATTTTTGACTTCAATATTTATAGTCTTACCTTTCAAAAAAATATTTCAATGAAAACTATCCTTGTTCCTACAGATTATTCTCTTACTTCAAAAAAAGCAGCTGTATATGCATTTCAACTGGCGGCAGAACTTAAAGCTGAAAGAATCATTTTATACAACGCTTATCAGGCACCTCCGATACTTACAGAAGCAACAATACCTGTAATGCCCATAATGGATATTGAGACTTTGGAAGATATAAGCAAAAAGGGGATGATTCACTTTAAAGAGGGTCTTGCAGCATTAATGAATGTCGCAATAAAAGTAGAAGAAAGAACAGTCTTTGGAACGGTAGTAGATGGCATTGAAGAAATATGTGGGGAAACCGAAATCGATTTGGTTGTAATGGGAATATCAGGTACAAGTAAACTGGAAGAAATGTTAATTGGCAGTACAGCTACAAGTGTATTAAAACACATAGCAACACCTGTAATTGTTGTTCCATACGAGGCCACTTTTAAACCTATAAAAAATGTGATGTTTGCATGCGATTACAAAAACGTTGTATCATCGATTCCTCTTGGAAAAATAAAAGGGATTTTAGATAGTACAGGTGCCAATTTGCATGTTTTGAATATTTATCATGAAAAAGGGAATTTTGATGCAGACTTATTGTATGAAGAAGAATTAGCCCATTCAATATTGCACAAATTTTCCCCTCAATTTCATGTAGTAGAAAATGAAAGTTTCATAGATGGAATTAACCAATTTGTAGAAGAGCATCAGATAGACCTTATTATAAGCATTCCCAAAAAGCACGGTTTTTTTGACGGCCTATTTAAAGAAAGCCACACAAAACAAATGGCCTTTCACAGCCATGTTCCATTATTGGCGATACACGAGGGTGAATTATGAGTTAAGAATTAACAATTATGACTTAACAATTATGAGTTTAGATTTTAGGTTTTACGTGTAAACTGTCCGGGTGTAAATAGTTACTCACAAGTTAAATTAAACCCTAAACCTTAAACACTAAACCCAAAACTTCCTCACGAAAGATATTTCCCAACTATCGGCATTCTGCGGCCTACACCAAAGGCTTTGGGGCTTATCCTGATTATAGGACAAAATTGATTGCGCTTGTACTCATTGGAATTTACGAGTTTTAAAATTCGATCTACCAAGGCACTTTCAAATCCCATTTCCTTAATTTCCTGTGGTCCCTTGCGGCGCTCTATATATTGGTAAAGTACTTCGTCCAATTGATCGTATGGGGGAAGGCTGTCAGCATCTTTTTGACCGGGTCTTAGTTCTGCACTTGGGGCTTTAGTTATAATATTATGTGGAATGACTTCCTTGTCTTTATTAATCCACTCGGCTAATGCATACACCTGCAGTTTATAACAATCACCTAATACACCTATACCACCTGCCATATCACCGTACAACGTGCCGTAGCCTGTAGCTAGTTCGCTTTTGTTGCTTGTGTTTAATAGTATATAGCCAAACTTATTGGCAATGCTCATCAACAAATTTCCACGGCTGCGGCTTTGTATATTTTCTTCAGCCAGGCTGAAAGGCAGGTCTTTAAAAATGGGTTTTAAGGTGGTTAAAAACGTTTCGTATATGTTTGCAATTTTAATGATATCGTATGGGTTGCCCAGGTTCTGGCTCAACTGCACTGCATCATTTACAGAATGATCTGTACTATATGGCGATGGCATAAGAACTGCCCTGACATTGTCTTTGCCCAAAGCCTCGCAAGCCAACGCCAAAGTAACTGCACTGTCAATACCTCCTGATGAACCCAATATAGCTTTGGTAAAACCCATTTTCTGAAAGTAATCCCTTATACCCAAAACAAGTGCAGTATATATCCCTTGAATATTTAGTTTTGGCTCATATTTGATTGGGTTGGGAAGCATGTGATTGATGGGTTTAATAGCATCCCCCAATATCTGATCAATAGATCCATCATCATTCAATACAACACCGTCTATAGCTTCTTCAAAAGATGGAAGTGATTTGCACAGGTTTCCGTCCTTATCAAAAATTACTGATGCCCCATCAAATACAACTTCGGTCTGACTACCTACTGCGTTGCAATAAAACATGGGTAACTTGTACTTGAGTACATTAGATTTTATAACAGCCTTTCGTTCTGCTTCATGAATATAATCGAACGGCGAAGCACTAAGATTGATCATTACATCAGGCTGATGTTCCATGAGTTTATCCATCGGGCAGATTCTGTACAACGGGTTGTCATTGATGTTCCAGATATCTTCACAAATAGTTATGGCCAGTTTTTTTCCTTTAAACTCCAGCACTTTCCAATCAAATGCGGGTTCAAAATATCGGTATTCATCAAAGATATCGTAGGTGGGCAGCAGGGTTTTATGCACCTCTCCTACTATCTCTTTTTCATGTAAGAGAAATGCAGCATTGAACAGGTCCTTACCTTCTGCAACAGGGTTGCGGGAAGGTGAGCCTATCAATACACCAATAGTGTCTGCATGTTGCTTTATTTCATCAATAGCTTGGTAGCACTTATTTATAAAATCGTTGAACTCTAAAAAATCACGTGGCGGGTAACCGCATACACACAATTCGCTAAAGACAACAAGGTCTGCCCCTATTTGCTTTGCCTGTTGTATGCCGGCTATAATTTTTTCTGTATTCTTTTGAAAATTTCCGATGTGGTAATTCTGCTGTGCCAAAACTATTTTCATGGTGTAAAGGTCATTGTTTTTTTGCGCAGCAAAACAATGTTTCGATAAAAATATTAGCAGTTTAAAATTGAAAGTGTCTTATATGAAGTTATACGTAATTCAACCACAAAGCTCACAAAGTTTTTCACAAAGGACACAAAGATTAAAATATCTGTTTTGCTCTATGTTTCTTGGTGTGTATTTCCCTTAGTGTCCTTTTGTGTTTCGAAACACTAACGGCAGTTGGTTGCTAAAAAAATCAAGTTAAGCAAAGCAGATTCAATGTCTTATTGTAAATTGCCGCCCAACAATACTGTATGAAAAATATTGCTTTAGGATTAATACTACTTTCTTTACTGATTAGTTGTGGGGGCAAAAAAATACCCGATGTTTCAGGAATAAAAATTGACTTACAATTACAAAGATTCGACAAAGATTTTTTTGCATTAGATACAACCCACACTGATCAATCGCTGCAGCAACTCCATGAGAAATACCCCGGTTTTTTGCAGGATTTCTTATTCAATATACTTGCATTGCCACCACAGCCCGATAGCAACAAAGTGGTTGAGCAACTGATAAAGCAATATATACAGTCCTACAAGCCTCTCCGAGATTCAGCAGAAAATGTATTTGCTGATATGAATACTGTCCAAAATGAGATTGCAAGAGGACTCCAATTCGTGAAGTATTATTATCCTGATTATAAACTACCCTCTAAATTGATAACGTTTATAGGACCAATAGACAGCTATGGTAATATACTTACAACAGATGCACTAGCCGTAGGGCTTCAATTGTATATGGGAAAGAATTTTTCTGTCTATAAAACTGATGCTGTACAGGAACAATATCCGGCTTATATATCCCGAAGATTTAATAAAGATTTTATAGGTGTTAATAGCATTAAAACCATTATAGACGACATTTACCCCAATAAGGCATCAGGCAAAAATTTGCTGGAACAAATGATAGAATCCGGCAAGCGGCTCTACTTGTTAGATCAACTAATGCCGGAGACCGCTGATAGTATAAAAACCGGCTACACCGCTGCACAGCTGGAGGGCTGCTACAAAAACGAATCAACTATTTGGTCATTTTTTATACAAAATGATTTGTTATACATCACCGACCCTTCAGCCATAAGGGATTATATGAATGATGCCCCTAAAACACAGGTTTTTGGCGAAAACTCACCGGGAATGATTGGGCAATTTGTTGGATGGCAGATAGTAAAAAAATGGATGTCTAAAAATGAATCTGTTAAACCGGATGAACTAATGAAAACAGATACTAAAACAATTTTTGAAGGAGCGAGGTATAAGCCGTGATATTACTGACAGGTAATCGTAATTTTTCTTTTAAGTATAAGTCGAACAGAATCTGTAAAAAAAACAGGCTTTTTCTTAATTCATTTTAAAGGGAACAATCATATCAAACGGAGGAATATTTACAAAAAATTCTTCTTTGGTGTCACTGTTTTCAACTACATATTTACCAAACATTTTTCCCATTTCAGTACGCAGATTACAACCGCTGACATATTGAAAGGACTTTCCGGGCAAAATAATGGGCTGTTGCCCTACTACCCCTTCGCCCTGTACTTCTCTGTATTCCCCATTACTGTCAAAAATATTCCATTCCCTACGCAAGACTTGTATCGTAAAATCATTCTGATTTTCAATAAGAATGCGATAAGCAAACATATATTCACTACTCACAGGATTACTGTAATCAGGTTGATAATACGTTTCAACACTCACCTGAACCCCCTTAGAAAGCTTTGATATCATATACTTTCATTTAAGTAAAAATAAATAAAATCTTTTTCCGTTTAGTATAACACAAATATTTTACCAAAGTTTAATGAAGTTAAACAATTGGTATTATTTTTAATTTTAATAAAATAAGCACATTTTTACTTACATTAATTAATAAGTACATCATAAATACTACATTTGCAATCGCAAAATATTCTTAGAAAAAAATAAATTATGACAAAAATAGCTGTAGCCAAGGGAGATGGTATTGGTCCGGAAATTATGGAAGCTGTATTGCACATTTTCAAAGCAGCAGGAGTGCAATTGGAATATGAGTTTGTAGATATGGGTAAATGGGTTTTTGACAAAGGTTTCAGCAATGGAATGACACCTGAAGCACAGCAATCAATAGAGTCATTGGGTATATTATTTAAAGGCCCAATGGAAACACCAAAAGGCAAAGGCGTAAAAAGTGTAAATGTAACTGCAAGAAAAACATGGAACACTTATGCTAATAAAAGGGTTTTTCAAACCCTACATGGCGTGGATACGGTTTTTAGCAAAGCCGGTATTCCAATAGACCTTACTATTGTACGTGAAAACATAGAGGATACTTATGGCGGTATAGAACATATGCTTACTAACGATGTAGCACTAAGTCGTAGGTTTATAACACGCCCAGGCAGTATGCAGGTGATAAAATATGCCTTTGAGATGGCACGTAAAAAAGGAACAAAACGAATTACCTGCGGTCACAAGGCAAATATCATGAAACTGACAGATGGATTGTTTCTTGAAGTATTTTATGAGGTTGCTAAAGAATATCCTGATTTAAAGGCCGACGATGTTATTGTGGATGATCTTTGCATGAAACTGGTTACCCGACCTGATCTTTTTGATGTTGTAGTATTGACAAATCTGCAGGGAGACATAGTAAGTGATCTTTGTGCAGGTCTGGTAGGCGGTTTAGGTTTTGCACCTTCTGCAAACATTGGAGATCATATTTCAATTTTTGAGGCGGTACATGGTACAGCGCCTGATATTGCAGGGAAGAACATTGCTAATCCAACTGCTTTGCTCCTTAGTGGTCTTGCCATGCTTCGCCATCTGGGCCTTATGAGTAAAGCTGCGGTAATAGAAAATGCCCTTTTATATACTTTAGAGCAGGGAATACATACAGGCGATTTTGGTGATCGTTCCAAACCAACTCTTAACACAACAGATTTTGCTGAAGCCATAATCAACAATTTTGGTCAGCAACCAGAACATCTCCCACGTCCATTATTGGATGATGCACCCGCTACGCCAACAATTTTTAAACTAGAAAAAAATCCTATGTTGACAAGCGACGAAGAGGATTATGATAAAATAGTAGGTGCCGATTTTTTCATAGAAAGCGAGGAACAACCCAACTTTATTGCTGAAAAATGTCTTAAACACACGCTTGATTTATTTAAATTGGTTACTATCAGCAATAGAGGTACACAGGTGTGGCCAAAGGGTTCTATTTTCACAAATCTAGTTAATCAATACCGCTGTAGATTTGAAAGTATAGGGGAGCAAAGCCTTACACAAACCGATATATTAGAACTTTACAAACGAATAGCAACTGATTTTAAAGTTTGTTCCACAGAATTACTGAATATGTCTGGCGATAAGAAAATGTATAGCCTGGCGCAAGGGCAGTAGAGTTATGAGTTTAGAGTTATGAGTTTAGAGTTTAGAGTGTAGAGATATGAGTTTAGGGTGTATAGTTCATAGCTTGTAGTTCATAGCTTATAGTTCACAGTTCATAGCTTAAAAGTATTCCCCTACTGCTATAAACAACCCCCTGCTGCCTTGGGTACCAAAGCCGTAGTCTATATCTAAATTGGTGCGGCTGGTTTTTTTAATTTTTATTCTTAATCCTATACCTGCGCCAGGTTGTAATTTTTGTATTAGTCCGCCTTGTTCTCCGCTAAAAGATTCGGCATTGGCAAATAATACACCTCCCAATAAACCGTTAGAAGATATTCTATACCTGAATTCGGCTTCGGCATACACCATTTGTGAACCCCTAAACCGGCCTTGTATATATCCCCTTCCTGTAGAACTATAACTGTCCCACCCATTGCTTGGCAGGTCAAGATATGGTGGGCGGCCGTTGAGTACCAGCCAATTATACGACCATAGTGCCAGCACATTTTGGGTTCGTTTGTTCAGCAAAAAATATTTCCGAAGATCAATGATAAGTGAACGCCAGTTGGTATTGCTGCCAAGTATTTGCAGGTTGTTGCGCAATTGGGCACTTACATATACCCCACCAATCGGGTTTATGGGATTGTCTCTTGTGTCAAAGACCCCATTGACTGTGATGCCCGATGATGTTGAAGATTGGGTTCCTCCATATTTCACATAATCACTTTGTGTACCATTTTTATTGCCTTGTTCTGAAATGCCCCACCGGTAGTCTATTATGTACCCAAGGCCACCATAAAAATCTCCTTTTATTTTGCGAAGCACAAACTCGTAAAAACGAAAGAAATGATAATCCATAGGGTCTTCGGTTTCTGTGGATGTATTGCTGCCCAGGCCAAAGGTGCTTTGGGGATATTTGTAATAGCGAAAATCACCAACAAAAGCATACCGGTTATTTCGACTCCAGATATTTGATTGTATGGGCCAAAAAAACTGCTTATTCTGCGTGTAAGTTGCATTGGAAGTGATGGTAGATAAGCGGGTAAGGGTATCGGGGCGAAAAGCTACATTACCGGATATAGTTGCGGCCAGTTTTGTTTGCAGCGTATAACCAATAGCCGCCACCCCTGAAAAAACGGGTTTAGAGACGGTATTTTCCAGAGTTAACCCATTTCCCTTTCCTTTTTTTTTAAAAAGTCCAAATATTACATCAGTTAAGTCAACAAGGGGTACAGCTCTTATAGAAGGTGATACGTTTTTAAGATTTGCACTCACAGTATCTCCATTTTCAATAGACGGGAAAAGTGTATTCTTTTGTGCAGTAACAGAAAAAGCATTACAAATTAAATACAAAGTGAGGAAAAATGGTAGCAATCTAACTTTCAATTTGTTTCAGCTTTGTTGGAAAGTTGCGAATATAAAATTAAAACCCCTTATTCCATTTTTCTTTATCTATCTGATAAATAAAATTTAGCCGGCTTGCTTCGCCATAATATTCCATTTCTATTTCACCAACCTTTGTTGCTCCCAGCTTTTCAGTCGCTTTTTGTGAGCGGATATTATTTGCACCAATGTGCAGTATTACCTTATCAAAAAATGTAAATGCATGATTTAGCATCAAGGTCTTTAATGCCTTATTGTAAATGCCTCCCCAATGGCTTCTAGCCAAAAATGTATAACCTATAGCTATAGATTTATCCTCAACATTCAAATCATAGAAACGGGAACTGCCAATGGCTTCATCTGTTTTCTTATCAAGTATTAAAAAAGCAGCTCCTGATTCAATTGCACCTTTAAAAAAAATTTCAAAAACAGGTCTTTTGTAACGGTCTTTGTTTGGGTGTTGCTCCCAAATTGAGGGATCGGATGCTACATGGTATAATACCTCCAAATCATCAGACCTTAGGGGTTGAATTACTAGCAAATCATTTTCCAGCGTTGGTTGTAATTCAAAGTCGGTCATAGCAAGATGGAGTTAGCTGTTTCGGGCAAAAGAGCAATATTTTCTGTACAAAAGTACATTCAATCGTTTCATAGTTAGGAGAAAACAAACTTTCAAATACCATCATCTTTTCAATATTATTGAACAGTATCAGTAAACTCTATCTAAAGAATAAATACAGTTTCCCGGGTTGTCTTCATCTACTCTTCCGGGATTAAGCACAAAACCTAACCTCTCAAGTAATTTTACAGAGCCAGCATTCGCACCGTCAGTATAAGCTTCAATTTTTTTGAGAGCGATTTTATTAAATGCATAATCAATTACTCCAGTAATTGCTTCATTCATAAATCCATTTCCAAAATATGCAGGGTCCATTTCATATCCGATTTCAGCAATTGTTCTGTCTTCTGAAAAATTCCAGAGGCAAACCCTACCTATCATTACACTGTTTTCTTTGAGCGTAATTGCCCAATCATTTCCAGTACCCTCATCAGTTACTTTGTTCATTTTTTGGATAAATGCATAAGCTTCATCCATGTGCTTCACTCTTGCTCTCTTTATGAATTTGTTTACAATTTCATTTGACCTTAGAAAAAAAATTGTTGGTGCATCCTTTTCATTTAACTGGCGCAAATGCAATCTTTGGGTAAATAGTTCGGGGAAAACAATTTGACTCATAAAATGATTTTTTACTGGTTTCTTCATGGAAAAATAACATCTAAAATATTGGAATTATTTGTAGTTAAAAGACTTGCTGCTGTTTCTTTTATTTATGCTGGAAATACTTACGAATTTTCTTAAAAAAACTCTGTTGAGTATATTGTTTACTTTGAAAATATACTAACTAAAAAACCCTCTAAAATAGAGGGCCTTTTAGTTATTCAAAATATATATTTTACTGCTTCATAAACCTTGCAATAGTTTTTTCGCCATTATTGTTAAATACAACAATGTAATGTCCTCTTTGCAAATTATCAACGGCTATATTTGTTTGTATTGCTGCTGATTGAACGTTCAGGGTTTTTACTTGTTGGCCATCAACATTTGTAATTACAATGGTAGCACCAGCCAAAGCTTTTGCATGTGATACGGTTATATTATTCAGTGCGGGATTAGGGAAAATTTCGGTTTTAATACTACGACGATTTATGACTGATACTATGCCGCTATATGTAATAGTACCATTATTATCAGTCATTTTTAAACGATAATAATTTACTCCTTCAAGTAATGATTTATCAGTAAATGTATAGCTTGCTTCGTTTTTATTTTGCGCAGTAATATTCGCTAATCCATTAAACAATTTTCCATCAGAACTTCTTTCAATTGTAAAATTTTTCACATTAAATTCGTTGCTTGATGTCCAGTTAAGGTTTGCACCATCAGTAGAAAGTGTTGCTTTAAATGAAGTAAGTTTCAAAGGAATTAATCCTGCAGTTGGGGCTAATGCTACACCTCTGAATGCCATATTGGTACCTGCAGTTGCCATTTCATTAAAAGTTGCAGTTATTGGTTGATTATAACCAGAAGCATCAACTAATGAATACAATTTAGAACCACCGGCGGTTGTTACCAATGCAACTGTTGTTCCTGTAACTACACCCGCTAAACCTCTTGTACCTGTTGTTGCAGGTAATGCAACACCGTTAGATACCCAATTGGTTCCATCAAAAGAATACTTCATTATACCTCCTGTTGTTGCACCATCATCAGCTACATAAACTACATCTACACCAGGTATTGTAGAACTCAAATCAGCAAAAAAGAAACCGTAAGGAGAACCAGTTGTAGGAAAACCAGGTGCTGCTGTAACAACGTTACCAGTATCTGTTGGTAAACCTGTACCTACAGAAAGCAAACCTTTAGAATTTCCAGAAGTTGATGTAACAAATAACTGGTTATTAAAAATTGCAATTGATCTATAGTTAGAGGCATATAAAGCTGCTGAAGAACTTATTCTTGTACTTGTTGTATCTCCAAAAACAGCTCTTCTTACTCCGGAACCTGAACCTGACATATAAAAACTTGTACCGTCTACTGAAGCTACACCTCTAATATTATTTCCGCTAAAACCTACAGTACCCAGTGAGGTAGATGTATTAACTGCCGCCAATCCATCAACCCTACCAATAACCCGTGTAAGTAAAGTTGCTGATGTAGAATTTGGTGTTACATAGCCTGTATCAGTATTGTATCCACCCAACACAAGATATTTACCATCTGTAGATAAAGTCATTAAACCTTCCGAAGACGAACTACCGGTTGCAGTTAACGCAAGATTAGTTCCGGATGCAGCTGTTGGCATCTGAATTGACTGAATTAGAGTACCTGTGGGAGAGTATTCATCCAAAAAGACTTTTGTAGAAACCCCTCTTAAAGGAGCAATTCCATCACCCACTCTGTATACAACCAAACTGGTAGGTAAGAAGGGAGTTTGGGCTATACTTACAAAACAAGTTGCAAGTAGCAATAGTGTAAAGATTTTTTTCATAATTGTATGTTGTTTGAATGATTACAAAGAAAGCGATTTGTTTTAATAAAAAATTTTAGTTTACAATAATTTGATTTGCTAATATCAATATTTAGAACTTAAAGTACTCATACTAAAGTAAGTTCATTTTACTTACAGTATCCACAATTGTTAATAAAACCGAAAGTCCAAATAATCTATCAACAAAATTATGCCATATAAAAATAGGAGTCATTTTTTAAAATTTATTAATCTCTCTTGGATAAAAATCGGTTGCATTCAACCTAGGCCTTAATCTTTGCATGGATTTATTAAATACCATTATCCCATTTTGTTTTCCTTCCCGCAATTTACGTTGCTCATCCATTGGTAAATTGTAGACTTCCTGACATAATTTGGTGCAGCACCCATCAAATTCATTTTTACAATCTTCACATTGTATAAAGAGCAAATGGCATGAATCATTATTACAATTAGTATGACTATCTGCAGCTTTACCACATTGATGACATTTTGCAATTACATCGTCCGTAATTCTTTCCCCCAGCCTATCATCAAACACAAAATTTTTACCTATAAACTTGCTCTCCAGATTGTTTTCCTGTATTTGTTTTGCATAGTTAATAATACCACCTTCTAAATGAAAAACATTAGTAAACCCATGGTGAAGCATATATGCACTCGCCTTTTCGCAACGTATGCCGCCTGTGCAATACATGATAATGTTCTTATCCTTTTTGTCTTTTAGCATATCAACAGCCATTGGCAATTGCTCCCTAAATGTATCACTCGGTACTTCCACTGCTTTTACAAAATGCCCCACTTCATACTCGTAATGGTTGCGCATATCAACAACAATAGTATTTTCATCTTTCAGGAGTTCATTCATTGTAATAGCATCTACATAGCGTCCTTTATTTTCCATACTAAATGCGGGATCTTTAATACCGTCAGCTACAATCTTGTTTCGCACTTTAATTTTTAGCACCCAAAAAGATTTGCCGTCGTCATCTACAGCTATGTTTAATCGTATTCCATTTAGAAAAGAAAAAGAATACAATGCATCTTTCATTGCATTAAATTGAGAAACAGGTACACTAATCTGTGCATTAATGCCTTCCTTAGCTACATATATGCGCCCAAATACCTTTAAGGGATTTAAAAGAATATATAAATCGTCTCTGAATTGTTGTGGGTCAGCTATGGGATGATATTGATAAAAACTAATGGTGGTACGCTTTTCGGTTTCCTGATGTAAGCGTTCTTTCAACTCCTTTTGAGATACTCTATTATGAAGTACTGCCATTTTGCAAAGATACAAAACAGACTGTTTTTATAATAATTGAAGCATTTAAAATGTAATAATTAGGATTACATAAGTAAATTAATTTTGAACTATTCAGGATAATAAAAACCAATTAACAGCTAACTCATAACCTTTTAAGCCTAATCCGGTAATAGTACCAATACATTTTGCTGAAATGTGATTAATAGAACGAAAAGATTCTCTTGCTGCTATATTACTGAGATGAACTTCAATTACATTTGATTTTACAGAACTAATAGCATCTCCTATAGCTACAGAAGTATGGGTATAACCTCCTGCATTTAAGATTATACCTTCATGGTTAAAGCCAACCTCCTGTATTTTATCTATCAACTCACCTTCTATATTACTTTGGAAATAAAAAAATGACACCTGCGGAAATTTTATTTTCAATTCTTCATAAAAAGAATCAAAAGTTTGCAACCCATAAATCTCCGGTTCTCTTGTGCCTAAGAGATTTAAATTGGGGCCATTTATGATTGCAATTTTCATGTGCTTGAGTTAATTGTAACGTACTTAATATCAGGAAATTTAATGAACAGTCATTATGAAAATGTAGTTTAATGCTTCATCATATCAATAAACTCATCAAACAAATATCTGCTATCATGTGGGCCTGGAAAGCTTTCCGGATGATATTGAACACTAAAAGCAGGTTTGTTTTTCATTCTTATTCCTTCAATACTACCATCATTTAAATTAATATGGGTAACCTCCAGGTTTGAGTTTTCCATCATACTCTTTTTATCAACCCCAAACCCGTGGTTTTGAGTTGTAATCTCACATTTTCCTGAAATAACATTCTTAACCGGATGATTTAACCCTCTGTGCCCATGATGCATTTTAAAAGTTGGAATTCCATTTGCCAAAGCCAACAACTGATGCCCTAAGCAGATACCAAAAACAGGCTTATTTTCCTTCAAAATATCTTTCACTGTATTTATGGCATAACCCATAGCAGCAGGGTCTCCCGGTCCGTTAGAGATAAAATAACCCGAAGGGTTAAATGAATTCAACTCTGCTACTGTAGAGGTGGCCGGAAATACCTTTACATGAGCGCCTCTTTCTGTCATACAGGTAACAATATTTCTTTTTACCCCAAAATCAATTACGGCTATTTTAATTGAGGAAGTCTTATCACCTGCTTCATAGGCTTCTTTAGTACTTACTTTTGAAGCCAATTCCAAACCTCCCATTCCAGGTACTAAGTATAGTTGGGATTTGAGTTCTTCTACATTATCCGTTTCAGAAGAAATGATACAATTCATTGCACCTTTTGTCCTTACATGTGCTACCAATGTTCGGGTATCTATACCTTCTATACTAACAATATTGTTTTGTATAAGATAATCGTTCAATGAACCGGTTGCCTGCTTTCTGCTATATTGTTCTTCAAGGTTTCGTCCTATTAAACCTTTAATTTTTACAGAATCACTTTCTATATCAGTCAGATTAACGCCATAATTTCCAACATGAACATTATTCATAATCAGCACCTGCCCATAATAACTTGGATCTGTAAATACTTCCTGATAACCTGTCATTCCTGTATTAAAACAAACTTCGCCGGTGGTAGTACCAATTTTCCCGAATGGTTTTCCGTAAAAAACTGATCCATCGGCAAGTAAAAGAACAGCAGTTGTACTTTGATTCATTGTTGATATTTTATTGGTCTATTTTGATAATATATTTCTTTATAAACAGGTATGCTTTTTAAAAAAACTAACGGGTTTCACAAAACAAAAAACAAATTTTAAATCCTCACTACTTCAAATTTATTTCGAAAATGCAATATTTCTTTATATAAATCAAAATAAAATAAAAAAGGCAAGGTCATTACAACCTTGCCTTAGATATTATTCTGAAATTAACATTATTCCGTATCGCCTGTTTTTGGTACAACCACTTCAGCATCAGCTACAGTATCGTTTTCTACTGCAGTACTTGTTGCCTCTGTAGCAGTTGCTTTTTTACGGCTACCTGCACGACGGGTCTTCTTAGCAGTAGCGTCTTTAGTCTCGCCAATACCGTTGCCGTAAATTTCGTTGTAGTCAACTAATTCAATCATAGCCAATTCAGCATTATCACCATGACGTGCACCCAACTTTATTACACGGGTGTATCCACCCGGTCGGCTTTCAATTTTAAGACGAATAACATCAAAAAGTTCTTTGATAGCTTCTTTGTCCTGTAACTTACTGAAAACAGTACGGCGTTGATGTGTTGTATTGTCTTTGGCCTTAGTAATCATGGGCTCTACATAAACCCTCAAAGCTTTCGCTTTTGCCAATGTTGTAGTGATTCTTTTGTGCTGAATCAATTGACAGGCAAGATTGCTTAGCAAAGCCCTTCTGTGACTTGCTGTTCTGCCTAAATTGTTGATTTTGTCTCCGTGACGCATTTTATTTTGACTTTAGTTCCCAAGTTATAATTCTTGAGAGATGTGATATCTTGTACCGTGTCAGGAATTACAAGACTAAATTGATTTTTTGTTGGTAGTAAGTTTTAAGGTGACTATTAATTAAATTAATAATCGTCTTTATCAACTCCTAATTTACCCAAATCCATTCCAAATCCAAGGCCTCTTTCGTTTAGAACCTGCTCAATTTCACTAAGTGATTTTTGGCCAAAGTTTCTAAATTTCATAAGGTCTTCCTGTTCGTATTGTACCAATTCGCTTAAGCTATTAATTTTAGCAGCTTTCAAGCAATTGAAGGCACGAACTGACAAATCAAGATCTTCGAGTGGTGTCTTCAAGACTTTACGTAGTTGAAGTGTTTGCTCGTCCACCATATCTTCTTTCTTCTCTTCTTTGCTATCGAATGTGATATTTTCATCACTAATGATCATAAGATGCTGAATAAGAATACGTGAAGCCTGCTTTACAGCTTCTTCAGGATGAATAGTACCATCAGTCATAACTTCCATCAGGAGTTTTTCAAAGTCAGTTCTTTGTTCAACTCTGGTGTTTTCAATCGTATATCTTACATTCTTAATAGGAGTATGAATACTGTCAATTGGAATATATCCAAAAACTGATTCTTTTATCCTGTTATCTTCTGCAGGAACATAACCACGACCTTTTGCAATGGTAATTTCAATATCAAGCTTTGCACTATTGTCCATAGTACAGATAAGCAGAGATGGGTTCATTACTTCAAAAGCCTGTGTAGCTTCGCCAATCATACCTGCAGTAAATTCAGTCTGATTTTTAATGCTTAAAGTAACTTTTTCATTAGGAACATCACCATCCAACTTCTTCTTAAAACGAACCTGCTTTAAGTTTAAGATAATCTCGGTTACGTCTTCAGTTATACCTTTAAGTGTAGCAAATTCATGCTCTGCACCTTCAATTTTAATCCCTACAATAGCGTACCCTTCCAATGAACTCAATAATACTCTGCGAAGAGCATTACCAATGGTAAGGCCATAACCTGGTTCCAATGGACGAAATTCAAACTGCGCCTCAAAATCATTGGTCTTTTGTAAAACGATTTTATCGGGCTTTTGGAAATTTAAAATAGCCATTATTTATTGACGATTTGTTGATTTAATTAATATTTCTCTGTTAGTTGTGATTCTATTCTTGTAAGACAATTCTTCTAAGAATTACTTACTATATAATTCCACTATCAGTTGTTCTCTAATGTTTTCCGGAACACTTTCTCTTTCAGGATAAGTAATAAAAGTGCCTTTCATTTCACTTTCTGACCACTCCAACCAGTTAAACTTATGATTCTTACCTCTTAGATTACCTGTTACAGATGTATTACCTGCACTCTTCTCTTTCAAACCAATGATATCACCGGGTTGCAATTGATAAGAAGGAATATTTACTACATGCCCATTTACGGTAACATGTTTGTGAGAAACCAACTGACGTGCAGCAGGACGACTAGGAGAAATTCCTAAACGATAAATTGTATTATCTAAACGTGCTTCTAATAATTTAATAAGGTTTTCACCTGTTACACCCTTACGACGAGCAGCTTCCGTAAATGTGTTACGAAATTGTTTCTCCAATACACCATAGGTATATTTTGCTTTTTGCTTTTCTTTTAGCTGTGTAGCATATTCACCCAGTTGCTTACGCTTTCTTTGGGCACCATGCATACCCGGAGGGTTGCTGTTTTTACTTAACCATTTACCATTGCCTAGAATAGGCTCCCCAAATATCCTGCAAATTTTGGTTTTGGGGCCAGTGTACCTTGCCATGTTATTATTTCTTTTTTTGTAGATTTTTGAGTTCCCGTTGCAGTTCGGTAAAAATCTTAAAATTTAAACTGCAACAGCTTTATAAAAATATTCACTAAAAAACCGAAACCGGTAAATAGTAAAAAACTATACTCTTCTTTTCTTTGGAGGACGACAACCGTTGTGAGGCATTGGGGTTACGTCTTTAATCATTGTAACTTCAAGTCCACTGTTAGCAAGGGCACGAATTGCTCCCTCTCTACCAGACCCAGGACCTTTCACATAAACATCAATCTTCTTCAATCCTGCATCCATTGCTACTTTAGCAGCATCTTGCGCAGCTAACTGTGCAGCATAAGGAGTATTTTTCTTAGATCCACGAAATCCCATTTTTCCTGCACTACCCCAACTTATTACCTGACCATTTTTATTAGTAAGGCTAATGATGATGTTGTTAAATGTAGCATTGATGTGGGCATCGCCGTAGGCTTCAACCTTTACTACTCTTTTTTTGGCAGCAGCTTTTGCGCTGTCTTGTCTTTGTTGTGCTTTCGCCATGATAATTTTTTGTAGGTAATCTTCTGTTTTTGATTAATCCGGAATTTCCGGAACCTCTTCACTCCTCCTGCCAATAATTATTTTATTGACTATCCGGTAATGCGAAGGATTTTTATATAAATAATGCAAACCCCGGAGGAGTTTGCAAATATTTTATTTCTTAGGTGCTTTTTTCTTTCCCGCCACTGTCTTACGCTTACCTTTTCTAGTACGACTGTTTGTACGGGTACGCTGTCCACGAAGCGGTAAACCTTTACGATGACGTAAACCACGATAAGAAGCAATGTCCATTAAACGTTTAATGTTCATTTGAACTTCAGAACGAAGTGCGCCTTCAACCTTAATTTCGTTGCTGATAATGTTACGAATATCAGTTTGCTCCTTGTCATCCCATTGATTGACTTTTTTATTATAGTCAATGCCTGCTTTGTCAAGAATGTACTGAGCAGTGGAACGACCAATACCATAGATATAGGTAAGTCCTATTTCGCCTCTTTTATTTTTTGGTATATCTATACCGGCAATGCGAGCCATATTTTAATTTAAATTATAAATCTGTTGATAAATGATGAACGATTCATTATTGTAAAAAACTACCCCTGACGTTGCTTAAAACGGGGATTTTTTTTGTTTACAACATAAAGGATACCTTTTCTCCTAACAATTTTGCAATCAGCACTACGCTTTTTAATTGATGCTCTTACTTTCATGACTAAATTTTATTTTTTAACCTGAAACCTGCTTTACAGCTTGTTTATGTGTATTTCTATTGTATACTTATTTATACCTAAAAATTATTCGGCCTCTGCTCAAATCATAAGGACTCATTTCCACTCCAACCTTATCTCCTGGTAAGATACGGATGTAATTCATCCTCATTTTCCCACTAATAGTAGCAATGATTTCATGACCATTTTCTAATTTAACTCTGAACATTGCATTGGACAAAGCTTCAATAATAGAACCATCTTGTTTAATCAGCGCTTGTTTTGACATAATTTTTTCGGAGCGCAAAGATATGAGTCTGCAATTACAAACCAAAAAAATCGTGGATAAGTTTCTTAATTATGTGGATAATTAACAACCAAAACTGCAAATACGTTCATTTTATTGGTAAATTGCAGCAAAAATAGATATATTTTTAATATTCAAAGAGTAATTTTTATGGCCGAAGATTTAACTATAATAAAGGGTGATAAAGAGGCGCAATACCTTGCCTTATTACCTCAAATTAAGGGGCTTTTAGAAGGAGAAAATGATTTAATAGCCAATATGGCCAATATATCTGCAGCATTAAAAGAACAGTTTGGCTGGCTTTGGGTTGGTTTTTACATTGTAAAGAATGATGAATTAGTACTCGGTCCATTTCAAGGTCCTGTGGCATGTACAAGAATTAGAAAAGGAAGAGGTGTATGCGGAACGGCCTGGCTGCAAACAAAAGTTCTTATTGTACCTGATGTTGAAAAGTTTCCAGGACATATAGCCTGTAGCAGTTTTTCTAAATCTGAAATTGTATTACCATTGATTAAGGAAAATGAGGTATTTGCTATTTTGGATGTAGATAGTGTTCATTATGATGACTTTGATAATAGTGATCAACATCATCTTAATGAAATAATTAAATTGATTAATTTTTAATTTTAATAAAACTTTTTTTTTAATTGATTTTCAATTGAATAAATTTATTGTTGATTTGTACCCACCGCAGCACTATCATAAACATGTCCCCGCTCTGTTTTAAGCATTCTTGAAGGGTATCTGTTTATTACAATATAATCATGGGTAGCCATAATAACGGTGGTATTGAAGTCTTTTGCTATATGAAAAAGCAATTGCATGATCTCATCACTGGTTTCCGGATCTAAATTACCTGTAGGCTCATCCGCCAATATGAGTTTTGGCGAATTGAGTAATGCCCGTGCAACATCAACACGTTGCTGCTCTCCACCACTCATTTCAAATGGCATTTTAAATCCTTTACTTTTTAGTCCAACTTTATCTAACACATCATTTATTTTTTCTTCCATCAACTTGTTGTCTTTCCATCCTGTGGCTTTTAGAACAAATTTTAAATTTTCATGTACATTTCTATCGGTTAATAATTGAAAATCCTGAAAGACCACTCCTAAGGACCTACGTAAAAAAGGAACTTTCTTCCATGTCATATCTTTCAGATTATAACCTGCAACTATTCCCTCCCCTTCCCGTAAGGGCAAATCACCGTAGAGGGTTTTTAATAAACTACTTTTTCCTGTGCCTGTCTTACCCACAAGATAAACAAACTCACCCTTATTTACCTTGATATTTACATCTTGTAAAATTAAACTAGCCCCTTGAAAAATTTTTACATTTGATAGAGAAACAATTGGTTCTGACATTATTATGATTTATACTTAATATTTTAATTAAAACTATTTTGCAACTATTCTTTTGTTATTTCTTATGTGTTTATGATTAAACCTACAAAATATCACCCATAAAAAACTATATCAAAATTATTGTACGAAAATAACAATGTCTTATAAAAATATTCATAAGTTATTTGTTTTAACTTTTTGAAAAATACTCAATTACGATTTTAATTATCAAAACTAATAATTGCTAACAACACTCCGGCATTTAATGCATGAATCTCAAATTTCTTTATTAATTTCAGCCTGTGTTTGCAATTGTAGATATAGAAACAACCGGGGGGCATGCAAGTGGTAATGGAATTACTGAAATTGCTATTGCAATACACGACGGAACAAAATTGGTGGAAACCTACCAAACCCTCATTAATCCCCAGGTTGCCATACCTCCTTATATTCAGGCTCTAACGGGTATTAATCATGCAATGGTTAGTCAGGCTCCCGTTTTTGGAGAAGTTGCATCTACCATTTACCATTTATTGGTAGATAAAGTTTTTATAGCTCACAATGTGAACTTTGATTATTCTTTTGTAAAACACAAATTGGCAGCTGCAGGTTACGAACTTGATAGCCAAAAGCTATGTACTGTAAGATTAGCCCGGAAAATGCTTCCTGGTTTTCCCAGTTATAGCCTTGGAAGGTTATGTAAAAGTCTGGATATTGAAGTGGAACAAAGGCATAGGGCACTTGGCGATGCATTGGCTACAGTTCAATTATTTGAAAGGATTTTGGAGATGGATAAAATGGGGGAAATTAGAAAAATGGTCAAAAGCCGCTCTGGAGAGCAATCTTTACCACCAAATTTACCACTAGAACAAGTTTCCAATTTACCTGCAGTGGCGGGTGTTTACTACTTTCACAATCAAAAGGGAAAAGTTGTTTATGTTGGTAAAGCTAAAGATCTTAAAAAAAGGGTAACAAGCCATTTTAGCAACGATAAACCGGGAAAACAAAAACAAGAGTTTATAAGAGAAGTATATAATATTTCTTATAAAGTATGCGGTTCTGAACTTATGGCTTTTATCCTTGAAAGTATTGAAATAAAAAGGTTATGGCCATTATATAACAGAAGCTTGAAAGGTTTTCAACAAATGTATGCATTGTATATGTTTGAAGACAGTCGTGGTTATTTTAGGTTGGTAATAGAAAAAAAGAAGAAAAACCTAATACCAATTTATACTTTCACTCTTATTTTAGAAGGTCTTTCAGTATTAAAAAAACTAATTGAGAGGTTTGAACTATGTCCCAAATTGTGTTTTATTGATAAAAGTCCGGGAATTACAATGGCAGAACAATTGACTTCTGAGGAATATAACACAAGGGTGCTGCAAGCTATTGAGCATTTAAAGAATACGCTCCCCACTTTTGTAGTACTTCAAAAACTTGAAAGTACAGAACATAAATTCCAGAATGGGATTATCTTAATGGAAAAAGGTAGCTTCTACGGTATGGGTTATGGTCCATCAAATACTTCCTATTCACATATTGAAAAAGTAAAACAACATATTACGCAATACCCCGAAAGTGACTATATACGTGGACTTATATATCAATATATTACAAAAAACCCCTTGAATAAAATTGAATTTCAAGGGCTCTGATTATTAAAATTTAAAACTCATTAAATACTAAATTTACTATATAATAATTCAATATCAATATTTTAATTAGTTTAATTGTATTTTTAGTTTAAACTCATTGATAAAAATTTTTACAAGCTTTTTTAAGGAGAACAGTAATTAGGAAAGACATACACTTAATTTTTAATTTTTAGTTATGAAGCACCTTGCTTTAATAATAATAATAATTATAACTATAGCTTCTGATAATTTCTCACAAATCATAACTGCTCAAAGAAGAGTGGATTGGAAATTGGCAGGATTGCAACAACAGACTCCCAACTATCAATTAATAGCAGATATTTCTCTTTTTGGTGGAATTGGTAATGGCACTACCCCAAATGATCAGGCATTGGTTAATGCAATTAACAGTCTTGGAACAGACAGTGGAGTAATTTTTTTTCCGCCTGGAGTTTATAATTTTAATTTACCTATTACTCTAAGAACCGGTTTAGTTATTAGGGGATCAGGATCAACAAATACTACCCTTGAGTTTAATCTTGCAGATTCCAATGAAACAATTGTTGTAAATGGAAGTCGTTCTGGTATAACCCATCATTTAACGGATGGAGCTTTTAAAGGCTCTAATCAAATTATTGTAACTAACGGGTCATTTTACAACATAGGAGATCATGTAAAAATATTTCAGAATGATTCTTCTCTGGTATTTGATGTTTATAATTGCGTTGGACAAATACTTAATATAACAAATGTTGTTGCTGATACAATTACCTTTAATAGCCCACTTAGAAGGAATTATTTAATATCAGACTCCCCAAGCATCAGAAAGCTTAATATGATTACCGGGGTTGGTATAGAATGCTTAAAAATAAGAAGGCTGGATTCGGCAAATCAAAAATCTAATATATTATTCAATTACGCTTCCAAATGTTGGGTTAAGGGCGTAGAAAGCGATAGTGCAAATTTTGCACATATAAATATTAACAACAGTAGTAATATAGATGTGTCAGGTTGCTACTTACATGGAGCTTTTGCATATGGTCCCGGAGGTCAAGGTTATGGAGTTGCCATAAATAATACTACCGGTGAATGTTTGATAGAAAATAACATATTCAGTCATTTAAGACACTCTATTTTGGTACAATCAGGGGCTAATGGTAATGTTATTACTCTTAACTATTCAAGAGAACCATACAAAAGTGAAAATCAACCTAATAATTTAACAGGCGATATTGTTTTGCACGGTAATTATCCTTATGCAAACTTATTTGAAGGAAATATTGTGCAAAACATTGTTTCTGACCTTTCGCATTATAAAAACGGACATAATAATACCTTTTTCCGAAATAGAACAGAGTTATATGGTATACTTTATAGTTCAGGTAGTATAGACAGTAGCAATATTGTGGGAAACGAAATTGTGGGAATAAATGGCAGATACATTATTGCTGGTAATGAACATCTGGAATATGCCAATAATTTACAAGGGGTAATTGTTCCGACAGGAACAAATAGTCTTATGGACAGTTCATATTTTTATATGGGTGAACCCTATTTTTGGTACTTCGCCAGAGGATTTCCCTCTATTGGAATTCCAAACTCATTAAATTCCGGAACTATACCTGCAAAAGCAAATTTCCTTTCTGGTTCAAATCTAACTTTATGCCCTTCTCATGTGATATTTGCTTCAAATTCTCTTGTTTTAAACATTATAAAATCAAACGAATTAATTCAGTTGAATTGGACGACAACTCTAAATAACGAAATCAATTATTTTGATATTGAAGAAGGTAATGATAATAAAACTTTTAGAAAGATTTACTCACAGGTACCTATTACAAATAAGAATAATTACATTCAAAGAATTCCATTTTTTATAGGAAAAAGCTATTATCGTATTAAGCAGGTTCTAAAAGATGGATCAATTGTATACTCAAATGTGGTCACTAAAGGTAGTAGCTCTGTAAAACCGAAACTCTATCCCAATCCAACATTAGGGGATGTTGTTGTAGATATTATTGATGACGTAAATTTTTCAGTCATGGACATGACGGGAAGAGTTTTACAAAATGGTTTTCACTTAATAAAAAATGGAAATTCACTAAATATTAATATTAAAAACATAGCAAAAGGAGTTTATCTCTTACAATTAATAGACAGGCAATCGTTAATTGAAACGGTAATCAGTTTTGTTAAACAATAGACCAAGTTTTAATTTATTAATATAATTTTATAATTAAATATATCAATTTTTCAAAACCCAATAATATAAAATGATGTATAGATACCCTGAAATCATAGGTCTTAATTTAATTGCTGTATTACCCTTAGCATTTTATCTTGTAAAAGATATAATAAAGAGGAAACAAAAAAGCTACTCGATTCTTTAGCTAAAAGTGATATAAGGAAATGTGGACATAAATGGATGGTGAATTTTTGGATTATTATGCCTTATTTTGATAACCCTAAAGCTTAATTTGGCTTTTAATGGACGTTTGACTGTATGGAAATAAGAGCCGGGAGTTGTGAATTAGTTTTTGGGTTATGTTAATTAAACACGTGTAAACTCTTCAAGATAAAATTTATTTTCAGGGGTTGATGCAAATTCTGTTGGTCGTTCTTCATTTATATAATTTGAACAAATTACCCATGCACCGTCCTCCCCTATTTTGGTGACGCAATAGGCTGTTTGCAAAAATTTGTTATCTGCATCAAAAAAATAAAGGTTTACTGCCTTGTTTTGATTAAAATTTAAATAATGCATATATCCGGACTCAACAGAATTCCCTTCTTTTAAGGTAAACACAAATTTATCAATCGTAAGTTCTGTTGGCGTAACCATTACATCAGTTTCAACTCCTGCCTTTACGGATTTACGGGTCAACCATTTACCATCTAAAGCAGCATTAGGTTTACTTTCTTCTTTGAGGAGATTGAAGAAGATGTCTTTATAAACATCTACATTCAACACATCTCTTGTCACAAAAAATTTCATGGCCTTCTCCTTCAATACTTGTAGTTCGTCATGACAAACCTGATCAAGTAACTCAAGATAGGGTTTTAAGTAAGGAACTCTTTTGTCAACTTGTAGCCGCTCAACGGCCTCAAAATAAAGTGGCCCTGATTGGTTGCTATTAATAACATGAAACAAACGACGGAGCTGATCAAGGCTTGCATCTTTTTCCTGTTGATCGTAGGCATGTTTGTAATCCATGCTAAACAATTCAAGCTTTAGGATAAACGGAATACCATAGTCTTTGAGTTTAAGTAATGCTTTATCACAACAATCGAGGCAAAGTCTTTTATCCTCGGCATTGCGATAATATTCATAATTGTTGTTGAGGGCTATTGCAGCATTAACATAGGTTTCGGGCAAAAGATCAACATTGGTTTCGTGCTTTTTGAGCAGCTTAATCATCTCATCGTATTTGGGACCATAACCATATTGCTTTAAATCTGTTTCAGAGGTGTTATAAAGGCCACGCATTAGTGCATCTACCAACCTTTGCTTTTTATCCATGCCTACTTTTACGGCATCATTGTCTATAAAATCGTTCAACTCTTTTGCAAGTGAACCACCAATGTATTTAGCTTCTTTTGCAGTGCGAAGTTTATTATCAGCAATATCGTTCCATATAATACCTGTAGCTTCTGATATTTTCTTCTCAATATTTACAGATACATCAGAAAGAAATGATTCCTGCTTTTTAGAAAGTGAATCTATACTATCTGTCAGGGCTTTTATCAACAAATCCTGCCGACCATTTTCACGGTTTTGGATTTCAGTCATTTCTTTTAACTGACGTAAATAATTTTCATGATTTTCCTTAACTGCAGTTTCTACCTGACTTTTAAGTTCGCCCTGCAAGCTGCGATACAATCCAAAACCACCACCAAATAAGAACAAACCCAAAATAGCCAGATACTTATAAAAAGCATTGTACACCTCAGACTGTACACGTACTTCCAGGCTTTTGTCAAAATCACCAATAGGAATGCGGGAATAGTTTTTTTCTTTTACCAGTGACTCCAACAGGTCTATACGTTGTTTAAGAGAATCGCTTTCGCTTTTTTGAGCAGTTAATTGAAGACAAAAGAAAATGGAGATGATACAAAATGAGAATTTCATACTTATACATTTTGTATGAAAGTTACAGAATTATTGAACTTATACCTAATAATTATTCACCATAAAATGACAAAGTTATGTGCAGGAAATAAAAAAATGAATGTTTATTGAATATTTTGGAAGAAAAAATACTCAATCCGGCGCAGCAGTTTATTACTGCACCGGATTGAGTTGATGCATTAAAGTATAAGACGAACACCTAATGAAAGATTATTAAGCGGTGTACTGCCTATTATGCTTGAACCAATAGAGAAAAAATTTGTTTTAGAATTACTATTATTTGGAGCATTATTAATCACGGTATTGTTAGACCCAATATTTAAATAAGCAATAGATGGAAGGGATATTTCCATTTGCAATTTTCTTAAAACCTGATAAGAAACCCCGGGTGTTAAATTTATTGAAAAAGATGTGCCCTTCGTTGTGACAGGCTTCTGCTCCTGCTTACTTTGACCATAAGTTGCTGCACCTTGCCCAAAGAAATAAAATCCCTTTCCTAAGGCTTTGTAATGCCTACAGAAAACTCCAAAATTGTAATTATCTGACTTTGACAATAGTGAATCATTACTATTCCATCGCTGACTGTTAAAACCATAATTAGCAATAATACCAAACACTTTACTTTCCGTAAAAAATTTACCTACAGAAAATCCAATATTACCTGATTTTAAATTTGTTCCATTAATATAATCATTTTTCTGGACACCGTACGACAGATCGCCACCAAGCAGGACTGCGTTTTTCTTCATTTGTGCCTGACCCGCAGACACTAAACCCAATAGACATAGACTTGTAATTACCAATTTTCTTTTCATAATTTTTATTTGTTACAAGACAATCAAATGATTGATTATGATGTTAATAAAAATTGAAAAGAAATGAATATTTACTTAATATATTGTGAAAGAAAAAATTACCTCAAAGTAGTTTACCAATTATTCTCTTTTACTTCATCATATACTTTTTGTATCCCTTCGGGTAATGAGAGTTTATGTTTCCAGCCTAAAGCATGAAGTTTAGAAACATCCATTAGTTTACGTGGTGTACCATCGGGTTTTGTAGTATCATGCTTTATTTCTCCATTGTACCCAACAATGTCTTTTATCAGCAGGGTAAGGTCTTTTATAGAAATGTCTGTACCGGTGCCTATGTTCACAAAGCAGGCATCGTTATAATTTAACATGAGGAAGTAACACGCATCTGCTAAATCATCTGCATGAAGAAATTCGCGAAGCGGAGAACCAGAACCCCACATTTCTATAAAGGGCTCATCTGCATTTTTCGAAGTGATCATTTTGCGAAGCAAAGCAGGCAAAACATGACTGTTGTTGAGATCATAATTGTCATTGGGGCCATACAAATTTGTAGGCATAACAGAAATGAAATTGCAACCATATTGCAGTCGGTATGATTCGCACAGTTTTATACCGGCTATTTTAGCAATCGCATAAGGCTCATTGGTATATTCGAGAAGGCCTGTAAGTAAATATTCTTCTTTTAATGGCTGTGGAGCCATTTTAGGATAAATGCAGGAAGAACCAAGGAACATTAGCTTTTTTACGCCATTTACATAAGCAGCATGTATAATGTTGGCCTCAATCATCAGATTTTCATAAATGAAATCTGCCCTATAAATATTATTGGCCTGAATGCCTCCAACTTTTGCGGCAGCAAGAAAAATGTATTCGGGTTTTTCCTGTTCAAAAAACTGATTGACCGCCTGTTGATTTCTAAGATCCAATTCTTTGGATGTTCTAAACAAGAGATTGTTATAACCTTCAGATTGTAACTTTCTTGTTATTGCACTACCAACCATGCCACGGTGACCTGCAATATATATTTTAGCTTCTTTTTCCATGCTTATTCATTTTAGATTACAAGTTTTGAAGAAACAAATAATCTATTGATTGCTTATGCTTTGAGTTGAAACTTTGAACGAGGATTATTCAAACTGATTTTTGATTTTAAAACCGCTCTCTTTAAGTAAAACATTGCTTTTGAATAATTCAATATCAGCGGTTACCATTTCTTCGGCAAGTTGCTCAAGATTATACTTTGGTTCCCAACCCAGTTTTTGTTTTGCTTTGCTTGCATCCCCTATTAATAATTCAACTTCGGTAGGGCGATAATAGCGGGGATCAACCTTAACAATGGTACTGCCTACGGGCAATTTAAATTCTCCGTTACAGGCAGCAACTATAGCTACTTCTTCTTCATCTTTTCCCTTAAACTCAAGTTCAATACCTGCATATTTAAAGGCCAGTTTTACAAAATCTCTAATTGATGTTGTAATGCCCGTAGCCAATACAAAATCTTCGGCAACATCATGCTGCAATATGCGCCACATGCCTTCTACATAATCTTTGGCGTGTCCCCAATCACGTAAAGAATTAAGATTGCCCAGATATAATACATCCTGCATGCCCAGTGCAATTTTAGCAACAGCTCTTGTTATTTTTCTGGTAACAAATGTCTCTCCACGCAAGGGTGATTCATGGTTGAACAAAATACCGTTGCAGGCAAACATATTGTAAGCTTCACGATAGTTCACAGTTATCCAATAAGCATATAATTTTGCCACAGCATAAGGAGAACGGGGGTAAAATGGCGTAGTCTCACTCTGTGGTACGGCCTGCACTAAACCATATAATTCTGATGTAGAAGCCTGATAAACTTTAGTTTTTTTCACTAGCCCTAATAGTCGTACAGCTTCTAATATGCGCAATGTACCAATGCCATCAGCATTGGCAGTGTATTCGGGTTCTTCAAAACTTACATGCACATGACTCATGGCAGCAAGATTGTAGATTTCATCCGGCTGCACTTCCTGAATGATTCTTATTAAATTGGTTGAATCTGTAAGGTCGCCATAATGCAAAATCAAATTTCGATGGCTGACGTGTGGGTCTTGATAAAGATGGTCTATACGATCGGTATTAAACATAGAAGCACGACGTTTTATACCATGAACTATATATCCCTTACTTAGTAAAAGCTCGGTGAGATATGCTCCATCCTGCCCTGTAATACCGGTTATTAATGCAATTTTCATTGATGAAAGTTAGCTTAGGGGTAACAAAAATTTGAGCGTCGAAGTTAATGGATTATGTGGAATGGTTTAGCGCATCTTATCGTATCAATTTTTATACTATTTAAACCATTCAAATAACTTCTATTCATACCTTTTAATTTAAGTTCAACTGCTTGTCTTTGGGATATTTTACGGTGTAACTAAACTTTATTTTTTTAGTTTCATTTGGCGACAATGCTAATTTCCAGTTTAGCACACCGTTATCTCCATTTACTTCTGCCCCATCAGTATCCAGTAGTTCTACTTCTATTTCTTTGTTGGTTGTAAGCGGATATTGGTCTTTAAGTAAAAGGTTAATAGGCTCATTTTTGGTGTTCTTAACCGTAAGTTGGTAAGTGAACTTTTGAAGTTTGTTAGTTCCCAAAAACTTTACACTGCTGAAATCAATCATTTTTTCCCGTTTCACAACTACCCTTTTATCCCGGCCAAGAGTAAGATTAAGTGTATCTGTTGTACTTGCGGGATCTATATAAGATTTACCTACATAAGTACCTTCAAATATTATATTGGCCTCACCGGGAAGCAGGTTTAATTTGTTCCAATCTGCAATTTCGGCTAACAAATAGGCATCTTTATCCAATTTGGGAACTGCATAATGTTTGTAGGTGGCTGCAATTTCAGCAGAGGCAATGGTAGCAGTTTGTTCTTTACCATTGGTTGGTACATCATACGGCAAATCTATATCAAATGTAAAATTGAGTGTGTTATCGGCAACGGATACATAATCATCCAATCCATCCTTTAGTGTAATTATTATTGCACCATTTGCAGCATCAGCGCCATATGTGGCTGTTGCTGCTTCGCCTTTTAAAACATCAACTTTTTTAATGGAGTTAGGCGAAATTTTATCCATTTCACTTTTTTCCATTCTACTTCCGTTTACAATAAAAACTGGAGTTTTATCTGGGTTAATTGAAGCTGCCCCTCGTAATGTTATTTTTTGGTGTACTTCGTTTTCAATCGAAAGTCCTGCCACTTTACCCTCAAGTCCCGGCATAGCCTGAATGGAATTTTGCAATCTCATTTGAGGCTTCATAGCATAAACCGGGTTTACGTATCCCAAATACCATGCACTCAAAAGTGGCGCACTGCCCCACTGACCCGGGGTGGAAGTTGATAATGATAGTTTTACCTGTTTCCAATCAATACCTGTTGTTTGTGAAATTTTGGCCTTCGTTACCACCTTCATCGGGCTTTTAATATCGTCTAACCGTACATCGTAATAGGGGTTCCAACTTGCATTGGGTGAAACATACGAAACGGCAAAATCATATTTTCCGGCAATAGCCACAGAAAGTTGTAAGATTAACCTCCCTGCCGATGTTGTATTCTTACTGTTTTCTTCATCTATCTGACTTTGAATTTTTACTTTTTGCTCATTTACTTTATTGATTTTGTCAGAAAGCGTTGTTTTCACAAGTTGAAG
>JANPGE010000220.1:0-5901 GCA_031423805.1 Segetibacter sp. | reverse complement strand
AAGATATTTTTTTGGTAAAAATTTGATTCATGTGTACAGTTGTATTTATTCCTGAAAATGACAAATTCTATTTTGCATCATTGCGAGATGAAAGCCCTTTGAGAAGCAAGGCTTTGCTACCTGAAATAAATAAATCAAATGTAGTTCACTATTTATCTCCAAAAGATTCAAAAGAAGGTGGTACTTGGGTTGGAGTTAATAATCTGGGCATTGTAATAATATTGCTGAATGGCGCATTGCAGAAACACAATCGAAAAGAATACTATCGAAAAAGCCGTGGTTTAATTGTGAGTGAACTGTTGAGTTCTGATATGCCTTTAGTAGATTGGAGCCTGTTGAGATTAGATGACATTGAACCATTTACATTAGTGGTATTTGATAAAAATAATTTGTTTGAACTGGTGTGGGATGGTGTACAAAGAATGAAAATTCAACTTAATACCTCTATTGCACACATTTGGTCTTCATCAACACTTTATGATGCTGATGCAAAAGTCAATCGGGAATCGAATTTTAGAAAATGGATCAATGGAGAACCGGCTATCTCAATGAATAGTTTATTTTCTTTTTTCAATTCAGTCAAAGATCCTTACAATGGCTTTATTATAAATAGAAACGAACAGGTAAAAACATTGAGTTATACATTTATTGAATTGAATCACAATGTAAATGCCCAAATGGAATATTTAGAAATAGGACAATCAACGTATAACAAAGAAAGCATTCAGATAATTACAAAGGTCGATAGTTGTCCGATTCCAAACTTTAATTGAATTTTTTCGAAAAAATCTAATCAAAAAGCAATATTAAATTCTACAGTAATGTACTTATTGTATCAAATTATTTATGTTACCAGAAAAAATTTATATTAGTTTAAGGAGGCTGTACATAAAAATATTTAGCTGGGAATATTGGCCTATGTATGTCGTTTACTTTCCGGTAAGCATTTACTACATTTATCTTGCTGCCAAAGCCCGTTCGTTTTTTTTCTTTTCTGCATCTAATCCCACTATTGAAACAGGCGGAATGTTCTTTGAAAGCAAAATGAAAATATTTGAGCTAATACCCAAAGAATTGTATCCTGCCACAATTTATATTGAAGAAAAGCATACCCTAGAGCAAATATTAAATATAATGAGTGAAAATGCTATTGCATTTCCTGTAATAGCCAAACCCGATAGAGGCGAAAGGGGTTGGTGTGTGCAAAAAATAGAAAATGATAACGAACTGGTTATTTACAAGGCTAAAAATAAAATACCATTTTTGATACAGGCTTTTGTTTCTTACGATCTTGAGTTTAGTGTATTTTATTGTAAAAACCCATCAGAAAAAATAGGAAGGGTTACTTCTGTAACTTTTAAAAAACTCTTGTCCATAGTAGGGGATGGGATGAGTACGGTGGATGAATTGATAAAGAAAGATAACAGGGCATTTCTACAGTATCATACTTTAAAAAATAGCAAGAGTATTGACTTCAAAATGATATTGCCAAAAGGTGTAAAGCAAATTCTGGTGCCTTATGGAAATCATGTGCGTGGTGCCGAGTTTCTTGATTATAACCATATCATTGAGCCACAGCTTACAAATACATTTGACAATATTAGTAAGAGGATAAATGGGTTTTACTATGGCAGATTTGATTTGCGTTGTACAAGCATAGAAGATCTTATAGCAGGGAAAAACATTCAGATACTTGAGTTGAATGGTGCCGGCGCTGAACCTGCACATATATACGATCCAAAATTTTCATTTATAAAAGCACAACAGGTGTTGGCCAATCATTACAAACTAATGTATGATATTGCTATCCACAACAAAAAAAAGGGGGTTAATTTTATGACCCTTAGGCAGTATAAGGCGCTTAAAAAAGAAGAAAAAATATTTAAAATGAAAGCGGCTTAAGTCATGTATGTTATTGCAATTTTTACTGGTTTTTATGGGTATATTTTTCCGGGAAATATCAATTTGATGGTTGTAGAATTATTTCGTTCGGGGCAAAAAAAGTTACTCCTGTTTATAATTTGTTTGATTTTAATTTTTGAATGCATTTATCTGCTTCTTTCGGTTCAATTAATCATAAGGCTTTCAACAAAAAGTCAATTTTTTAATTACATAGAAATTGCATCTTTTCTTATTGTCCTAATTATGGGTATATGGATGATAGCTGGCAATAGATCTAATAATGCTCAAATTCAAAAGCATACTTTTTATAGGGGGCTATTCTTCATAATCATACATCCGCAACAGATTCCATTTTGGTTAGTGATGATTATTTTAGTGAAGAAAGTTGCAATGCTGGATATTGAACAAATGACCTCAATAGGGTTTGTACTTTTTAATGCTTTAGGCACCTTAGTGGTAATGCTTGTTTACATTGTATTTGGCAATAAATTGCTAAGTTTTTTCAAATTAAACATTATGCAGATTAACAGGATTTTAGGTGCCGCATATATTTTGATAGTGCTTTATAAACTAGCTGCACATTATATTTAATTTCTACAATTGTATATAATTCATATTGTATTATTCAATACATAAGGGGGTAGTTGCATTTTTTATTTTATTTCGATTATTTACGGTTGAATATTTTCCTTTTACCTTGCATTTAAATGTGGGAACCATACAAAAAAGGATTTAAAGCATATATGCAATTAGAGAAATCGCTTAGCGATAACTCTGTAGAGGCTTATCTTAGGGATATAGAAAAGCTGACTATTTTTTTATTAGCAACACAACAAAAAAAAGATCCTTCAGGATTAGATTTAAAAGAACTTCAGCAGTTTATAAAATGGGTGGCAGAACTTGGTATGACACCTTCTTCTCAAGCCAGGATTATATCAGGCATTAAAGGATTTTACAAATATTGTCTGATAGAAAATATTGTTACTACCGATCCCACTGCCTTATTGGATTCGCCTAAGTTAAAGCGAAGCCTTCCAGATGTTTTAAGTTTTGAGGAAATAGAAAATGTGATTAGTCAAATTGATTTAAGTAAACCCGAAGGTGGACGCAACAAAGCAATTGTAGAAACAATGTACAGTTGCGGTCTTCGTGTCAGTGAAGTGGTCAATCTGCAAATAAGCTGTCTATATCTTGATGTAGGTTTTGTAAGGGTAATTGGTAAAGGAAATAAAGAAAGATTAGTACCTATTGGCAGTGATGCCATCAAATATATCAATATTTACAAAGACACGATACGAAACCATTTAGTAATAGCAAAAGGTAACGAGGACTATTTATTCCTTAACAGGCGAGGAGCAAAGTTATCCCGAATTATGATCTTCTACATCATCAAAGATCTTGTATTGAAAGCTGGAATTAAAAAAAGTATTTCGCCCCATAGTTTCAGACATTCTTTTGCAACGCATCTTGTAGAGGGCGGAGCAGATTTAAGAGCTGTACAGGAAATGTTGGGTCACGAAAGTATTACTACTACTGAAATTTATACTCATTTAGACAGGGATTTTTTACGTAGTACTTTGCAACAGTTTCATCCGGCATTTCAAAAATAATAAGGTAGTAATATGTCATCAAATGAATTGGAACGGCAGACCGCCGCACCTATCAATTGCACATTTTACATGCCTATACCAAGTACGACACCATCCACCTTGGGGATAGCATCTTTTAAAGGTCATGCCTACCCATGAAAATATAGATGGCCGATACCTCCCACCTGCAGGACTCATTTAAGATTTTCTTTGGCGGAATAATTACAGCAGAAAGGTAATAATCAAACTTTACAGTTTGTAACACAATTTGAGATTCATTAGCAGCACAGGGGTCGAATTATTATTGCGGCTACCAAAAACAAAACCAGTCGTGCTAAACAAACCATTATCTGAATACTGCTTTTTATAACGGTAGCCCAATCCGAAAGTTGATTCCAAAAGCAAATGGTCATTGCTGCCTGACAATTGCTTGCGAATCCCTATCAGGCAATGAATACCGTATGCCTTCTTGTAATTACTAATAGTGCCCAATTGACTAAATGATGGCACCCCATTTACAAAGTCCCTGTTGACCCAACTTTCTTTAGTGTAAGTAACAGATTTGTAATGCAATTGCGCCTGAAAAAAAAGTTCCTCCTTTTTGTCAAAATAAAACCTGATATATGGACGGAGCAATATACCAGATGTTGATTGCGCATCGGAAGTGTAAATGGAAGCGTAAATATATCCTGCATCAATACCGGCAGAAGTTAACTTTGCTATTTTAAAATCTATACCAAATGTGATGTTAGCATCAAACACATCAATGATGCCCGGTAAGTTCACGCTAAGGGTAGTTGCTTTTGTTGAATCTCTATTTTGCGCAAACAATTCTGTTGATATAAAAACAATGCAAGCAAATAAGACAATTTTCTTAATCATTAAATAATTTTAGCAAGGTAAACAGGGTTTATTTTGTCAGTAATATCGTAAAGCATAACCCCATCCGATACCCAGCACATCATAGTATTTTGATAGCAAATCACGTCTTTGTAACCACTTCCATTGGTTAATGTTTTTATTAAGAGTGGTAAATACGGATTGGCAATATTGAAAACCTTCAAACCATTGTCACACACATACAGTACACTATCCGAGTAGCCTAGACCATAAGGCTCGGTAAGCTGAAAACTGCCTCGCTGTACTGGTTTTGCTATGTTTTTAATATCAAAAATTGCCAGTATGCTGGTCTGTCCGCCACAAGCTCCGTTGGTTCTCAATGTGGCAAATGCTACGGTATCCTTAGCTACCACAGGGTCACAACGGCGTATCACATCGGGAGAAATGGCAGTGCCGAGTTGGGTTGGCAATTCCGGGTTTGCAATAGAGAAAATATACACAACACTAGTGGAACCAATAAATAACTTATCGGCAAATGGATAGATGGTTTCTATTTCGAACCCTACCAAAACATTGTTTTTGAGCACGGGTTGCTGCCCGTTGGTTATATCATACACTTTTAAATGCTGTGCGTCTATAGTGTACAGATAATTGCCTGCGATACAAAACCTGGCCAATGATCCACCCTGTCCGGTGGTTGCAAAAGCAGAATCTACTGAACCTGAATCTTTGGAACACTGCAAAAACAAGAAAAGGATGCTTATTACCAGGAGATTTCGTGTTTTCATTGTGAATTGTTTTTGATTATTTCCAACAGTTTTTAGATTTTGAATTCTACAAAAATCTCTTTATGAATCGGGTTTTTTACCTGCGGCATTGTGGGTTATCAACCTCCTGAAGAATCCATTTTACTACAATGCCTTTTGAAGCATCTGCACACTCGAAATAGGTATTGGTAAACGGGGGGTAAGATTGATTGACGGAAGGAAATACATCTTTAATCCTGCTTTTTAATACCGGGATAGCCGGGTTGATGATGTCGAATGTGAGCATGTCAGCAAGGTTGTTTGTATAGAGATAGTTTCCTTTTACGGCAATCTCTGTGCTTAGTGGCACATTGATGAAAGCTATTTTTTTAGGATTTGCCCGGTCAATAATGTCTATGATATGGATGCCGTTATTAATGTCGTTCTGAAAAAGGTATCTGCCGTACACATATATTTTGCCGGCAGCCACAGTGTTTTTTGGAGAATCAATTTTGATATCGGTTGCAACTGACGGCTTGAGATAAACCGGCACATAAGCCTGTATTTTACCTGCATTCAGCTTGCTCGTTTTACTTTTGACACAAGAAGCTAACCCTGCTGAAATCAAAATTGCAAGCAATGTTTTACAATTAAGCATTGTGGAGTTTTAAAATTGTAATGACTACATTAGCGTTGCGTTATAAGTCGAAGATAGTCAATTGATTATGATTTTGTTCTTTGAAATATTGTAATTGAGTTTGCTGAAACAGTTGATTTATGGGCATTCTTTCAAAAATGGAGATACTTACTATCTGTAGGATTTC
>JANPGE010000219.1:0-9829 GCA_031423805.1 Segetibacter sp. | reverse complement strand
CATTTTTATGCTTATGATGCTATTGAAAGGGTTAGGGAAAAATTATTAAACAATGATAAAGTCTTGCAGATAGAAGATTTTGGAGCAGGTTCAACAGTTATAAAAAGCAACCAGAGAAAAATAAGCAGTATTGCAAAATCTTCGCTTAAGCCTAAAAAATTTGGTCAGCTCATGATGCGCATGGTAAATTATTATGGCATTAAAACCACCATTGAGTTGGGCACTTCTTTGGGTATTACTACATCATATCTTGCTTCGGGAAATTTAAAAGGACAGGTGATAACGCTAGAAGGTTCCGGAGAAATAGCCAATGTAGCAGAACAAAATTTTGAAAAACTCAAGTTGCAAAATATAGAAATTATTGAAGGCAATTTTGATGATACAATCAAAAATACTTTAGCTAAAACCACTACTATTGATCTGGCTTTTGTAGATGGCAATCACCGCAAAGAGCCAACCTTACAATATTTCAATCAACTGTTAGAAAAGAAAACCGAAAAATCCATTTTCATTTTTGACGATATACATTGGAGCAAAGGAATGGAAGAAGCCTGGCAAAAAATTCAGCAGCACCCCGAAGTAACCTTGACCATTGATTTGTTTTTTATTGGATTGGTATTTTTTAGAAAAGAACAAAAGGTTGCGCAGCATTTTTCGGTCAGGTTTTAGGGTAAATGGATTTCGTATAATTTTGTTGAAAATCTATAGATTACAAAAATGCCAACAATATTAATTATTAATGGTTATCGATTTTTCTTTTATAGCAATGACTATGTTGTATAAAACCAATGACAAGGTTCCATAACTTCTAACAAGCTGAAACATGATAATGCAATGGATAGATTTAGTCGCAAAAATGATTAAAATTATATTTCTTGCAGCAGTTTATTCCAACCTAATTCTTTTTATTTTCTACATAATATCTCGTAAGACAAATAATCAGTGGCTAAAAGTCAGAATGAATCATAAAATTAGGAATTGGTTATTTCTTCACTTTCTTATTTCTGTTAGTTTTTTAATTTATTCCTTTTCGTATTGGCAAGACACAGGATTAGGCGAAGCCCCCTCTTTACCAATTGGATACGAACAACGTATTTATAGCCCAGACTTTGCTTGGACAGAGTTTTATCCTGACTTAAGCAAGACTGAACTTAACAAGGATGAGTTACAAATTGGGAACTTTATAATTAAAGACAACAAACTTTGTGCAGAGGTAATACATCAAGAAGCAGATAGCCCGAATTATGATTTTATAGTTTGCGACTTACCAAATAAGACAAAGAGGACATTTCTCACAGAATTAGAATACACTGAATATGCAAAGCAAAATGGACTTCCTATGAAAAGTAATTTTTTTGATTTTAAAACTCATCTTCAACAATTTTATGACAGAAAACCAAAATGGAAAAAATGGTTATTGCCTTAACACGGCTGAAAATAACAATCAGTTTAGCATTATGACAGTGCGATGAATCTATCGTTTTAGTAGCTTATCGATTTTAGTTCCAGCCTATGGAATCCTTTGTCTCGTTGTTTTCTTCGTTTCTTTGTGTGAAACAAAAGATCATTGCCCACATATTTACCCATAAATTTTCTTGAATCCCTAAAAGGCACACCGGGCTTTGACGAAACTACATTTATACAAACACATGAATCAGCAAGACAGGTTACAAGCGTAAGGTTAAATCCTTTAAAACCAACAAAGGCAATTGCGGATTTACCCATTCAATCAATTGTACCGTGGTGTACAACAGGCAGGTATTTATCAGAACGCCCATCATTTACATTAGATCCCATATTTCATGGAGGTGCCTACTATGTGCAGGAAGCAAGTAGCATGTTCATTGACCATATCTTATCAACCCTTTACACAGAAAACCCTCTTCCACAAAGGGTTTTGGACTTGTGTGCTGCACCGGGCGGAAAGAGTACTTTGTTGGCTGCTGCACTACCTGACAGTTTTATTGTTTCCAACGAAGTAATTAAAACAAGAGTAAGTGTGCTTGCAGAAAATATTGCAAAATGGGGAAGCGAAAATGTAGTAGTAACAAATAATGATCCCAAGGATTTTCAAAAACTGCCAGGATACTTTGACCTTATGGTTATTGATGCACCTTGTAGTGGAAGCGGTTTATTTAGAAAAGATAAAAATGCAGTGGAAGAATGGAGCATTGACAATGTGCAAATGTGCAGTATGCGGCAACAAAGAATTATAGCCGATACAATTGGTTCGCTTAAACAAAACGGCCATCTCATATACAGCACTTGCAGCTATAGCATGCAGGAAGACGAGGCAATATGCGATTGGATTGTTGAGCAATTTAAATTAGAGCCGCTTCATATTCCAATTGATGCTAGTTGGGGAATTGTAACAACCAAAAGTGAAAAGCATGGTGCATCGGGTTATCGGTTTTACCCTGACAAAGTTGAGGGGGAAGGTTTTTTTGTGGCTTGCTTCAAACAAGCCAATCCTGTTGATTCATATTACGGATACAACACAACTCTCGAATCCATTAATAAAAAAGATAAAATTTTAGTAGAAAGCTATCTTTCAAAAGCTGATGAATATATTTTAACAGGTTATAAAGAAATCATAATTGCTTCTCCCAAAAAGTGGGAAGAAGAAATTTCAACCCTTCATAAAACACTCAATCTAAGAAAATCGGGCATTGCATTGGGTGAGATAAAAGGCAAAGATTTGATTCCTCACCATGAATTGGCGTTATCTAAGTTAGTTACATCCACTATTCCCGTTGCAGATTTGGATAAAGAAGAGGCCTTACGCTATTTGCGTCGTCAGGATTTAAATAAAGAAATATCGCAAAAAGGTTGGACAATTTGCAGATATGAGGATATCAACCTGGGGTGGATGAAAGTTTTACCCAATCGTGTTAATAATTACTATCCGGTCAATTGGAGAATATTAAAACTTTAATTTTGTTTTCAAACCCTATTCTTCAATATTCAACGGGTGAAATATTAATGGTATGAAAAGACTTATTTTTCTTGTGTCCTTTTTGTTTATGATGGCTTATAGCTATTCTCAAAATCTCATTGTAGAAGGTGTATCACCAAATCTGTACATCAATCATACAGTATTTGCAAAGGAAAACTATTACAGTATTGGCCGCTTGTATAACCAATCACCAAAAACAATTGCCGAGTTCAATAACCTTGTTATGGAAAAAGGCTTAAGCATTGGGCAGAAAATAAAAATTCCACTTAATGCCCAAAATTTTGAATCTGTAGAAAAGCCAACAAATGGTGAAGTGTTGGTACCATTGAAACATGTTGTTGCTAAAGGGGAAAATATTTTTAAAATAGGAACGCAATACAATGCAACTGCTATATCTATCAGAGAGTGGAATCTGTTATCGTCTGACATCGTATCTGTTGGAGCTCCAATCATTATTGGACGTTTGAAAGTAAAGGCAGGTGAATCAAAACTTGCTTCAGGCAAAAACGTATCCGTTGCACCGGTTGTTCCTAAACCAGCTTCGCCAAATGTTCCAAAAGAATTAGCTACAGTTCCTGTTAAAGAAGAAGCGGTAACAGTTGGGTCAACTCCACCACCTGCACCTAAGAAAAATGAAGTAGTTGCCGGTACGGGTGAGCCAAAAAAGAATACCGATGTTGTAACAATTGTTCATACACCGGCTAAAAACACCGGAGGTGAAAATAGTCCACAAGTCCCGGGTGTTGAAATACCATCAAAAGGTAGCGGTGTAGTAACATCAGGAACTACAGCTCCACCACCTTCAACTCCAAAAAACAATAAAACAATAGACATCTCCACAATGCCTGCAAGTACTGCTGAAGGTGCTTTTTCCGCCATTTTTGCTAATGATGTTGCGCATAAATCATTCAATAAAAAATCAGGCGAAGCTGCAACATTCAAATCAACAAGCGGATGGCAGGACAGAAAGTATTATGTACTAATGAATGATGTTGCTCCGGGTACTATTTTAAAGCTTCAATCAGGAAACAGCAAAGTAATCTATGCAAAAGTGTTGGGTAGCATTCCTGAAATGAAAGAAAACAATGGGCTGCTTTTGAGGGTTAGCAATGCTGCAGCATCTTACCTCGGAATTTTGGATGCAAGGTTTCCGGTAGAGGTTAGTTTTTATCAGTAATCTTATGGGTTAGAAGACTGGTTTTGCTTGTTGTGAATTCCAGTAATATACTATTTTAGAAAGTAAGCAAATAGTCATATAGTGAAAGCAATCAGAAAACTATTGCAACGACCTAAGAATAATTTTTATTTAGGACTACTTCTTGGATTATTACTTTTTGCTTCCCTAATATTTCCAGTTATACAGATGTTTCCATTAATTTTTTCTGCTGACCTGCTACTTGAATTTGTTGACTGCGACTATTGTGCATTGAGGAATCTGAACATCTTTTTTTATTTTTCTTTAATCGGTTGGACTTTATATTGCATCTATAGAGTGACAAAATTTAAGAAATATAGGCCGCTAAGAATTTCCTTGTATATGCTTATTGGTTATGTATTGACAAATAATATTATTGCATTGACATTTGAAGAAGAGGCAATGAGAAGTAGTGATGGGTTAAAATATCTTTTTCTATTTTCGACAGCCCCTTTTGCATCTTTGACACCAATTATTTATGGACTAATTTTCCACCTAATTACAACACGACAAAATAAAATAGTGTAAAATAATTTGCAAATCGCCAAGCCGAAAAGCGTAAAAAATTAAGCATGTTTTGCACTTACCATGCGGTCCTTCCCCTGCATGTCTTTTCTTATCTCAATATTGAAAAAACCATTTTGTTGGAAAACAGTAGAAACATCTTGAGCTAATTCTTCATTTATTTCCACATAAATTATTCCTGTTTGGTTTAAGTGTGTTTTTGCAAATGCTGCAATTTTTTTATAAAATAATAAAGGATCGTTATCGTTTACAAACAATGCCAGGTGTGGTTCATAATCCATCACATTTTTGCGCATAGAAAGGCCTTCGCTAGTTCTGATGTATGGAGGATTACTAACTATAATATCAAAATGTCCGAGTTGCTGCCAGGCATCTTCATCCAGTATATCCAACAATAAAAAATCCATTAACACATTTTGAGAGACAGAGTTCATTTTGGCAATCTGTAATGCACCTTCTGAAATGTCAACTGCTGTGACGGATGTGTAAGGTAGTAGTTGCTTAATCGCAATCGGAATACATCCACTTCCTGTACCAATATCTAACACTGAAACTTCCTTTTTTTTATTGGTTTTAATATCCTGAATAATCCAGTTAGCCAACTCTTCAGTTTCTGGTCTGGGTATCAGTACTTGTTCATTTACCAATAGTTTCATGCCCATAAACCATGCTTCGCCAATTGCGTATTGCACAGGTTTATGTTGTACTAGTTCTGATGTAATTTTCGATAAAAGATTTTGTTGTTCGGGGCTTATTATAGTGTCTTTGTAAACAATTCTGTCTATCTTTCGCAGACCTGTAATTTTTTCTATTACAAGGTCAGCAATATTTCCCGACTCTCTGTTATCATAGAGTGTAGAAAGTTGCTGTAACAATTGTAGATATGCCTGCTGAATAGTCATTATGCAATGCTACAGTTTTTTTAATTTAATTTTGATTGATAATTATGGAGCAACATCAATTGTATATGAATCGCTGCCTTGAACTTGCCAGGCAAGGTGCAGGTTTTGTAGCACCAAACCCAATGGTTGGGGCTGTTTTGGTGTATGATAATAAAATTATTGGCGAAGGCTATCACCAAAAATATGGTGAAGCACATGCCGAGGTAAATTGTATTAATAGTGTAAACGATGCCAATAAACCTTTAATTAGTAAAGCAACTTTATACGTAAACCTTGAACCTTGTGCGCATTTTGGTAAAACTCCTCCCTGTTCTGATTTTATTGTTGAGCATAAAATACCAAGTGTTGTTATAGGCTGCAATGATCCTTTTGACGAAGTTAATGGTAAAGGTATTGATCAGTTAAAAAAGGCGGGTATTGCAGTAATGGTGGGTGTTTTGGAAAATGAATGTAAAGAATTGAATAAACGTTTTTTTACTTTTCATACACTTAAACGACCTTATGTTATTTTGAAATGGGCACAAAGTAAAAATCAGAAAATTGCGAATGCAGATTTTTCAAGGGTATGGATTACGAATGTGTATAGTAACCGTCTTATTCATAGGTGGCGTAGTGAAGAGGCCGCAATAATGGTTGGTACCAACACTGCACTGCAAGATGACCCTGCTCTTAATACAAGACATTGGACGGGAGCTAATCCGGTCAGATTAATCGTGGATATGAATTTAAGGCTGCCGGCCACACTGCAAGTTTTTGATAAAAAGCAACCGACAGTTGTTTTTAATGGTATTAAAAAGGAAGAACAGGAAAACCTTGTTTTTTGCAAAATTGAAAAAGAACCTTCTCTTGTAAAAAATATCCTGAAAGCCTGCTATCAACTTAATATTCAAAGCATAATAATAGAGGGTGGTAATAAGCTTGCTGAATCATTTATTATCGAACATGCATGGGATGAAGCCCGGGTAATTGAAAACACCAAAATGATTATAGACAACGGACTTAGGGCTCCCGTTCTCACCGATCAAAAATTAGTTGATACTGAAAAAGTTTTTACTGATACTATTTCTTATTACAAAAATACAGTTGAAAAATAGCCTGTCTCATCTTATGTAAGGTTATCTAAATTTTGTTGATTTCTTTTTGTAATCTTACCTTTTTGTGAATCTCCTATGACCATGATTGAGCAACTTCATTACAATACGATAGAGACACCTGCAATGGCAGAATACAAAGATCGTGGAAGCCGCTTTATTGCATACGCATATCCTGTAGTATCGGCTGATGAATGTAAGAAGCAATTGCAGTTACTTAAAAAAGAACATCCCAAAGCCAATCACCATTGTTTTGCTTATCGCATTGGCTTAGATGGAAATAATTTTCGCGTAAGCGATGATGGAGAACCTTCAGGTTCTGCCGGACGGCCAATACTAGGACAGATAGATAGCAAAGGATTGATTAATGTATTGGTTGTTGTGGTGAGGTATTTCGGGGGAACACTTCTTGGTGTTCCGGGTTTAATAAATGCTTACAAAACTGCTACAGTATTAGCTTTGCAACTTACTCCTATTGTGCAAAAGCAGATTCTTTCTACACATCATTTACAATTTGATTATACCCGCATGAATGATGTAATGATAATTATCAGGCAATTTGGATGCGAAGTTTTTAAACAGGAAAGCCAACTTTTTTGCCAAATGGAAATTGGAATTCCGAAAGGAAGGGTTAATGAAGTATTGTTTAAAATAAAGGAACTGCAGACGGTGGAGGTTAGTTGAGAATTATGAGTTGGTAGTTATGAGTGTTGGTCTTAATAATGTTACTCAAAAGTTGCACGTCATTGCGAACCTTGCGAAGCTTGGTGAAGCAATCTGCAGCTTAATTTTCAAGAGTTCAATTATTTATGTGAGCAGATTGCTTCGCTTTGCTCGCAATGACCTCCTTTTTTAATGAGAGAAAACCGGAGTGTTACACAGAGTTAAGAAGAGGGAATGTAATACTACTCTGTGTTCTCTGCGAAAAACTCTTGTATCTCCTCTGCGGTTATATTATTAGCAAAAGGCGATAAACTCATAACTCATAATTCTACACTCATAACTCTACACTACTTAAATCTTTCACTCACCACCAAATCTTTGCTGCCGGCTGTATAAACATAAAATCCCTCACCTGTTTTTGCACCTTTATAACCCGCGGTTACCATATTTACTAATAAAGGACAAGGAGCATATTTTTGATTGCCAAAACCCTGATACAATACATTCAAAATACTAAGACATACATCAAGACCAATGAAGTCAGCTAATTGCAACGGCCCCATAGGATGCGCCATTCCCAGTTTCATGACTGTATCAATTGCCTCAACATCTGCAACACCTTCATAAAGGCTATAGATGGCTTCATTTATCATAGGCATGAGTATTCGATTCGCAATAAAACCCGGATAATCATTTACCACACAGGGCACTTTTCCTAAAGTCTTGCTAAGCTCTACAATACTATCTGTAACTTCTTTTTTTGTAGCATAACCATTTATTATTTCCACCAATTTCATTACAGGCACGGGATTCATAAAGTGCATACCAATAACCATATCGGGTCTTTTGGTAGCAGCAGCAATTTTTGTAATGGAAATAGAAGAAGTATTAGAGGCTAGAATGCAACCTTGCGGTGCAGCTTCATCTAATTGTTGAAATATTTTTAGTTTTAGATCAATATTTTCAGTGGCAGCTTCTACTACTAATTCTGCATGTTTAACTCCTTCTGCTACAGTAGTATTGGTTGATATGTTAGCCAAAGCAGCATTTTTGCTTTCTTCAGTCAATGTGCCTTTGGCAACTTGTCTTTCCATGTTTTTTGCAATAGTTGCTAAAGCTTTATCTAATTGTGCCTGTTGAACATCAATAAGTGTGACTGAAAATCCATTTTGAGCAAAAACGTGGGCAATGCCGTTTCCCATAGTTCCGGTGCCTATTACTGATATACTTTTCATGTGGTAAAAATCGTTTAAAGGTGCAAATATAGATTGAAATGTGAGTTGGAAGGGGTAAAAATGCACATTTTAAACAATGATGCAATTGCTTTGTTTTGTAATGTTATCAAAGTCAAAATTTTTCCACAAAATCAATTTGAAAAGCAACTTTAATCTTGAGTGCGGCTATAAATCTTTAATTTCACCGCCTGCAAAATCTAATAGTTTATGAAAATAGAGTTTAATAAAAATATACAGTTTACGAAGTTGATTAAGGCTGACGGGCATTTAAGAGAGTTTAATTTCAGAAAAATTAATAGCCCGGGTAGTGTATTATTTTCAGTAGATGTAAGTGACGACAGGGGCAACCGTAAAATGTTTAAGATGCAGAAGGAACAAAATGCCTGGAAATTGCAGGATAGCGATCAGTTCCCTGATTGGATTTTGAAGAATGAAGGTTTATTAAATGAAATGATAGAAGAGGAACTTACAAGGAAGGATTGACCCCCATTTTCTATTAACTACTTTACTTTATTTGAATAGGATATAATGGATGGCAATCTTTCTATAGAGATATTGGAAAATACTCCCGCCAATATCCATGTTTTACAGCAACTCTCTGTAAAAACTTTTGTGGAAAGTTTTGGTGAACAAAATACAGCTGCAAATATGCAATTGTATTTAAATGAAAATCTAACTTACAACAAACTTGTCGATGAAATCAATCATCCCGATGTTCAATTCTATATTGTAAAAGCTGAACTAATTCCTGTTGGTTACCTGAAAATAAATTTCAGCGGGGCGCAAACTGATATTAAAGATGGAAATGGATTAGAGATTGAACGTATCTACGTTTTGAAGGGTTATCAAAACAGGAAAATTGGTCAATTACTTTTTGATAAAGCTATGCAAATTGCCAAAGACCATAACATGCAATACTTATGGTTAGGTGTTTGGGAAAAGAACCTAAAAGCAATCAATTTTTATAAAAGAAATGGTTTGCTTGAGTTTGATACTCATGTGTTCAAATTAGGCAATGATGAACAAACAGATATCTTGATGAAGATTAAGTTGAAATAAGGCAATGTGGTCAAAAATAGTTGGTTTTTTTCTTTACATTATACTAATATTTGCTTTGTTGAGCGAAGAGGAAGTGGGCTCTGCTGAGGAGCAACCTACCAGAAATAGCTCAATGCATATACTGAAAATGGGAGGCATTCATTTGCCTCCTTTATTCATTTTCGGGCATGCCTATGTCTAAGAAAACCTATTTCGCTTTTCTT
>JANPGE010000218.1:0-9931 GCA_031423805.1 Segetibacter sp. | reverse complement strand
TGAACTCTATTCTATAGAACTAAGCGAACATTATCATACTATTGCAAAGAAAAGATTCAGCCAAATTTCTAACATACATTTATTACAAGGCGATAGTGGAAAAGTATTAAAAGAGTTGGTTCCAAAACTAAAAAGTCCTGCCTTGTTTTGGTTAGATGGCCATTATTCTGGTGGGCTAACCGCGAAAGGTGACCTTGAATGTCCGGTTTATGAAGAATTAAAAGCTATATTTTCTTCACCCTTTAACTATATAATTTTGACATACTAGTCAAAAATAGTTGGTAAAATCGGCTGAAATGCTTCACAGTAAAGCGTTTTAGGATAGTCAATTGAAAGTCGTTTCAATTGACTATTTTTTTTCCATGAAAAAAAGAGTTTGGCATGCCCAATTTGTAATCTGCAGCGGGTTCAAAAATGGGGTAAGCAAAATAACAAACAACGATATCGCTGCACTAACTGTTTTCACAATTTTACACTTAGAAACGACGGAGTTAAAAAGGCCAACCAGTTTGTTTGGTTTTACAGATGGGTCATGGAAAGACAAGTTTACCAGAACTTGATTCGAGACAGTCGTATGAGTCAAAGTTCTCTTCAAAGACTCTTCAAGTTTTATTTGAAGTCACCTCCTGAAAATACTGTTGAGAGTAAAGGACATGTACACCTGCTGATTGATGGAACTTACTTTGAAAACGGCCTATGCCTGGTTCTTTATTACGATTATGACATACAGTATGTGCAGCTTTTCAGGCAGACTAATCAAGAAAAATTCAGAGAGATCAAAGAGGATTTACTTAACCTTAAAAAGCTGGGTACGCAGATATATAGTGTTACTTGCGATGGCCATAAATCTATTATGAAGGCTGTAGCTAAAGCATTCCCTAATGCAATTGTGCAGAGATGCGTTGTACATGTTAAACGTCAGATAAAGAACTATTTAGGAGCAAAACCTCAACTAATTCAAGCCCGTGAATTATTATATTATAGCAAACAAATTACACAAATATGTAATCAGGAACAGGCAGCAAATTGGTTGATACAAGTGTATGATTGGTATAGCTTACATGAAGCATTCATCAACCAAAAATCAGTCAATGAAATAACGGGAAGAAGTTGGTATACACACAAACATTTGCATCAGGCAGCAACCCATCTGATCAATGCTATTCCAAATTTATTCAGCTACCTAAATGATGAGCAAATACCTAAGTCCACAAATCAAATAGAAGGATATTTTGCTCATCTCAAAGAGAAGCTTACCCTACACCGGGGACTAAGACTAGAAGCCAAAAAGAACTTTATTAAATGGTATCTACACTTTAAAAACCAAGAAAAGCGAAAAAGGTTTTTTAAGCCATAGAGCAATCCGATAATGACAAGAGGCAGTCAAAAAAGACTGCCTCTATTATCGTTTTGCATCAAGCTATTGCTGACAAGTTGCTCCTCAGCAGAGCTTGCTTCCTCTTTACTTGACAATGTAAATTTCTTAAGAAATCATCCTAAAAAAACCAACTATTTTTGACCACATTACCATAATTTTCGTTGATGATGCTAGATTATTTGTGGGTGCAAACGATTACCCCACTTTAGAAAATTTGCAGGCGTTTGTAAAAAATGCAAAGCCGGGTTATGAGTTTTTGGTAGAGAATGATTGCATCAGGTTAGTTCCGCCATTGTAGGGCTTTAGTTGATTTTTATTGCCCCTCAACACTCACTCTCTTTGTCCCTGCATACAATTCATATTCCAACAACCGGCAATCAATTTTGCCTGTAAAAAATTCTATTCGGCGGCTTGCTTTTAAACCTATTTTTTTTGCCAGTTCCAGGTTGCCGGTGAAGATGTAACCTGTATAACCCTTGCATTGTTTCTTCATGAAATCGCCTATTCGTGCATAGGTTTGTTGTAGTTCAACTTCATCACCTAGCCGGTCGCCATATTCAGGATTAAAGAAAATAACACCAGAAACTTCTTGGGGTATTTCTGTCATTTCAAAATCGCAAACTGCAAAAGTGATGTATTGTTCAACATCAGCAGCAGCTGCATTAATTTTAGAAATGTTGATTGCATCTTCGCTAATGTCTGTTGCGATTATTTGCAAGCCTTCCACCTCCTGTATTTGGTCTGCCAGTTGTTGCTTTGCTTCTTCATACACATTGCTGTCATAGCCAAGTATGTGCATGAAAGCATAGTTGCTTCTGAACAGCCCGGGGCGGCGGTTTGTAGCTATTAAAATGGCTTCTATTGCTATAGTTGACGAACCGCACATAGGGTTAATAAAAGGTGATTTGAGATCCCACTTGGTAGCAAGTAGTGTTGCAGCAGCCAAAGCCTCTAACATAGGCGCTTTGCCCGGTATTTTACGATAGCCATGCTTGGCCAATGTTTCGCCTGATGTATCAATAAATATTTCTGCAATTTCATCTTTCCAATATAAATGAATAACTGTTTGATCTTGCAACGGGCCTGAATCGGGACGTTTGCCGGTCTCGTTTCTCATTCTGTCCACTATTGCATCTTTCACCTTTACGTTGGCAAACAATGTATTGGTAATGCTTGGGTGGCTAACATTGCTCGTAACAGAAAAATATCCATCTGAAGGTATGATTGCTTCCCATGGTAATAACATAAGTTCTTTATAAACCTGGTCAGGATGAGTGCATGTAAAGCTTTTTATAGAATATAGTACCTGACTTGCACATCGAAGGTTGAGATTGAGTTTGATGCAATCATTCATAGAACCAGACAATTCTAAACCAGTTTGAAAAGTTCGGACAATTTTGAAGCCCAAGGCTTCAGTTTCCAATTGCAAAAATGGTGTTATCCTTTTGTTGCAGGTTATAATTATTCGGCTATCTGTTGTAAAAAATGAAGTCATTTGGCAAACTTAGGCAGCATAAAGTTGTGCATCAACATTTATCTGAAAAGTTGCAAAATATATTATCACTTTATTATGTGATAATTACAATTATCACATAATAAAGTGATAATTGTAATTATCACTACTAAGCATGATAATTACAATTATCACGATAAAATCGTATAGTTTTGAGTTTAAATTTCATTGGCCAAAAAACAATTATGACAAGTGTGATTACAGGCGATATTATCAGGTCAAGAAAAGCCAACCCCGAGGAATGGTTGAGAAGATTAAAAAAGGAATTGAAACCATTGGGCAGAAGCCCAAGATTTTGGGAAATATATGGTGGGGATACATTTCAGGTAAGGGTGACCGACCCATTGCAGGCATTGCAGGTAGCTATTAAGATAAAATCAGGGTTGAAAACCATTAAAGCTATAGACGTAAGAATGGCAATAGGCCTTGGAGAAATTAGTTATGAAGCAAGCCGTATAACCGAAAGTAACGGAACTGCTTTTGTTAATTCGGGCGAAAAGTTTGAATTGCTCAAGAAAGAAAAAATAAACCTGGCCATTAAAAGCCCATGGGAAGAATTTGATAACGAGCTGAATTTGTATCTGAAGCTAAGCCTGATTATTATGGATAAATGGACAACAAATGGAGCTGAAATGGTTCAGATATCCTTAGACAACCCTACTTTGTCTCAGGAGAAACTTGGTAAATTGCTTAGCATAAAGCAAAATGCAATAAGTAACCGACTCAAAAGAACAAATCTTGAAACATTGCTGGAAGTAAATGAATTATACAAGAAAAAATTGAAAAAATTATTATGATCATTTTATATAAAATGCTATTAGCCCACTTAGTTGGCGATTTTTTATTGCAACCGGCTGGCTGGGTGAAGGCTAAAGAACAAAAAAAACTGGCTGCCTATCAATTGTACATACATGTATTGGTTCATGTATTTCTTGTTATGGTATTGGTTTGGCAAAAAGGGTTTTTTTGGTGGGCATTTTTGCTTGGGTTGCTACATCTGGTAATAGATAGCATAAAGCTATTGTTTCAACAGGAAAAGACAAAACGGATATTCTTTTTTGCTGATCAGGTTGCCCATCTGGTATCCATCTACTGTGTTTGGCGGTTTTATAATGGAGATGTTTTGCCATGGTTTAGGCTGGCAGAAGAGCAGTATATTATACTGGCATTGCTCCTGGTTTTTATTACAACCCCAAGCTCTTTTTTTGTAAAAATATTTATATCCAAATGGGTGCCGGAGCCTGATATGCAAGTGCCGTTTTCATTGCAAAATGCCGGACAATTTATTGGCATAATTGAAAGGGGTTTCGTTTTTGCTTTTGTAGCTACTCACAATTTGGCTGCTGTTGGGTTTTTAATTGCAGCCAAATCTGTATTCAGGTTTGGGGATTTGAGAGAGGCTAAAGACAGGAAACTTACAGAGTATGTACTTATAGGCACTTTAAGCAGCTTTGGATTAGCTATGATAGCAGGGAGCCTTTACCAGATACTGGTACTGAATAAATAAGCACGAACAGGATAAATAAAAAAGAGGCACTTTTTATGGTGCCTCTTTAATTTCTTTTCGACTGGGTTATTACTGAATTTCTTCAGGTTTTAAACCACTGTTTACTTTAATGTCTTTGAATAGCGTATCAATTTTAAATTGACCCAAATCTATCACCATGTGAGTTGGTATTTTTACTCCATTGAAATCTTTGTAATCACTGAAGTATGATTGAATATTCATTTTACCCATAGGGCTTTCTTCTGTACGGGTGGTTTTTACTTTTAACCCTGTAGCTACATCGTAATGATTGGTAAATTCCCTGCCTGCAGCAGTTTTTATTTCTATGGCATAAGCATCCTTACCATCTATTTGTTCTATACCTGTTACGTTGTATGTATTGCCTTTTTGTTTTAATAAAAATGCATCGTCAAAGAAAGCAGCCATTTCATTCATTTCCTCTTTATCTTGTTCATCAGCTTCAAGTTCCTGCCCTTGTTGCATTTTTACATACTTACCATCTTTAAGCATTTGCTTTTGCATGGTCATTCCTCCCATGCCCATTTCCATTGAGAATGTAGTTGGAAGTATGTTCTTCTGCGTAACTGTCATTTCTCTTCCCATAAGAGAAGCCTGACCCGACATTACTACATCTTTAATTGCGGCCATTGCTGATGCAGAGCCTACAGCATCAGCTGCTTTTTGTAAAATGCTTTCTGCACTTACACCTGCCTCTACTTTTTTAGCGGTAGATGGTGCTGCAGTTTCATTGCCATAAATATCATAGTATTTTACCTCTCCATATTTTTCTAAACCCGGTGCTATTTGTTTAGCGTTGCCAACAATCACGATATACATCTGTCCTGGCGTTACATATTTTGTAGCAACACTTTGTGCAGTTGCTGCATTAACAGCGCCAAGGTTTTTAAGGTAATTCTGATAATAATCAGCAGGCATTTTGTTGCGTGAAATGTCAAGCGCAAATCTTGCAATGGTTGCAGGATTTTCAAGTGAACGTGCAAAAGTTCCGGAAAGGAAATTCTTGCTGTTTGTTACATCGCTGTCAGCTATTGCTTTGTTGCGGATAGTTTCAAACTCACTTAGAAATTCAGCAATAGCGCTATCGGTTTTTTCATTTCTTACAGAAGCATTTGCAGAGAATGCTCCAATTAATCTATCACTTTTTAAATTGCTGTAAGCACCATAGGTAAATGCATGTTTATCTCTTAGGTTTTGAAACAGCCTGCCCGATGAACCACCACCTAAAATGTTGTTCATTACTGAAGATGGTATTGCATCAGGGGTTCCTGGTTTAAGTGTAATAGGGCTAATAAAGTTAATTAAACTCTGTACACTAGCAGGGCGGTCTACAATAGCTACGATTGTTTTAGCCGGGGGTTGTGGCGTTGGATAAGTAGGTTTTTTTACAACTCCTTTTTTCCACTTGCCAAAATAAGTAGTCGCAAGTGTTTTAGCTTCTGCTGCAGTTATGTTTCCTACAAAAACAAGGTATGCATTATTAGGAATCCAATAAGTTGAATAAAAATTTTTGATGTCAGCAAGAGTAACATTGTTTACTGTTTTTTCTGTTTCAATATCGCCATAAGGATGGTTGGCACCATACACTAAGTGGTTGGTAACATTTTCAGAAATATCATTAGGATCATCTTCGCCTGCTTTTAAAGATGAGATTTCTTTTTTCTTAATTTTTTCAAGTTCTTCAGCAGGAAAAGAAGGAGTAAGAACAACATCGCTCATAAGAGCAATAGCTTTACTAAAATTGTTTTTTAGCGAAAATGCATTTGCAGTAAATGCAGATGTATTTACAGATGCACCCAGAAAGTCAATTGCCTCATCCAATTGTACTTTATTCATTTTGGTAGTACCTCTGCGCATCAGGCTTCCAGCAAATTGTGAAAGTCCGGTTTTGTCGCCTTCAACAATACCATCCATATCAATGGTAAGATTGACAGATACACGTGGAAGTTTGTTGTTTTCTACTACAAATACTTTAAGTCCATTGGGTAGTACGAATGTAGCAGGGGTGCCAATTTTAATAACAGGGGCAGCAGCAGCTTTAGGTGCTTTGCTTCTGTCAACCTGTGCCATACCTATAAGTGGTAATAAGCTTAAGAAGAATATGCTTAGTTTTTTCATGTCTTAATTTTTTTCTTTTGTCTTACAGTAATTTATTTCAAATAACAATGACGCTTTTGGTGTCATTTATTTTAAATTGAAAATTTTGTAAGGCTATAAAAATGTTTGTTGAGTGTTGTTTTAAAATTCTTTTTTTATTTTTTACCACCTTCCGGCTTTCCACCTTTAGGCATGTAATACAATACAACACGGTTTTCTTTATTAAGGTATTTTTTAGCTACTTTAAGCATGTCCTCACGGGTAACTTTATTATACCTTTCCAACTCGGTGTTTATAAGATTTGCATCACCAAAATAAACTTCATAGTTAGCAAGACTTTCTGCTATACCCGCCATCGTAGCGTTTGATGCTACAAACTGTGTCTGAATCTGATTTTTTACTTTTTGATATTCTTTTTCAGAAGCTAAATCAGTTTTTACTCCGGCAACTACGCTATCCACTACTCTTTCCAGGTCTTGTGGTTTTACGCCTGCAGCAGCTATTGAATAATTAATAAACAAACCTGCATCTTCATTAAAGAAGGGGAGAGCCAATGCTGCTAAAGCCATTTGTCTTTGATCAACCAGGGTTTTATTAAGTCTTGACGACTGTCCACCCGAAAGCAGTGTTGAAAGCATTTTGAATGCATAATATTCATCGCTACCTTGTTTAGGTGCACGGTAGGCTTCAATTACAGCAGGAAGCTGAATGTTATCTTTTATAACATCTCTTACTTCTCCATCCATAAGTTTGTTTTCAAATTTTGGTCTCGGAATAGGTCTTGTACCGGTGGGTATAGGGGCAAAATAATCAGCAATTAATTTTTTAGTTTCTTCTATGTTTATGTCGCCTGCTATTGACAACACGCAATTGTTTGGTACATAGAAAGTTTTATAAAAATTGATGAACTCTTCCAATTTTGCAGCATTCAAATGTTCCATACTGCCTATTGGTGCCCATTCATACGGAGTGCCTTTAGCAGCCCTTTTTAACACTTCTGTCAAAATAGAACCATAAGGTTGATTGTCTATCCGCTGACGTTTTTCTTCCTTTACTATTTCACGTTGTGTTGTTACGCCTATCTGTTCAATTTTGGCGTGCATCATTCTTTCACTTTCTAACCATAAGCCCAATTTTAATTGATTGCTGGGCAGCAATTCATAATAAAATGTTCGGTCCTGACTGGTATTTGCATTGAGTGCACCACCTGCATTGGTTACATACTTCATATACTCACCACGCTTAATATTTTCAGTACCTTCAAACAATAAGTGTTCAAAAAAGTGTGCAAAACCTGTACGGGCTGTATCCTCATTTTTAGAACCAACATGGTACAGTGCTGTAACCGCAACAACAGGTGCTGATTTATCCTGGTGCAGAATAACCTTTAACCCATTGGGCAAAGTGTATTTTTCAAATACCACCTTTGGAGCCTGAGCAATAGAACTTCCGGTAAACAATCCGGCAGCAGAAAGCATCAAAAGCCATTTTTTCATGTGTGTGTTTTTATTTTTTTTTGAATGAAATAATCTGTTTTCTACTTAACCAATTTTTTGTAATTAAAGGTTATGTAAACCCGGGAATGTAAAACAGATTTTTCTTTTATTTTTATCAGAGTGCAATATGCAAAAACTAAGTGGAATTGACGTTGTAGTTTTTTTGAGTAAAAGCCATTCATCAACAGGTTGTACCGCTTATCAATTTTCAAGCAAATTAGTCCATTCTTTTAGGAATATGTTTGGTGAAAACCATCTTATTTCAACATCTTTTTTAAACCATGTCATTTGCCTTTTGGCATAATGTCTTGTATTTATTTTAATGTTTTCAATTGCTTTTTCGAGTGGTAATGTTCCATTAAAATAATCAAAAAATTCGCGGTAACCTACAGTTTGTAAAGCATTTATATTTTGGAATGGCATAAGGCTTTTAACCTCATCAACCAAGCCATTCAATATCATTTCATCTACTCTGCTGTTGATGCGTTCATTTAGTTCAGGTCTTGGCAATTCCAAACCTGCTTTTATTATTCTAAAAGGTCTTCGTTTTTTTACACCTTTCCTAAATGTTGTTATTGATTTTCCTGTTGAAAGTATCACTTCTAATCCCCGCAATAATCTTTGTGGGTTTTGTTGTTCGGCATGTTGCCAAAAGGCAGGGTCTTTTTCTTTTACTATTTCCTGCAACCATAGTAAACCGTGTAATTGAAATTTATTGGAGAGTTCTAATCTTATTGAGGGATTAATAGCAGGTATATCATCCATTCCTTCTGCAAATGCTTTTATGTAAAGTCCTGTACCACCAACCATTACAGCTACATCATTTTTTTGAAAAATGGCATGGGCAGCCTGCAAAGCATATTGCTCAAATACAGCAGCGTCAACAGTTTCATGAATGCTGTGTGAGTTTATAAAATGATGATGAATAGTTGTTAATTCAAGAGGTGATGGTTTAGCAACACCAATATCTAATTCTTTGAAACATTGCCTTGAATCCGCAGAAATGATTTCTGTTTTTAAAGATTTGGCCAACTCTATTGCGAGTGCAGTTTTGCCCACGGCTGTTGGCCCACAAATAATAATTATTGTTTTAGAAGTCAAGTAAAATATTCATTTTTTAAAAGTCAAAAACTATATAGTCATATAGTCATAAAGTCATTGGTCAAAAAGGAAAACACTAAACCCCAAATGCTTTTAAGCTTAATAAACTTTGCAAAGAATAAGATGTGAAAAACGCTGCCCTGAAACGATACTATATAAGTCCCGATTCAAAAGGTACTTATCGGGATGCCGACAATGAAGTCGACAAATGACACAACCGGAGTTCAATAAAGGGTACCCGTCCTTCCCCAAAAAAAGCCTAAATTAAGGACATTAACCCCCTTAAACATTAAACCCTAAACCCTAAAACAAGTTAGTAATCCTCCTCCTGCCCACTTGCATCACCAAAGCTGTCCTCTGCATCATCGCTATCGTTATCAGTTTCGGTTTCAGTGTCACTTACTCCTTCGCTTCCAAATCCTTCTGCACCTGCACTTAGGTCATATTTTTCTTCTATGTCAATAAATTTATCACCCAAAAGGCTTTTAGTGCCATATTGTGCAGGGCCTATACCTTCCACTCTTATTGTAGAAGGATAAACTGTCTTGGCATTTTCAACTTTGCTCACATTTATTAGTTCAACAAGAAATGCCCATCCTTTTACAAAGTCATAGGTGTAAATAAATTTTTGATTGGGGTCTTTTATTTCACTGCCAATGGGTGTTTCGGCCATTAAGAGTGGTTCGGCAAGATAGTTTTTATCATACTTTTCAAGAGTAATCTCACGACCACGTTGCCAACTATCATTACTTCTAAAAAAAGTTGCCTGATGCTTATTATCAAATTCATATGCTTTTAATATAGCACTATGAAGGTCTGCA
>JANPGE010000217.1:0-15425 GCA_031423805.1 Segetibacter sp. | reverse complement strand
ATTAAAATCACAGAAACCATGCAGCAACTCTTATTTTCCCCTTGTCAATAGTCGTCACCGAATAAAAGAAATAACTTTTTATTCGGTTTTTGTTAACCATTTGTTGAGAAACACTATTTTTACGCACTTTTTGAAAATTAAATCAAGCACATGAGAAAATTAGTATCGTTGTTTACCGTGCTTATGCTGGCCTCAATGTTGGCATTTGCACAGACACGGCCAATTACAGGCAAGGTGGTAGATGAAGCCGGACAGCCTATCAGTAATGCGTCCATTCAAATTAAAGGCTCCAAAACAGGTGCCTCTGCAGATGCAAATGGTAATTTTACCATTAATGCAAAAACAGGAGATGTATTAATGGTTTCTGCGGTAGGAGCCGCTGATAAGCAGGTAACCGTTCTTTCGGGTTCTTCTGTATCAGTTACATTACCTAAGCAAAGTACAAACCTATCCGAGGTTGTTGTTACTACATCTTTGGGTATTGTAAGACAAGCAAAGTCGTTGGGTTACTCTACGGCAAGTGTTAAGAGTGCTGAATTGATTCAGGCTCGTCCTGTAAACCTGCAAAATGGTTTAACAGGTAAAGTTTCTGGTCTAAACATTCAGACAACAAATGCCGGTGTATTTGGTGATACCAAAATTACACTTAGAGGTATTCGTTCTTTGACCGGTAACAACAATCCACTATTAATTTTGGATGGTGTTCCGTTAAGCATAAATTATCTTAGTTCTCTTAACTCTGCTGACGTAGCAGATGTTACCATCCTTAAGTCTTCTTCGGCTACTGCCGTTTATGGTCCTGATGGTGTAAATGGTGCTATTGTAGTTACCACTAAAAAAGGTAACAGAAACAAACCAACTGTCACTTTCAGTCAAACCACTCAGATTGAAACGGTATCGTTTATGCCAAAGTTGCAAACAACTTTTGGTTCAGGTTCAGCTGTAGATAATTACGGTTACGGTGTATATGACCCAATTGAAAATCAGTGCTATGGTCCTGAATTTGACGGCAGTATGGTTCAGATTGGTAGAGATGATCCAAACGGAAATAAATATATGGTTGAGTATAGAGCCCGTCCTGAAGAAAAGAGAAAATTCTGGGATCGTGGTGTAACCAACCAAACTGACGTGTCTTTTTCAACAGGTGATTTTTACCTAAGTGCTCAGAATGTAAGCATAAAAGGTATTACTCCTAAAGATCAAAACAACAGAAGAGTTATTCGTCTTACGTCAAGTAAGGAGTATGGTAAATTCAAAGCAAGCTTCAATGTAAACTACACAAACACAAATTATAATATTGCTGCGGGTGACCGTTTTGGTAACGGAAGAGATTTTCAACCTTATTGGATGTTAATCAACTCTCCAATGCAAATTCCTATCACAAGATTTAAAGATTGGAAAAATGATTATTGGTCTAATCCAAACGGATATTTCAATGATTATTATGGTAATCCTTATTGGTCGATCGACAATTTCAGAGCAAATGGCAGAACCAATGATATCTTAGGAAATGTTGAGTTAGGCATGAAAGCTACAGATTGGTTGACTCTAACTTATAGACTTGGTGGTACAATATCAAACGGTACTGATCAGGCAACAAAAGGTGCATTTACTTATTCTGATTTTGCAAAAGCTTCAGGAAAAAGTATTGCAGGTTCAGGAGATCAAAAAGCAGAAGTAAATAACTATTCGGCAAATTCAAGCAGATTGAGTTCTGAATTTTTTGCTTCAATTAAGAAGGATATTAAGGATTTTAGATTTGATGGATTGTTTGGTTATAGCTATCGTCAAACAAGGGCTAACAGTGTATCAATCGAGGTGCCTAACCTAGGTATTCCCGGAGTATACAATCCAAGTGTAAGACAAGGAGAAGCAAATCCAAGTCAATATACAAGTGTTTCAAGAATTGAACGTATGTTCGGTAAAATTGGAGTAAATTATAAAGGATGGGCTTTTGCTGAGGTTACAGCTTCTAATGACGCTGACTCAAGATTCTCCGACCATTTTAACTACACTGGAAAGAAGACATTCTTCTACCCAGGAGCAAGTGTTTCATTTGTGTTAAGCGATGCAATTCCTGCACTTAAAGATAATAAGGTAATGAACTTCCTTAAAGTTAGAGGTGCTATCTCTAAAACAGCAAATGCAAATATTGCTGCAAATAATTTAGAGAATAAATATTCTGCTCCTTATTCTGATGCAACAGGTGGTTTCCCTTACGGAAATACAATAGGTTTCCTTGCTAGTACTACATTAAGAAGACCAGATATTAAGCCAGAGTTTGTTGTAAACAAAGAAGTTGGTATAGAAATGGGTTTCCTTAAAAATAGAATTAGCCTTGAAGCTACAGCCTATACACAGGACAATTCAAACCAATTGTTGACAGTAGCATATTCTGGTGCTACCGGCTTTAGAAGTGCAGTATTAAATGCCGCATCTTTTGTTAATAAAGGTTTAGAATTTGATTTAAAATTAACTCCACTTGTTTCTATCAGAAAGGTTAATATCAATTTTAAAGTTAACTATACATACACTACTAACAAAGTAAGTAAGTTGGTTGAAGGTGTTGATGAATTGAGTATTGGTAGCGGTAACTACCTCATTGTAGGATTACCTGCTTACACATTTAAATTGACAGATTACAATAGAGATGATCAGGGTCGTGTTATCATCAACAGTTCTACAGGTTTACCTTCACAGGCTGCAAAGTTGAGAAATTTTGGAAATACTTTACCTAAGCATATTGTAGGTTTAGTTTTAAATGTTGATTGGAAAGGTTTAACACTTGGTGCTGTTGCTGATTACAGAGGGGGATATGAGATATGGAGTGGTAATCTAGGTAATCCAATGGATTTCACTGGAATTGGGTATAGAACTGCTCAAAACGGAAGACAACCATTCTTATGGACTAACTCTGTTATTGATGATGGTACTGGTAAATATGTACCAAATACAAACGTATATACAACCGGTGGTTATAATTTTTATTCCCAGGCTATTAATACCGGTGTAAACAGTAACTATTTATCAAGTGGTGCTTTCTGGAAGTTGAGAGAAGTTTCAATAGGTTATGTTTTTCCTTCAAAGTGGTTTACCAACAAACCTATAAAAGGAGCAACATTTACATTGACAGGAAGAAATTTGGTAACCTGGTTGCCTAGTTCAAATCAATGGTCTGATCCTGAATTTACAAGTGCTTCATCAACAAATAACCCTGCAAGACAAATTGTAAACAATACAGGTCTTACTGGTTCTAACAGTAATGCAAATGGTGTAGGTGGTTTGGGCAATGTTCCATCAACAAGAATTTTTGGTGCAAACCTTACAGTAACCTTTTAATTGACCTTTTAATTTTAAGACATGAAAATATATAAAATAAAATATCTTTTGCTAGCCGCCGTATTTCTGGTGGTCGCAACAGAAAGTTGTAAAAAAGCGGACTTTGATATTAATCAGGAAATCAATGTTCCTACCGATAGTACAGTAACCTATGATGTAATATTACCTGCTGCATTAGATGCAACAGGCAGAATAGTAGCCAACGATTGGGGTTGGTTACAGAATTGGATGGGCTATTGGGCTCGTTCCGGTACGTATGCTCCAAACGTGGCTGAAGAAACTTATGCACTGACATTTAATACTGGTTTCGGTACTACATTGTGGAATGACCTCTATGGTAATCTTTATAATTATCAGGTTATTCAAAATAAAGCTAAACAGGCAGGTGCACTATATTATGAAGGTATTGCCCGCATAATGAAAGCACACAATTATCAAATACTTGTAGATGTGTATAATAATGTTCCATACAGTCAGGCTTTAAAAGGAAGCGGCAATGTTACTCCTAAGTACGACAAGGGAATAGACATTTACAAAGATTTGTTGGTACAACTGGATTCTGCTAAATCTCAGATTGCAAGAGCAACACCTTCTCAAAGTAAGGATATTGCAACATTTGATATAATGTTTCAGGGAGACAAAACAAAGTGGGCACAGTTTGCAAATACTCTAAAGTTAAGACTTCTTGTACATTTAATGAGTGGTTTAGAAACTCCAACATTTGTTGGTGGAATAGATGTTGCCGGGCAATTGACTGCATTGCGGGCGGATCCAGACGGTTTCCTTGCTACTGATGCGTCAGTACAACCGGGCTATCAGGTGAATAAACCCAATCCTTATTGGTCAACTTACTTTCAGGATGCAACGTCTACTGCTGTAGCCAACAATCAATATTACAGAGCCAACTCTTACGCTGTAGATTATTATGGTTATGATGGTGACCCACGTCGTGCACGTTTCTACACAATTGCTCCGGGTAATGTTTACAAAGGTGTAGCCTATGGTTTACCTTCTCTTACAGACAATGCATATTCTAAGTTATCTGGAATTGGAACAGGCTTACTTAAAGCAGCTACACAGCCTCAATGGATTATTACTGCTACCGAAAGTTTGTTTTTACAAGCCGAGGCTATTGAGAGAATTACACCTAATACTCCTATTGGTGATAGTGCTCTACGATATGCTGTAATTGAAAGTTTTAATTTTTTAGGAGGATTTGCTGATCCTAGGCTTTCAGCTAATAATTATTTAGCCAGTAATGCAGGCTATCCTGACGTTGATTATAATGCAGGTCCTTTAGCTGCAGGTCTTCCTGGAGGTGGTTTATATACCATTTTGCAACAAAAGTGGTTTGCCCTTAATGGTATTGCTCCTTATGAAATCTGGACAGATTTCAGAAGAACTGATATAGCTTACGGCAAGGCGGGACAATTTCCTGCACCTGCACCTTATGTTGGTGACGGTCCTCCAATTTCTGTATCACCAGCTAATACAACCACTAAGATACCTACAAGATTGCTTTATCCACAAACGGAATACAACTATAATGCAGCCAATGTATTAGCAGAAGGTAATGTTGATAGATATGGTAAACCATTCTGGGATCTTCAATAAATAAGTAGCTAAAAATAATTATTAAAGAATAAATAATTTATTATGAAAAAAATATCAATGGCATGTTTAGCAGCTTGTTTGCTGTTTGCTAATACAGGCTGTCTGAAAGATAAAGGTTTCGACAACAATGAATATGGATTAAATAATCCTCAAAATTCTGCTGTAGGTGTAGGTTTTCCTGAATCTGCAAATAAAATAAATGTAACTGCAATAGAATCTTCTGCAACGCCAACTTTGTTGAAGCTTGCTTTGGTAAATCTGTTGTCAGATAGCCCTGCGGAACAAGATATTAACGTAACTCTTGTTAGAGATACATCTATAACAGGTGCATACAACAGGGATCCTGCAACCGTTAATCCGGTAACTGAATTTGCGGATGCAGATATTTCCAGTACATTCAAAGTTACTATTCCTAAAGGTCAGCGAACTGCATTTTTGCAAGTTACACTGCCAAACTCTGCTTCATTAGACCTTACTCAAACTTATGCATTGGGGCTAAAGATTGCTAGTGCTGATGGAGGTGCTGTTGTTGCGGCAAATCAGCAAAAGGTTTTAGTAGCTGTTGCAATTAAAAATCCTTATGATGGTGTTTATGAAAATCGTAGTTATACCTTACGTTCAGGTGACCCCTCAAGAACCGGAAGTGTTGCGCCATATGAAATTGGATTGGTAACGGCGGGTGCCTATACAGTTCAAAGTGAAATATTGCACAAATGGGCTGACGGTAGTGGTATTGGTATTACTTATCCGATATTCACTATTGATCCAGCAACTAATGCCGTTACTGTAACAGGTTCTGGATTCACCCTCTTAGATGCGCCGGGTTATACGAATCGTTATGATCCTGCTACAAAGAAAATTTATGCAGCATTCACATGGGGTGCAGGACCAGCATCAAGGTTAGCACTTGACACATTAACTTATTTGAGACCTAGATAGTTTTTTACTGTAAGTAAGTAATCTTTCTTAATAAATAAGGCGACCTGATAAGGTCGCCTTATTTATTAAGAAACTATTTTATAAATGGGTTATCTTAGCAAATCAAAATTGATCAACTTATGATTAGATATGTTGTAATATTAGTAGTGGCAAATTTGTTTGTTTTTCAATCAAATGCACAATCCAATTTAGAACCTGCTTTAGCCTACAATCTGCTTGATATACAGAACTCCGGAAGATATATGGTTATTGGTAATTTTAAAGTAAAAGGCTCGCCTTATCTTTTTGGAGGTAAAAATAAAGCAGACATTTTTGCTAAAAAAGAATTTGGAAGGGATGTAGTTTTAAGTTACAATACTTACAATCAGGATATTGAATTTGATATGAATGGCAACATTGGTTTAACAAAAAGTGTTTCTGAAGTTGACTCATTTATATTAAAACCCGATGGAGATTATAATTTGACCGATTTATTCTTTATTAATTCAGCTTTAGTTGGATCCGATGAAAAGTGTTTTTTTCAGATTGTAAGTGAAGGTTCCAAATACGATTTGTACAAAAAATATTCCTCCAGGTTAGAAATATCAAGTACAAATTATGTGCAGTCCGATTTGCGTTATTTTGCACTTTCTTCAGACTATTACTATCTTGATAAGAGTGTAAACAAAGTAAAGAAAATAAAACTCACCAAAAAAGGTATCATTAATGAGTTTAAAGCTACAAAAGACCTGTCTGCTGATATCAAAGATTTCAATCTTGGAGTAGAAACCGAAAATGTAATGAAAAGTATTTTCACTCTTTTGAATAAGTAATTATCTTACCAATTTCATACAATTCTGAATCTGCTTTTTCTTCATTTAGACCTACCTTTGAAAAAAATATTTATGGCCGATAATCAACAACCACAACCACCCAACCAACTTAATATTGAGATATCAGAAGAGGTTGCAGAGGGATCTTATGCTAACCTAGCAATTATTACTCACAGTCATGCCGAATTTGTTATTGACTTTGTGAGTGTAATGCCTAGTACCCCCAAGAGTAAAGTAAAAAGCAGAATAATTTTTACACCTATGCATGCCAAGCGATTTCTTAAAGCATTGGAAGATAATGTCAGCCGCTATGAAGCAGCAAATGGTCACATTCAGGATCTTGAGCAGGTTGAGATACCATTAAATTTTGGTGGCCCAACTGCACAGGCATAGTTTCGTGAAAAAGGTTTTATAATAGAACAGCCCATGAAATATTTCATGGGCTGTTCTATTATTTTGTAAGTATAAAAGTTACTTAAGGCGCAACTAATCTAAAGCCATTTCCGTGAATGTTGACAATCTCTATATTACTATCACCTTTAAGGTATTTTCTAAGTTTAGCAATATATACATCCATACTACGACCGTTAAAATAGGTATCACTTCCCCAAATACGTTTTAATGCTTGCTCTCTTGGTAAGAGGTCATTTTTATGTTCTGCAAGCATTTTAAGCAATTCATTTTCTTTTGGAGATAATGTTTGGGTTGTTCCTCCAACGATCAACTCTCTTAGTTTAGGATTAAAGTGATAATTGCCAAGGTCAAACTCTATATTTTCACTAATATTTTTTTCCTCTTCATTGCGTTTCAGTATTGCCCTTATTTTCATAAGAAGAACTTCGCTATCAAAAGGTTTGGTGATATAATCATCTGCACCAAGTTTATAGCCGGCAATAATGTCTTCTTTCATAGTTTTAGCACTTAAAAAGAATAGCGGCATATCAGGATCTACATCCCTTATTTCTTCAGCAAGCGTAAAGCCATCCATATGTGGCATCATTACATCAAGCAGGCAGATATCAAATTTTTCACGTTGAAATGCGGCAAGACCCAACCTGCCATCACGTTCTAGAATTACATCGTAATCATTAAGCTCCAGATAATTTTTTAATACCATCCCCAGATTTGTATCATCCTCACACAAGAGGACTTTATATTTTCTGCCTTCCATAAATTGTTGGTTTTATAATTAAGTTTAAAGATAGAAACTAACTTGTTAAGACATTGCAAGTGTTTGATAACGAGTTAATAGTTATGTCTAAAATATTATGCCATAGAGTGGTATTTCAAAAACATTAACAAAGACCAATTTCTATAGTATTTATTAGTTACAATGTAGCAATCATACTTATTTCAACATTTACATTTTTCGGCAAACCCCTTACAGCAACAGTTTCCCGGGCAGGATACTCCCCTGCAAAATATGAGCTGTATACCTCATTTACTTTTACAAAAAGCTCCATATCGCTTAAAAAAATGGTTGATTTTAACACATGATTAAAATTAATACCTGCTGCTTCCAAAATAGCTTGTAAATTTCTCATTACCTGATGTGTTTCTGTTATGATGTCATCACAAATAAGATCATTAGTTTTTGGATGCAAAGCAATTTGGCCACTTATAAATACAAGATTATTACTAATTAATGCCTGGCTATAAGGTCCAATAGGCGATGGTGCATTTTGAGTAAATAATATTTTTTTATTCATAAAGTTTTAATTTTAAAAATCAGTTAAAAAAATTTAACAACCAAAATTTATACAATAATAATTTAATTTACATTTATGATTTAAATTAAATAAATTTGTATTTCATGCAACTTTTTTGAATCGAATATCGTTTTATATAATCTCTTGTCAATAATATTAAATATAGATACCGCGACAGAAAATGGATCTGTTTGTTTAAGCTACAACGATAAAATTTTAGGTTGTATAAAGAGCATTGATCAAAAAGAACATGCAGCATTTGTAAACCTTGCAGTAGAAACATTATTATCAGATGCGAAAATAACTTTAAATGAACTAAGGGCTGTTGCAGTAACAGCAGGTCCTGGAAGTTACACAGGTTTAAGAGTATCTATGGCTTGTGCTAAAGGGTTTTGTTATGCACTTAGTATTCCCTTAATAGCAATTAGTACTTTAAAGGTTATGGCTTTTGCAGCATTAAGTCAGTCGAATAAAATGATGTGTTGTCCAATGATAGATGCCAGGAGAATGGAGGTTTTTACGGCACTTTATAATCAGGATTTAGAGGAGTTGGTACCTTCGGGACCTGTTATATTAGATGACACTTTCTTGAAAGAATTTATAAAAGAAAATAAAATCAATTTTGTTGGCAGTGGAATTTCAAAGTATAGAGTCATTCAAAATCATCCAAATTGTATATTTCTGGATTTAATAACAGATGCAACACATTTGGCAAAAATGTCTACAAATAGTTATAACAATAGACAATTTGAAGATATTACATATGCTGAACCAAATTATTTGAAAAGTTTTTACATTAAATGAGCGAGTATTAACGATTAAAAATTAAAATATTTCTAAAGAATTTATCTTTTTTTACGAATAAACAAATACAAATAATTATATTTACGAAGTTTTTTTATTTTTAAACCCCCCCAATGTTTATTAATTATGGTAACAACAGCACAGAATATTACAATATCCCACAAGGAAAGTAATATGTCTATTAAACTAGATTTTTTACATCTAAAGAAAGCGGCTTTGGTTTTAAGAGCCATGAATCACAAGCTTAGACAGCAAATGATTAAGTTGCTTGACGAAAATGAAAAAATGACGGTTACAGAAATTTATGTGAAATTAAGACTGGAGCAGTCTGTAGCTTCACAACATTTGGCTATTCTCCGCAGAGCAGGAATTGTGATTACGCAAAGAGATGGTAAATTTATCTTTTATAGTATTAACTATAAAAGAGTTGGAGAAGTCAATCAGTTTGTTGAAGATTTGGTTGCTTAAAAGATTAATTTTTTTTATTTTTTTTAAGAGATACTATTTTTAGTATCTCTTATTTATTTTAATGGATTTTAAGAAAATTCAAATTTTTAAAATTCAATTTTAACCATTTAAAAATTAATAATAAATCCTTATTATATAAATAAGAAAGCTATAAAAAAGGATTAATAAATTAAACTTTTTCTAAAATCTTTTTTAGATTTTGTTGACAAGTGATAGTATTGATTAAAAGTCGAAACCAAAACTACGTTGTATTTAGTAGTTCAAATTTTAATTTGTGTAAAATGGATCAACTATTTGAATTTTTAAAAGGGTTATTTGATACCAATCTTTGGCCTGCACGGTGGCATTGTGGACAATGGACCACTTTTCATGGTTGGCTTTATATTATCAGCGATTTGATGATTTGGTTAGCATATTTTCTAATTCCGGTCATTATTTTAAATTACTTTTCAAAGAGAAAATCACGGTTAAAATTTGAAAAAGTTTATTTTCTATTTGCTGCCTTTATTCTCCTATGTGGCATTACCCATTTTCTAGATGCTATGATGTTTTGGGTCCCTGTATATAGATTCAATGCATTAATTCGATTTATTACAGCAGGGGTAAGCATGATGACAGTTTTTTATCTCATTAAAATATTACCCGAAGCTTTTAAGCAAAAAACCAGTTTGGAACTAGAAAATGAAATTGCAAAAAGGAAGGAAGCTGAACTAAAATTAGAAGAGGCAAATAACGGACTTAAAGCTTTTGCTTATGTAGCATCTCATGACCTTCAGGAACCACTTCGTAAAATAAGATTGTATACCTCCCGTTTAAATGAAGTTGATGCTGTTAAGACCGATGATGTTAGTACAAGTTTTATTGATAAAATAAAGACAGCATCGACAAAAATGCAGAATCTGATTGAAGATGTTTTGAAACTTTCGTCCATTTCTGTAGAAATTGATTTGCATGCTGTAAGTGTAGAAGAGTCAGTAGCAAATGCAAAGGATGATTTGGAAATAAAAATAATGGAGAAAAAAGCAATTATCAATTGTGGACCCATTCCAAAAGTACTTGGAAATATTTCTTATCTCACACAATTGTTTGCTAACCTAATAAGTAATAGTTTAAAATTTTCAACAAATACCCCTATAATAAATATAAAGGCTCAAAAAGAAGGAAACAGGGTGATAATTCAATTTTCGGATAATGGTATTGGAATGAATCAAAAGGATACCGAAGCCATTTTTGAGACATTTAAACGGTTAAATCCAAAAAATCAATATGAAGGTTCAGGTATTGGATTAGCTATTTGTAAAAAAATTGTTGATATACATAAAGGGAAAATTACGGTTACAAGTAAGTTAAACGAAGGAACAACATTTAATATAGAACTTATTGCAAGTGAATAATTTAAAATTCTAAACTTATATACTGCACTATTAAATAACCTAAAATATAAAATGGGATAAGAATAAGGAGTCTGATTAAATAAAAAAGATCATCCTAAGATGACCTTTTTATTGTTGCCCCACCTAGATTCGAACTAAGACAAACAGTACCAAAAACTGTCGTACTACCATTATACTATAGGGCAATCCTGTTTTCCTTTTTCAATTTCTTTAAAAAGGAGTGCAAAAATAAGGGTTGAATAGATTAACGCCAATTTTTTTTAACCTTTTTAAAAAAATGAAGCTTGTAATTCAAAGTTACAAAAATAAATCTGTGTAAAGTTTACCTCCGGGGGTAACAGCGTAGGGTTCAAAATCTGTAATTCCTTTAGCTCTCAATACATCTTCATCTATAAAGCTATTGCCTGTGCAATCAGAGGAAGGCCGTTGCAAAATGTAGAAAGCAGAATCGGCTATTATTTCAGGTTTTCGGCTCATTTTCATAAGTGCGTCACCGCCTAACAGGTTTTGAACTGCTGCAGTTGCAATAGTTGTTTTAGGCCATAAAGTGTTAGCTGCAATATTGTATTTTTTCAACTCTTCGGCCAACCCAAGGGCAATCATTGTCATGTTGTACTTACTCATTGTATATGCTACATGACCACCCAACCATTTTTTATCCAGATTGATTGGTGGCGAAAGGTTTAAGATATGTGGATTATGTCCCTTCTTTAAATAAGGAATACAAGCCTTGCTTACACAAAAAGTACCTCTCACATTAATGCTGTGCATAAGGTCAAAACGTTTCATATCGGTTTGTTCGGCAGGCGTAAGCGAAATGGCTGAAGCATTGTTGATTAGTATGTCTATACCACCAAATGCTTGTATGGCCTGTTCTATTGCATTATTAACTTGTTGCTCGTCTCTGATATCGCATTGTACAGGTAATGCTTTGCCCCCTGCATCTTTTATTTCAGCAGCAGCAGTGTAAATAGTGCCGCCAAGTTTTAGATTTTCTTCAACGCTCTTTGCGGCTACCACTATATTGGCTCCATGAGCGGCTAATTTTAGTGCAATTGCTTTACCTATGCCACGGCTGGCACCGGTAATGAAAACTGTTTTATTGGTAAATGGCATACGGTGAGTTATTGATTTTAGTAAAGGAACATTTGTGTTAGTGATAATAAATTGTAAAGGCTTTATCAGCAACTTTTTTGAACAGCAATAAGTTACAAAGATGATAAGACAAAGTAACAGTTATTTCAGTTAAAACTTAAATTCTCCATTATCCGCTTCATCAAAAATATTGTTTAAATATTCTGCATAAAAAACAGTAGTAAAAGGCATGTAGATTATTGCATGACTATAACGATTTTGAAGCGATGTTAACTGCGGACAACATACACTTACGGGGGGGAGTCTATTAAATAATCAATTTTATAAACTTCTGGGGAACGCAATTTTCCCACCCATAATATTACCTTGTCCTCAACCTCAAAAAAAGCTTAGACGATTTAAAAGAAATAAAAACAAAATGACTAAATTCGATTTATCTAATGGAAATTTCATAATTATTATAGCTTATTATAAATACTCATATAAAAAAATTATAAATACTATTAAAGCTCCGCTTAAATAATTTTAGAAATACATAGAAATATGCTTTTTAACTCCCTGGATTTTGCTATTTTCTTACCGATTGTTTTTTTTCTTTATTGGTTTGTCACAAAAGGTAGTTTAAGGCTTCAAAATTATTTACTTCTTTTTGCCAGTTATTTTTTTTATGCCTGTTGGGATTGGAGGTTTATGTTTTTATTGATATTTTCCACATTATTAGATTATTTCACAGGTATAAAAATTTTTGAAAATCAATCAAAAAAAAGCAAATCATTCTGGTTGTGGCTTAGTATCATAATTAATTTGGGTTTTCTTGGAGTTTTTAAATATTACAACTTTTTTGCTTCCTCCTTCGCTAATGGTTTGTCTCTTTTTGGCATTAAAACAAATGTTAGTTCATTGAATATAATATTGCCTGTGGGTATTTCCTTTTATACTTTTCATGGCTTATCTTATGTAATAGACATTTATAAAAACAGAATAAAGCCTGAAAAAAATTTCGTTGATTACTCACTTTTCGTCAGTTTTTTTCCATTACTTGTAGCAGGACCAATAGAAAGAGCAACACATCTTTTGCCGCAAATTATTAAAAAAAGGGAATTTGACTATTCGAAAATTATAGATGGGTTGCGCCAAATACTATGGGGGTTATTCAAGAAAATAGTAATTGCAGACAACTGTGCGGAATATGCAAATACCATATTTAATAACTCTGCTGACTATTCAGGCTTTACTCTTATTTTAGGGGCACTGTTTTTTACAATTCAAATTTATTGTGACTTTTCAGGCTATTCTGATATTGCCTTAGGCGTGGCCAGACTATTTGGGATAAATCTATTAAGGAATTTTGCTTTTCCGTACTTCTCACGTGATATTGCAGAATTTTGGAGACGTTGGCACATTTCCTTATCATCCTGGTTTAAAGATTATTTGTATATCCCTTTAGGAGGAAGTAAGGGAGGCGTTTGGATTAAAATTAGAAATACATTTATTATATTTCTGGTAAGTGGTTTTTGGCATGGTGCTAATTGGACATTTATTGTATGGGGTTTTTTAAATGCCCTGTATATTATGCCTTCAATAATATTTAATACCCACAGAAATAATCTTGATATTGTAGCCCGCGGTAAATATTTGCCCTCATTAAAAGAATTTTTCTCTATGGGAATTACTTTTAGCTTAACAGTATTTGCATGGATATTTTTTCGTGCAAATAACTTAAATCATGCACTAAACTATATTAATAATATATTCAAGGGTCTTTTTATCAGATCTTCCTACTCGGAGACATATAATTTTTTATTTTGGAAAATTGGGTATCCCATTAAATTTTTGATTCTCCTTTTTATATTGATAGAATGGTTAGGTCGCGAAGAACAATATGCCATTGCTCAATTGGGAATGAATTGGTATAAGCCTATAAGGTGGGCAATGTATTATGCTTTGATTATCATCATATTTTTATTTGTTGGCAAAGAACAAGAGTTTATTTATTTCCAATTTTAGTTAACCTATGAAACAATTTCTTCGCAGACTTTCTTTTTTTTTCTTACCCCTTATTCTACTTTCTTATCCAATTGATCTAGGTATTTCTTATTTGCTTCGTCAATCAGAAAGTTGTTCAGGCGAATATGAAGTTTGGAGTGATATCTATGATTCAAAAATAAATTGCGATTTAAGCATTTATGGTTCGTCAAGAGCATGGGTTCACATTGATCCAAAAATATTAAAAGATTCATTGAATATCAATGCCTATAATTTTGGTATTGATGGACATAACTTTTGGCTTCAATACTTAAGACATATTGAATACATGAAGCACAATAAAGCGCCTAAAGAAATTATTCTTTCATTAGATTTATTTACCCTGCAAAAAATAGCAGACTTATATAAACTAGAGCAATTTCTACCCTATATGCTCTGGAATAAAAATATGAAAGAATACACTAAATCTTACAATGGGTTTACCACCTTTGATTATTACATTCCTTTAATAAGATATGCGGGTAAGTTTCAGGTATTAAAGACATCTTTAAATATTCTTTTTAATGGGAAATCTAAAACTAAAACCAGAAGTTTTGGATATAAAGGAATGGAAATGGAGTGGAACTCGGATTTTGATGTTGCCAAAAAAAACAAAGTAAAATATAAAATAAATTTTGACTCAAATTCTATTATCTTATTTGAAAGATTTATTAACGAATGTAGAACCCTAAATATTAATTTGATTTTTGTTTATTCACCTGAATATATTGAAGGGCAATATTTTGTTTCAAATAGAAAGGAGTTAATAGAAATGTATAAAATGTATGCAAATAAATACGGTTTAAAGTTTTATGATTACTCGGCTGATGAGATAAGTTTTGACCAAAAATTATTCTATAATGCTTTACATTTAAATAAAGAGGGTTCTATTATTTTTACAAGAAAATTGGCACACGATTTAAAAGAAAAAACTGACAACACCGTAACCTACATAGCAAAATAATTCAAAATTGTTTTGAAAGTTGGTATGTTAAACTATGCATATTTTTTAAAGAAATATTCTCCGTTTACTCCAACACCGGCCTTAACCATCTTTCTGCTTCTTCCAAAGGCATATTTTTTCTTTCAGCATAGTCAACCAATTGGTCGCGGTTTATTTTTCCTAAACCAAAATAGTGACTTTGCGGATGTGCAATATACCAACCACAAACAGATGCCGGCGGATTCATAGCCAGACTTTCCGTTAGTTCTATGCCAATGTTTTC
>JANPGE010000216.1:0-21362 GCA_031423805.1 Segetibacter sp. | reverse complement strand
GCATGAGTGTACCACAAAGCGCCATTTCGATATACTGCATTGTTAAATATAGCATGCCCAAAAATGTTTACTGCCGAAAAAGCTGGCCCTCCCACTTGTTTAGGATAGCCTGAAGCATTGGTAGAAAATGCTTGCCATGGTGCAGCTACGCCATAAGAGTTTGAAGTAAATAATTGCGGTGCGCTGTTTATGTACCACGTATCTGTATAGCCAATACCTGCCGCGTTAGGATTTCCTGTTCTGACAATATATAACTTATCTAAAGTCATATCAAAGGTGAAAGCGGGATTACCCAGTTCTATACTGTTCCAGAAATAATAAGGGATTGAACCTGCAGCATAGGCAGCTGTGCGGGGTAATGCATATAGACCAATTGGATTTGAACCACATCTTACATTTCCAGAAATGCATATCCAGTCTTTGTTAAACCCCAGCTTGGCAAAGTCCATCCATGTTTGGTTGGCGCCATCAACGTCAAATTCATAATAAAACCAACCCTGTGTTGGATCGGAATTATTGGAAATCAACACCCTGAATTTTGAATCTACTGTTGCGCAAGTATTGGTTGCATTTTTTAGTGCCAGTGCTACCCACCGTTGTCCATAAGGATCGTACATTATTCTGGGATCAAATACAAAACCATCCCATTGAAAGAAGGTGGCTAACGAGCTTGTGCTTATCACTGCACCGGTTTGTTTGTTTAGGATTTTGGCATCTGCATTGGCCAATACCACTAGATGGTTAGGACCTGCAGCTATTTGTGCGTCAGACGGGTCAAGTCCTCCGGGTTGGTTACCAAGACCTACATAACCAGGATGTTGCGATGTAACCTTCTCGGCATAACCTGCAACAGGTGGGGCTGTTACATCCTTCACCGGATCCAGTATTTTTACTTGCGCCAATGCATGCATGGGATTGGGCATTTTGTACAACTCTGCCCCAATACGGTCCTCATCTTCCTCCTTCTCCTTAAATTGTTCAACCCGGTCTCTTCTATTACTACGCTGCTTTGATTCAGACTTTGCCTGATCTAGCATGTTTTTTATTCGTCCCGTAGGGCCGTTCATTACGGCTGAACCGGGCGAAATCTGTGCTTCACTGACAGTTGCGAAAGCAATCGCAATTATCAGGAGAAAGCAAAGTTTTAATTGAATTGTTTTACTTTTCATAATCTGTTTTTTTAATTGTTTAAAAATTAGTTTTATGAAAAGCTTACTTAATCAACTTAGTTAAGGCTTCTAATTTTTGCTCCAGTTCTTTTATTTTGTTGTTCAATTGCTCCATTTCTTTAGACTTGTTGCTATTCAACTGTTCTACTGCTTTTATTTTACTGTTCAGTTGTAAAATGTACAGGGTATTTTCTTCAATCTTTTCAATAGCCTTGCTTTGCATTTCTCCCACCATGATGCCGTTATCTTTTACGTCTTCAGCAGAGGGGATACCCGGCAAGTGCTTATTGGAATTGATGTTTGCTTCAAGTTCTTCCATTGACATTAGTACGTGGTCTTTGCCAAATACATAGTCAGGCCAGCTACCTTGCGGTTGTACACGTACTTCTGTAGCTATTAGTTTACCATTGATGGCAGCAACAAAGCCTGTAGCTCCTTGTGTACCCCCAACTCTAAGTTCAGAAGTATAGGTTTTAGCAGGGAAATAACCGCCCCAGTTATCAGCACCGCCGGCAGCTGTGCCATAAACACCATACCGGGTGCCTGCAGAACCAGATGCATACCCATATACACCAAACCCAGAACCCGTATAAGCACCTGCATCAGCAGTGAAGTAGCCACCCATATAACCTCCGGTTCCATAGACCCCGAAGCCATACCCATCAGCTGGTTTTGAAACAGAGTTAACACCGATTACATCAGTAGAGCCAATATAGGAGGTTGACACATTAACTACCGGAAAAAGAGAATTGGTAGAAGCACCTACAACTTGCAAACGTGAAGAAGGTGTTCCGTTACCTATGCCTACATTTCCTGCATTGTTAATGACCATGGCTTCAACAGTTGGTATAGCATCTCCTGCATTTGCAGCAGTAGTTGGGCTGGTAGCAAATATTAAATTGCCTGCTACAGGATTGAAGTTTACTATACCAGCATAACCAGGTGCCATGGCTTTTTGATTGCCGTTAAAATAAGAGTTGAAATATAATCCAGGCCAGTCCGTAACAAGAGACAAGCCCGTGCTGGTACCGTTACCAGAGCCACGAAACAGTGCCACGGTATTGCCAATTGCTCCTTCTGTTACAAATTTTGCCAAAGTTGGGTTAGATGTTCCCACTCCTACCGTCTGATAGCCAAGATGTGCTGTTAACACCGGCGTTCCACCGGATAGAAAATTAAATTTATCAGCCGAGTCCTGATATTGCAAACCCCAGTTGGAATATGTTGGAGAGTGCTGCATTACCATACGATCTGCATTGGAAGTTCCTGAAGGGAACATAGACATCATGGCAGTACCTCCTGTTGCTAATGGTGTAGCAAACTGAATGGTTTTAGCACCAGAACCCATAATAAAGTTACCAGTTGTAGTAGTAACATCGCCATTGCTTCCAATTTTAAATCGTTCTGCACGTGAACTATTGGCACCTGTAACAAAAGAAATACGGGCAGGTACACTACCTGCACTAGGTACACCATCTACATAAAAATCAATACCTGCCGGGTTTTGAAATGCAGTACCATCATAACCGGAAGCAAGAAAAGACATTAAGAAGTCATTGTTACTAACTACTGTTGGTGCTGCCAATGTACCACGGCTTCTTCTGCCTATAAATACAGGCCGGGCATTAGCGGCTGCGGCGCCCATGTTTAAGATATAATCTGCATTACCAATTCCGGTCTCACCATAGCCAACAAACAGTGGCGCCCCTGCACTAACCCATGAGGAAGCGGGTACACCACCCGAGCCTTTAACTGTCAATGTACCCGGAGGAACTGCAGTAGCTCCTGTGCCAATGCCTACTTTGCCTGTATTAGTGTTGTAAATATGAGTACCATTAACACCCCATTGGGCGTATGAATTTCCTAAAAACACCATTGACAACATGATGAAAGCTGCAAACTTTTTTTGTAATTGTTTTTTCATTTTAGTTTGTTTTGATTAGTTAGGTGATAAAAATAATTAGCTTACTAAAGAGTAACTTACCAGGTCCACTAATATGGTGTAAATGGATCGTTATATAAAATCGTAGTGTAGAATATTGAAACCTAAAGTTAGAGAATTTTTATAAGTAATTAAAATATTAAAATTCTTTTTTTGGCCAGATCATTGTGGTAAATATTGAAAGATTTTTCTAATAAAATAATTTTTTAGGCTGTTTTTTATTTAAAACCGTGATGGATATTATCTTTTTTAGTAGTAAATACATCTACATACAAAAGTTTTTAAAGTTAGAATAATATAGGAAATATGTTTTTTTTAATAAATAATTTTTGAATCAAAAAAAAGGCAGATAAATAATTCAATTGAACTATTTACCTGCACTGTATTTTTTGATAAAAATGAGAAAAAGAATCTTTAATTTCTTTTAAAGAATTTTTTGCTAAATCATACCTCTAAGCTTCATAAAACCCGCACTTGCCAGCATGACTATTGCAAATATCATAAAACCTGAAGGTGCATTGTTTTTTTGTTCCTGTTCTTTAGATGTTTCCTTCATTACAGGCACATAAGCTACAGTTAGGTCCTGTTGTTCTTCGGGTGTTGTCATCGCCATATCCTTCCAGCTATTGATGTCTTTACCGGTAAGGCTTGTAAGTTCATTTATTTCTTTTTTTCTACGGGCTTTTAATTGCTTTAGATATTGCTGCCCTGCTTCGCAACTTAAATCACCTTGTGCAGGGTGTGTTATAACGTACCTTGCCTGATAGTTTGCCTGATTAGGGGTTACCTGAAATGAAAGGTCTTGCGGAAACGACTTGCGGTTGTACCTGAAGTGCAACCTTGTAAAGTGAACATTGCGGCTGCCATTATCAATTTCTTCCTCCTCATCTACATCGCTGTAGTCGCTCCAGTCTTTACCGTATAACCACCACACACCGCTGTTTACAAGGTCTTGTTCTGTTGGCGGGTTGCCAACACAAGGGTCGCATTTCATTTGGTTAATCGGGGTAACATTCCAGGCATACTCCAGCATAGCTACACTCTTATCTTCATTTTGCCATTGGTGATCAAACACGTTACTATAAAATGCCCCAAAATTTTTTTGTACAAACAAGGGTATATTGTTACCTGTTGGCATATTTACATTTCTGTAGTTGGTACATTCTATTCTTCCCTTACGGGTAAAAGAATAAACTATTAAATCCTGATCGCCATCTGCATTGGCCATACCCAACCTTATGGGCAGCATGAACTTTGGGGAGTTAAATTTGATTTGTATAGGACGAAGAAAGTTGTTGTTCAGTTTAGCCTTTTCTTTCTCATTTACTTTTACCACAAAAAACTTCAGGTTGCTTTTGATGTATGGGTCTAACACTTCTTCAGCATTGGGCGGCATCTTATAACCATTGTCATTAAGCCATGTCTTTAATCCGCTACTTTCTTTAGCAGACAATATGAGTATGTCATATTCACCAACTAAATATTGTGCTTCTATTTTTACAGCAGCTTTTCTTTTGCTTGAATAACCTGTTATTGCCGCTTCATTTAAAGCTGCCGAAGGAGACATTTGAATATCCATTGATTCTCTGTTATTGTTACCACAAGGATTTTGATCCCAATACTCAACCAGGCGGGGTGCACTGTAGTCATTTAATTTTTGAAAAATAGATGGGTCAACCACTTTAATATCGTCTTTTTTCAAAACAACGGGAACGGGTACTACCATTGCAAAATCCCTTGTGTCGCCTTTAAAATCGTTGTACATGGTTATGGCATTTTTGTTACCATCTCTTACCAGTATTACCTGGCTTGTTTTGTTTTTAAGCGTTCCATCTGCTTTGCTTACATAAAAGCCGCAAAAGCTCATTAATAAATGGGCAGCAGTAATAACTACTGCGATCATGATTAGTTTCTTTTTCATAATTGTTGATTTTATTTCTCCGGCATTTTTCATTTTATATAAAATGACATGCAGAAGCGTTTGATTAAAAGTTGATTTATGCGGGTACTAAAATTTATTTTTCTGATATGGTTTTATAAATCGCCTGTTTATATTTTTCCAGAGTACTACTATCATATATTTTGATTCCAATACCTTGGAAAATCAGTCAATCAATTTCAAGTGACCTGAAGGCCTTTTCCTATTTTATATCTATTGGTTTTATTAGCGCTTTTCCATTCAAATTGTTTTGCTTTGAAAATATTGTCAAGTATTGGTACCAGGGGTTGAAGGAAAACCAGCACCCATACCGGAGCACCATTTATAAATCTGAATATCGTTAAGTAAAAGGCTATGACTGCTACCAACATACTCCAAACTACTCTTGCCGTAATGTGATTAGGTGTTGTTTTAGGGTCAGTAATCATAAAAAATGAAAACAGTAGCAGGCTGCCTGTACTTATACTCTGTACAAAAAAATCTATTGGCCAACCTAAATAAATGATTTGGCGAATAAAAAGCAGTGCAGAAAATGTAGTAAGAAATGCAATGCTTGTGTCAAGCTTTTGAACCCGGGTAACTACTATGAACCCCAAACAACAAACACCTAAAAGAATAACCGTACTGCTGCCCCATTGACCCGGACTAAACCATGCTTTATCTGTAAGTAAAATGGCTGAAACAATGCCTAATGCCGATGGATTGAAAATGTGTTTGCCATTAATCCTGATCAAAAATTTTGAGCTTATAGAAATAAATGCTGCGAATGCTGCAATTTCAGGATGATTGGTTTTAAGTAGGAGGCTTAATCCAAAGGAAGAGATGAGTACTGACGGCAGACTCCATTTAAAACGGTTCCATAAAAATTCGCGGCTTTTAAAAAACTCAAATGAAAACTGTGTAACAATGCTTACAGAAAAGTAGGTGAGGTACAGCCACCATTCTGCATTCCAGCCGAGAAAGTAAATGCCATAACCTAAAAATATACTTTGGAATAAAAGCTGAAAATACCGTGCATCTTTAAAAACTGCAATCTGCATAAAAGTTGATTTGCAGTTAGGATGCAGTGTAAATTGATTTTACATAAACTCTTTTAAAAAAAATCAAAAAAATTTTTTGATAGTCTGGTAAAGCACTTTTATAAAATCAGAATGAAATGGCCTTTCGGTTGGGTTTTATGTTTGAAGAATTAATTTCAATTCATTGACTTCAAATGCATCAATTGAATTGTTCATATAGCTTTCTTCAGAATTAATAAATTCAGGATGTTGAAATTGCATCTGACTTTTCGTTTTGTTTCTCAACGATGCATGAAACTCGGTACAGCCGGTTTGATCTGCTAAGTTTTTTATATTTTCTTTTCTCACACTACTACCGGGCATTATAATGACTCGGTCGTCTGCCTGTTTTTGCAATGCTGCAATTAGTTCAACACCTTCCATTGCTGTAAGCTTATGACCTGAAGTTAAAATTCGTTCGCAACCAATCTCTATTAATTGTTCAAGGGCTACAAACGGTTCTTTACATCTATCAAAAGCACGATGAAATGTTACTTCCATGGGATATGCTACGTTAATTAGCTTTGAAGTTCTTGTAACATCTATTGTTCCATCCCTATTCAATAAGCCTATCACAACGCCATCACAGCCTATCTGCCTGCATGTTTTTATGTCATTAAACATAATCTCATATTCTTCTTGTGAATATAAAAAGTCACCACCTCTGGGTCTTATGATAGGGAATAATAGTGCATTAAATGAGGCTCTGCATTTTTTGATAGTTCCAATTGATGGTGTAGTACCACCTTCATCTAAATTGGCGCAAAGTTCTATACGGTCGGCACCGCCTTCTACTGCTGACTTTGTGGTAGCAAAATCAGAGGTTGCTATTTCTATGGTGTATTTTCTTTTTTCCATTAGTGCAGTTAAGTTCAATAAAAGAAATTTAGAAGTGAATTTAAGACCGGATTAATATTTGCCATAAATGATTCTATTACAATACTAAGTAGTTCTCAAAATATTTATTCCATTATACTTTTTGCTTCAACTAATTTTTCTTTTGTGTTTGATTTGATTGCATACTTAAAACCCTTGTGTATTGCATATGAACCCACAATTCCTCTTTTATTTACTGCAAGAAATGCAACCTGGATATCTTTTGCTTTATCCCCTTTTATTTTTATAATCCGCTCTATTGCTTGTTTACAGGCCGCCTCGGGTGATAGCCCCTGGCGCATTAACTCTACTACAGTATGCGACCCTGCAACTCTAATCACATCTTCACCCTGTCCTGTAGCTGTACAGGCCCCAACCTCATTGTCAACAAACAATCCTGCACCAATAATGGGTGAATCGCCAAGTCGCCCACGCATCTTAAATCCGGCACCACTTGTGGTACAACTACCGCTAAGGTTTCCATTTGCATCCATCGCTACCATACCAATTGTATCGTGGTTCCATTCACCACTTTCTAACTTGTGTGGGGCAAAAGGGCTTTGACCTCCACCGCTTTCTACATTTATAGCAGGTGGTTTGTATGTTGATTGCTTTAGCCAGTTTTCATAATTCTTTTGTGCTTCGGGTGAAAGCTTCTGCTCTTCTAAAGGAAACCCTTCGGCAATAGCAAATTGTTGAGCACCGCTGCCTACCAGCATAACATGTGGTGTCTTTTCCATTACTCTTCTTGCAACTGAAACAGGATGTTTTATTCTTTCTAAAAATGCAACACTGCCACAATTAGAAAACTCATCCATGATACATGCATCGAGTGTTACAAAGCCATCCCGGTCAGGATTGGCACCAAGTCCCACACAACAGCTTTGCTCCGACTCTGTAACCATAACCCCTTTTTCAACAGCATCTAATGCCCTGCCTCCAATGCTCAAAACCTCCCATGCAGCTTTGTTGGCATTTAAACCTGCATCCCATGTTGATATAACAATTGGCTTGTTTTTTATTACTCCATTTGGAAATGCTGCGGATCTTTTTCCAATCAGGCTAGCAAGACCTGTAAAAGCAGATGCCCAGATAAATTTTCTTCGGTTGACCATTATTTTTGATTGAGTTAGTGAAATTAATGACTTTTACTAAAAAAAAAGCCGCTCCAACTCTTGGTTGAAGCGGCTTTTGAAGTAATTGAGTTGTAGGAATGATAACTCATAATTCATAACTCACAACTCATAATTCCAATTACATTTTAATAATCTTCTTTACAGTTTTCTCCCCGTTCATATTGATCTCAACCATGTAAACACCTTTTGACATATTTGCTCCGTCAAAATGTATTTTGTTGAAACCTTTACTTACGTTGATGCCTGCTTTGGTATCTACTCTGGAACCCAATGAATTAAAGATAGTTACCTGTGCTTTTACATCCTGCTTAGCATTGATAGACAACTCAAAACTGGTCGTAAACGGGTTAGGGTTAATGCTGATGCTTTCGTTAGCCGTTACAGTATTTGCTGCTTCCCTTGCAGATACAATAGGCACTATTGATTTAATTCCTTTTTCTGCATCGCTCATGTTTATATGATCATTGCCGTTTCCTTTATACATAGTAGAAGAACAAGGCTCTCTGTAAGCAGTAAATCTAGATCCTACAGGTGCCCTGAAACCGGGATATAAAATGATTTGATCTCTTGCTGCATAATAGGTCATTGTGGTACCTGTATTGATAGTGTTTCCCGTTCCGCAAGCATTACCGGTAAGTCTTGATATAGCTTGTTTAAAAGAGCCTGAAGCTACAGCACCACATACATCATTTATATACTGCGGTGATTGTGATTCTACACCTACAGCATGCCATGCATCTCCTACTGCCTGTATTTCAGCAGAGCAGGCACCGTACAAATCAAAGGCTGCCCGAAGGCTTCCCGCCCTTGCATCTATATAGGTTGATGATGAGGTAAGATAGTTTGCCAATGAACGGTATGCAATATCTCTAACTTTGAACCTTGTTACACCGGTAACATTATAGGTTTTGCCCAAATCATTTGTTCCTGAACCACCCTCTGATGCAAGGTAGAACCAAAAATTTTGTACACCACTGTTGGTATGTACTCCACCATTGTCGGCTGTACCTGTATACCAGTTAGTTCCAAGGTAGGTATCTGGATCATTGTACTGATTGGGATTTGCCATATTACGGATTGCGCCTCTGTCTCCACCAATAAGATAATCTGTTGTACCTGTTGTATAGCTTTCTACCATTTCTCCAAAAATGTCACTAAACGATTCGTTTAATGCTCCGGATTCATTCTGGTAAACAAGACCGGCTTCATCCTGTGTAACACCGTGTGTAAATTCATGACCCATAATGTCTAAAGTATTCCAATCATCTGTTGCACCGGAAGTATTTCCTGCACCATAAATGGTTGCATTACCAAAGCAACCCCAGCATGCATTATTTACAGTTACCGGATTACCCCAACCTGCATTATTATAAACAATCATATCGCCTGCTGAATTATTCCAACTGGTTCGGGTATGTTCGCCAAGATAATAATCGTACACAGATTTTACTCCATACTGAGCCTGCACAGCAGAGGCATTTGTCCAGTTATTATCTGCATCTGTATAAAATGTGGTTACGGCTGTTCCACGATTACAATTGTATACATAAAAATCTGTTGTTTGACAGTCGTTATGTGATCTGTACGATGCTCCATTCAGCTCGGTTCTTATGGTTACATTCCCATTAAAAGCTGATGCACTAGAACCACTCGTACTACAGTTCATGGCAATATCCTTATTGTGTATCACATTGCCTGTGTTAGCATCTACATACACTGCTTTAGACATTACATCTGTACCATCTGTACGCACTTCAAACTTCCAGGCCAGATGATAGAGTTGGGGATCATATTTTGCATCATTTGTTCCCGGCACATATACCAACTCCCCTTTTGGATAGTAAGTAGCATTTTCATTTTTTTCCTGCCTTTTAAGCTCCTTTTCCATTTCAGGGTTTTGCCAAAGGTATTTTGGTGCATTCATAAAATGCAGTGCACTTTTTAATGCCTGTGCTTCATTTAAGGAAGTAGCATCTGATAAGTCGAGGTGGGTAATCAAACGGCCATTGGCAGATTGTACAACTCCCCGGTTATTTTGGTGAACAATGAACTCACCATAGATGACTTTTCGGTTTTTATAATACTGCTGATACCTGTAGTGTTTATAGCCAATATTATCATCCTGAGTACGCTGAATTTTCATTTGATCATCATTTGATAATTCAAATGCTTTTTTCAGGTCTTCAAAAATGGTTGCAGGGTTAAGGGTTACATCTTCCCTAAATTCCAGCCAGTTGGCAGTACTGCCCCCTGTTACATATCCCTGCATCAATGGACTAACCGGTTTCGCGGCGCTTTGAGCCAGTAGGGTACTTGCCGGCCATGCTATCAACAGCAGCAATGCCAGTAACCCTTCGGTTATTATTTTTAATTGAATGATTTTCTTTTTCATATCAATTTGTTTTTAATTGTTAACAATAATTGTGAAAAAGAAATTACTTGTTTTCTAATTTCTCCAAACGAGCTTTTAATGCTTTGTTTTCTTTGCTAAGCTGTATCAGATACAGGGTAAGCTCTTCCACTTTTTCCATTGTTTTGGTTTGCATATCACCCAGCATAATACCTTTTTCTTTTACTTCTGTAGCCGATGGTATACCTGGTAAATGCTTATTGGCATTTATGCTTGCTTCCAAATCTTCTAATGGTAATAGTTTGTGGTTAGGGCTAAATACATAGTCGGGCCAGTTGGCAAGAGCGTCTACCCGTACTTCTGTTCCGATTATTCTTCCGTTCACATTCAATTTGTAGCCTGTAGCTATAGTATTTGTACCTATTGATACTGCACCACTTGATACGCACATAGACAAATCGCCACCACTGTTTTGCAAATAGAGACGTGAAGTAGCCCCATTGTTACGGGCCATGATTTCATTGTTATCCATTATGATGTTTGTACCACTGGTTAACCCCGATAAAATGTACCCCCCCGAGGTTAAAGCTGCATCAGTACCTAACTGTACACTTAAGCCTATGCCTGTCAATGCACTGCCACCAACCCCTACGCTACCGTCAGAGTTAACGGCAAACTTTACTCCACCTGAACTTGCTTCTATAAATTGAGCACCTGCAGGTTGTGAAGCAGGTAAATCAAGTTGCAGCAAATCATTGGCTACGCCCAATGCAACTGTAGTTGATATATTAGCAATCTGACCGTTAGCAGCCGAAGAAATTATGTTCAGAGACCTGTTGGCAGTGTTGTTGAAAACATCTAACTGTGCTGTTGGTGAAGTAGTTCCAATTCCAATCTGACCTATGCTATCCACTGTTAAGCGGGGTTGGGCCTTAGTAACCAAGTGTGTTTTACCACTATTGTTACCACCTCCTGTTCCAAAATCCACATCGGATGCAGCACCTGCAAAAGAACCAATGTAGCCACGATAAAGGTCATTTTCATAAAGACCCATGTACATGCTGTTGCCACCGTTAAATTTGGCCAACAGACCACTAGTAGTAGAATTTAAATCAAGTTTTGCGGCGGGTGCTGTTGTGCCAATGCCAACATTGCCTGTCGCATCAACAGTCAGTTTTGGAACAGCCTGAATAGCAAGGTGCAGTTTACCGGTTGTATTTCCGGTACCGGTTCCAAAATCTACATCGGGGTTAGCACCTGCAAATGAGCCTATGTAACCTCTGTAAGTATCATTTTCATAGAGACCCATATACATGGATGCACCTCCGTTGAAGTTGGCGACATTTCCCGATAAACTTTTAACATCCAGTTTTGCACCAGTTGCTGCAGTTCCAATATTTACATTACCTGTTACCACATTCAGATTGCCCGTGTTCACACCCAGGCTACCTGTCGTAACAACTACATCACCACCACTTAGTATTCTCATTCTTTCTGCACGTGTGGCACTGTTGGCACCTGTTACAAAAGAGATACGTGCAGGCACGCTACCTGCTGCAGGTACACCATCTACATAAAAGTCAATACCTGCCGGATTTTGAAAGTTAGCCCCATCATATCCTGATGAAAGAAAAGACATCAGGAAATCATTGTTGCTAACTACTGCTGGTGCTCCTAATGTACCCCGGCTTCTTCTGCCAATGAACACAGGACGGGCATTGGCGGCGGCAGCCCCCATGTTGAGGATATAATCAGCATTACCTATTGCCGTTTCACCATATCCTACAAATAATGGCGCACCTGCACTTACCCATGAAGCAGCAGGTACACCACCCGAACCTTGTACAGTTAGTCGTGCAGGTGGTGTTAAAACAGCACCGGTTCCTATACCTACATTGCCTGCATTGGTGTTAAAAATATGGGTACCGTTTACACCCCATTGTGCCGTTGCATGTTGCATGCAGCTACAAACGATTACAGTAGCTACTGCAACCATTTTCAGTAATTGTTTTTTCATTTTTTACAGTTTTAGTTATGCCTACTCTTGGATGGGATTTTCGGCGTCCTCCGCTTTGATAATTTTTTTGGTTTCAATACATTATTAAACAGTCAAAAAATTTCTATAAACAAATTTGATGTTGTTTGATATTGTAATACAATGTGTACTTTGGATAGGTACTTTTCTCAGGATAGATTTTTCAGGGATATAGTTGAAGGATCAAATGGTTTTCCGAAAGAAAATGGGATTACAATTTACAATATTTTTGGATTGGAAATGCAAATTCAGGGTTTATATAAAAAATAAATTTTGGTGGTGAAAAGATATATTTCAAAAAATACTTAGTTTTTATCTTTATGCTGAATCAAAAGTATTGTTGAGAAATGAACTTTTTTAATAGAAATACATGAAGGGTTACTTTTTATTGATGAACATCCTTGCAAATAAAACAGCCGCCCCAACATCAAGTCAGGGCGGCTGGAATTCTTACTTAATTGCGATTCTTTAATTTCTAATTTTTGACTGCTTTCAAAGTTTTAATTTCATTTCCCTGCCTTACCTCTACCAGATAAACTCCTTTCATATAAGATTCTCCAAATTTGAATGTTTGACCGGGTAATCCTTTTGTAGTATAAACAGATTTCCCGTTCACATCCAGAATCCTTATAGAAATGATATCTTTTTTTGAAGCATTTACCTGGAGTGTAAACTGACCGCTTGCAGGATTGGGCGATAGGGTTGCTTCTAAAGCATTGCTACTTTTAATAAATGGATTATCAGCCTTTGCAATACCAGGCTGCATAAAGCAGGTTGGGGCTATATCTACTATAGTTACCGCAATCGAATATCCTATACAGTTGTTTGCATCATTTATATAAACCCTGTATGATCCTGCTTTTAAGCCTGTAAAAGTGTTTGCTGGTCCATATACCCCTGCTGAACCAAGACGGTAGCTATAAGGCGGTGTGCCACCAGCAGCGGTTACTGTTATGGAACCATCCATCATGCCGGGGCATGTTTCATCTATCTTGGTAGCACTAGCACTAATTGCTGCCAAAGGTTGTGTAATGGATACGGTGGTTTTGCCTGTACATCCCAACGTATCTATAACATAGATAGTGTAAGTGCCTGCCCTTAGCCCGCTAAATGTATTTGTGGTAACATAAGCACCGGTTGCGCCGTTTTTATAACGGTAAGGTGGCACACCACTTGTTGGAGTAACAGTAATTGAACCTGTTAGTTTACCATAACAACCTACATTCACTTTGGTAGAGGTAAGTGAAATAGTTTGTATAGTTAAGTGTAATGTGACAACAGAATCGCATCCTACAGAATTGATAGTCTTGTAGGTGTAATTTCCCGAGGTAGTATAAGTAACACCTTTCCAGGTAAATGCACCACATGTGGTTGCTGTAGTATCAGAGCTGCTTGTTGGCTTAGATAAAACAACAATAAAAGTTTCTGCAGGTGTTGTACCGCAACCATTGGTCACACGGGCATAGTAAAGGCCCGGGGCCCTGTTAGTTAAAGTTAATCCTGTACCCAGGTTTGTTCCTGTTCCACCCGGGCCTGTGTACCAGGTTACTACAGGGTTTACACCTGTTACCCCTATTGCCGTAAGAGTTGTAGTTGCATTGGCACAAATCGGGTTGCCTGCCGCTGCTATTCTACTTATACCAGATGGAGGGTTAACTGATACAACAATACTTGTTGAATTAACACATCCATAAACACTGGCTGCAGTAGTGTATGTTATAGTAACTGTACCTGCCGTAACACCTGTAACAAGGCCTGTGCTGCCAACAGTTGCAACAGATGTGTTGCTGCTGCTCCATGTACCCCCTAATGTAAGATCGCTAAGTTGAGTGTTGCCACCAACACATACATAAGGGCTGCCGGTAATTGGTTTTATTAATGGTAATGCCTTAACAGCTACTGAAGCAGTTGCAGTCCTTGTACAGCCACTTGTGTTTGGTGCTGTAGTATAACTGATAACTGCTGAACCAACAGCATTTCCTGTTACTAATCCTGTATTGGAGATGGGTGCAATTAACGTATTGCTACTACTCCACGAGCCACCAATAGTGGCATTAGCTAACTGTGAAGTGCTGCCGATACAAATATTTCTGTTCCCGGTTATTGCAGCTACCGTTGGCAATGTAGTTATTACTGTAATTGTTACACTTGAGCTATTAGTACAACCTAAGTTGTTCGTAATTGTATATGAAATTACTGCAGAACCGGCAGCAATTCCTTTTATTAAGGCAGTACTTGTTACGGTTACTTTTGTTATATCGCTACTGCTCCATGTACCACCTGGAGTAGCATCAGTAAGTTGTTTGGTGTTGGTTAAACAAACACTGGGGCCCCCTGCTATTGGTGCAACTACCGGTAGCGGATTAACTGTAACTGTTGCAGAAGCGGTATCTGCACAGCCATTAGCATCTAAGCCTAATACAGTATATGTGTTAGACGATGCCGGTGCAAAAGCAACTCCGTTGGTGATGCCACCGTTCCAGAAATAAGATACTGCCCCTGTACCAGACAAAATAACCGAATTGCCGAAACAAACTGTAATAGAAGCCGACGGTAATACACCTACAGTAGGCTTGGCATTTATTGTGATGTTTGCGCCATTGTTACTACCCGTTACGATAGGAGTAGTACTGACAACACGTATTCTGTAGCCATTTCCTGCAGGGGTATTTAATGGTATAGCACAAGATATAGTTCCTGCCGTAGTTGAAGAAAGTGTACCAATAACAGTAGGACTTGCAAATGAACCTGTATCATTAGACAACTGTGCCCTAAAAACATTTCCTGCGCTTGCTGCACCATTCGTAGTAAATGATACATTCAAAGGAGCCCCTGCACAAAATACCAATGGGCTGACTGCTGATGTGGTAATACTGGTAAAGCTAACCGGGGTAATAGTAAAATTTACATTGCTTATGTCAAAGAAAATATTGCCAATAGCCTCAACTTTTACTCTTGCCAATGTGGTGGCAATGTTGGGCACTGTAATATTTTCTGATCCATCATTAGGGGTAGTAGAGAGAAGTGTGATAGGATAGGTATTGCCACCATCTGTTGACAATGATATTTTCACATTAGCAGTGTTAATACCGGATCCTGTGGTGCCGCTTACATTCCAGGTAATGGTTTGTGTTGTACCGCCAGTCCAGTTTACTGCAGTGTTTGGTGCCGTAACTGCAAATGCGCCGCCACTGTTTACAACGGTAATATTCAACGGGGTATCCGGATGAATTACTCCGCCACCACCGGCCCTGTTGTCACGGACGGTTAAACGGAATTTTAAAGTGCGTGCCTGATTAGGAAGCAATTCACCAACTGTTGTAGTATTGTTGATGATGTCAGAAATTTTCGGAAATGTCCTTGACCCCGATGTGGTTGGGGCAAATGGACGGAACATAGGCGCAGATGTGGACTGTACATTCCAAGCACCGCTTGGGCCTAAATCATATTCTTCCCACGAATAAGTAAGCGCATCCCCATTGGCATCTGTAGCAGATCCTGTTAGTACAAATGGAGTAGATATCGGGATGGATTTTGGCGTGCCCGTGTTGGTAAAAACCGGTATGGCATTGCCTGTAGGAGTAGTAGCAGCACAAGCATTGCCTCCACCTGTAGTGCTGAAATTTACAATCTCATCAAAACTTGCTGTGTGAAAGTAGGCAATACTATTAGGGGCTAAATCGTCTGTACTGCAAATGCCTGCATAAGCCATAATAGTGATACCACTCCCGGATTCATAAGCAGTAGAGGCATTTCTATTGCCACCGCCACAAGCACCCAATACGCTATTAAATGTATGGTTGCCCCCAAATTGGTGGCCGATTTCGTGAGCCACATAATCTATGTCAAAACCATCACCAACCGGTGCACCAGAACCTGTAACCCCAAAGCCTTTGTTACCTCCGCATACTACACCAAGACCCGCAATACCACCGCCACCTGTACTAAACACGTGACCAATATTATAGTTCGCAGCGCCTATTACAGTGTTACAGTTGGTGTTGTTTTGGCTAAGCATGGTGCTGCCATTATTATTTGTATAAGGATCAGTGGCAGCATTTAAATAAATGAGTAAATTGTTATTTGCCACCATGTTCATGCGTATTGCAACTTCAGTTTCATACACACCATTTACCCGGTTCATAGTGGTAACCATAGCAGCCATGGCTAACGGCACTGTGCCGCCCTGAAATGCTGCATACTCACCCGTGCATGCAAGGGCAAGTTTGTAAGTACGCAATTGCGTACCGGAACTTTTTTGGGCATACAATTCTTTAGGGATGATGCTTTTAAAATTATCTGTATTGTAAGAACCTGCTGTTTCGCAGTTCCATGTACCTTTTTTTATCTGGTCTTTTTTGAAATAGCAAATGTAATCTTCGGTAGAGCCCTTGCTATAGGGATCTATAAATACGGTTCCTTTTGGAGAAAGTACCATGGCGTGGAAGCCAAGTGGTGTTTGGTCTAACCAAACTGTAGCAGTTGGGTCATCTATACCCTGGCCTGCGTAGGTTTTTATTTCAGGAAATTTTGCGGCCAATTCCGGTTCCATTACCGATGTTTCATAAATAGCGAAACGGGTAGAACTGCCATCAGGCATAGGCATGTTGAAAATCGTGTTGCTGTTGCGGCCTGCATTCAGGCCTTTTTCCGGTGCTGACATCAGAAATTGCTGCATTGACTGCTTGTCAAGGTGCAATGTCCTGTAGCGTTTGGCTGTAGTGTAACGTTCACCTTTGATTGGGATAGAAGATTCTGCAACATCTGTAAGTACTCTTGCAGTTTGGGCACTTATGCTGCTCATGGCAAAAAAGCCCACAAACAACATAAGCCAGATAACTTTTGAAGCATTCGTTTTCATTGTTAATTTGGTTTTATTAAATGATAAAAAAAGAGAAAACAGTTGTAAAAAGTAATAAAGCAATTAATAATAATTACTAGCAGAGCTAATCATAGGTAAGATGTAAACAACACAAAATTTAATTCTGCTCAATTAAGAGTATAAGCTAAAAAGTAGTTGTTGGTTGTTATGAAAGGAAGCAAAAAATGCATTACTGACATATGCAAATGTTAAAATTTTATTTCGAAAATCGAAGATTTTTTTTCAATGAGTTAGCTGAGGCTGCGAATGATATAAAATTGGAGAGATTAATTTTTATTGAAAGTGTTTCCGGGTTAATTGCGGTAAGTAATCTTGTATTTATGATAGAGTTGGGGGAAATTAGAATTCTCTCTATATTTAGAAGGTAGCCCGTACCAGTTTTGATTATTATTAAATTTTGACTATAAAAAGCCGCTCCAACACTTAGGTTAGAGCGGCTTTTTGTATTATTTAGGCATTGTAATGGAACTCATAACTCAACACTCATAACTCCATTACATTTTCAATATTTTCTTTACAGTCTTTTCACCGTTCATATTAATCTCAACCATGTAAACACCTTTTGAATAGTTAGAACCATCAAAAGATATTTTGTTGAAACCTTTACTGACATTGATGCCTGCTTTTGTATCCACTTTAGACCCAAGTGAATTGAAGATGCTCACCTGTGCCTTTACATCTTGCTTAGCATTGATAGACAATTCGAAACTTGTAGTAAAAGGGTTTGGATTAATTGCAATAGTTTCAGTAGTAGCAGAAGAATTTTTTATGGCTTCTTTAGCTGATACAATCGGTACTACATTTTTGATGCCCTTTTCTATATCGCTCATAGGGGCGCCATCATTACCATTTTTCCACATAGTAGAAGAGCATGGTTCAAGATAGGCAACAAACTTAGAACCTGCTGTTGCTCTAAAGCCCGGGCTCAATACCACTCTGTCCCTTGCTGTAAAATATACAGTACTTGCAGCCGAGTTTACAGTAGTTGTACAACCGCTTCCACCACTGTTAAGTTGCGATATGGCCTGAACAAACTCTCCATTTGAGAAGGTGCCACATGCACTATTAACAAACTGTGCAGACTGTGATTCAACCCCTACTGCATGCCATGCATCACCTACCGCAATGATTTCGGCAGAACACTGACCATACAAATCAAAAGCAGCATGTAGTGAAGCAGCCCTTGCATCTATATAAGTAGAAGAAGAGGTAAGATATAAATCAAGGCCTCTATAAGCAATCAGTCTGGCTTTAAATCTGGTTATTGCGGTCACGTTATAAGGTACACCAAAGTCTGTTGTTCCACTTCCACCTTCTGATAGCAGATAGAACCAACGGTTTTGTACACCACTATTGGTATGTACACCACCATTGTCAGCAGTCCCTGTGTACCAATTAGTGCCCAGGTAAGTATCAGGATCGCCATAAGTATTTGGTGAGATAAAGCTTCTGATTGCTCCCCTGTCTGCACCAACCAAATAGTCGCAAAATCCTTCTGACCAGCTTTCTACCATTTCACCAAATATATCGCTGAAGGATTCGTTCAAAGCTCCCGATTCGTTACTGTAAACCAGCCCTGCAGCTGCTTGTGTAACACCATGTGTAAACTCATGTCCCATGATGTCATTTGTATTCCAGTCATCTGTTGCTGCGGCAGTACTACCGGCACCATAAATAGTATTGTTACCAGTGCAACCCCAACATGCATTATTCACCCCGAGTCCAGGAGCATTGGAGTTGTTATAAGCAATCATATCTCCGTTTGCACCATCCCAGCTTTGACGGCTATGGGTCAGGTTATAGTAACTATAAGTTTGTGCTGCACCCCATTGGGCCTGAACTGCAGATGCGTTGGTCCATGTGTTATCAGCATCAGTATAGTAAGTATTAGATGCACCACCACCATTGCAATTGTACACTCTTATTTGGGTAGTCTGACAATCATTTAAAGAGCGATAAGATCCTCCACTCAACTGTGTACTTACAGATACATTGCCATTGAAAGCAGAAGCACCTGTGCCACCCGAGCAACTCATAGCTATGTCTGCATGATTGATTACTTTTCCATTAATCGCATCTACATATACACTTTTGGCCATTACACTTTGGTCGTCTGTATACACTTTAAAGTGCCATGCAAGTTTGTAATCAGATGCTGTAGGTCCTTCAGATTTTGCAGGTGCGAAAACCAATTCTCCTTTAGGATAATATGTAGCGTTTGCATTTTTTTCTGAACGCTTTAATTCATTTTCCATTTCAGTATTTTGCCACAGGTACTTTTTAGCATTCATAAAGCCAAGGGCACTCTCCAAAGCTTGTTTTTCAGAAAGCGAAGGTGTATTTCCAAGCTGCAAACCATTGATAAGGCGACCATTTGCAGATTGTACAAAACCGGTAGCGTTTTGGTGAACTATGTATTCGCCAAATACAACTTTCAGGTTTTTATAGTATTGCTGATACTTGTAATGGTTAAATCCTATTTCATCCTTCACTGTTTTTGCCACTTTCATTTGATCATTGTCGGATAAATCAAACCCTTCTTTTAGATCAGTAAAAATAGTAACAGGGTTAATTGTAGATCCTTCTCTAAAGTCAACCCAATTTGCAGTACTGCCTCCTTTGGCTAATCCCTGCAATTTTGGATTAATTGGCCTGTCGCCTTTCTGTGCCATTGCTTTACTTCCGGGATAAGCTATCATAAGGATTATCGGGATGCAGATGGCAAAGTATACGAGTTGTTTTATTTTACTTTTCATATTCTTTACGTTTTAAATTGTTAATCAATAGATTGATATGAAAAGATTATTTAACAGCTTTTGTTAGTAGCTCAATTTTATCTTCAAGCAATTTGATTTTCTTGTTTAGCTCAATAATGTAAAGTGTATTTTCTTCTACTTTTTCTATTGTTTTGGTTTGCATAGCACCTAACATAATACCACCTTCTTTTATTTCAGATGCAGATGGTATACCGGGTAAATGTTTGTTTGCATTTATACTAGCTTCAAGTTCTTCTAAAGAAAGTAATTTATAATCGTTGTTGAAAACATAATCAGGCCAGTTTACTTTTGATTCAACCCGTACTTCGGTAGCTATCACTTTTCCATTTACAGAAAGTAAATATCCATTAGCCGGGCTTGTAGTTCCAATACATACCCTGCCATCTCCTTTCACTCTCATTCTTTCTGTAAATCCGTTGGTATAATTATCATATCCAAAGGTGATGTCGGCACCTGAATAATCTGAATGAAGCCTGAATTCATTTCCATACACGCCCATTCCCACATCCCCTGATCCACCGGGATACAATGAAATTTTCTTTCCTGTAGCAGCAGGAAATGAAAGCGCAACTTTTGGATTGCTGGTACCTATTCCCATGTTGCCATTTTTGTGATCGAAAAAGAATCTCCAACCGGAAGTATTACCATAAATGCCAAATAAGCTATCGTTAAGATTTCCTACAAAATTTGCTACGCCGGAGTTGTCTGCTTTATTATACCAGATACCTGCTGTTAATCCTGCACCAAAATTTTCAGTTCTCAATCGCATTCTGCCATTTATGTCAAGTTGATAAGCTGGTGCATTGGTGCCTATCCCAACTTTACGACCTCCCAAATCTGCAGTAAGAACAGGAAAACTATCTGAAAGGAAATTAAATTTATCAGTTGCATCCTGATATTGTAAACCCCAGTTTGGAAAAGATGGTGAGTGACCTAGTACCATACGATCAGGGTTTTGTATACCTGAAGGGAACATATTAAGCATTGCATTACCTCCTACAATAGGTGATGCAAACTGAATTGTATTTGCAGCACTATTATTAAATGCTATGTTACCTCCTGAAGTAGTTGTTCCGGAAACGTACAAATCCCTATTTAAAACTGTATTACCCCCAACGCTAATAGTTCCGGTAAATTGAGAATTGCCACTAATATTTGCATTACCACTTAAGTAAAGGTCTTTCCAATATTTTGTAGC
>JANPGE010000215.1:0-6364 GCA_031423805.1 Segetibacter sp. | reverse complement strand
ATTGGTTATAAAATATTATATACTATTATAAAACAGCCTAAAATATATATTTATTATTATAAAATAATGAATGACTTTTTACTTTATTTTTCTTTAGGAAGACAGCATATTATGGCTCTCAAAGGTTTGGATCATATAATTTTTTTGACTGCCTTATGTATTCGTTACCATTTTTCTGATTGGAAAAAAATACTGTTGTTAATTACAGCATTTACAATCGGTCACTCTCTCACTTTGGCGTTAAGTGTTTTTAACTATATTCCTATTTCGTCTCTTTGGGTTGAGTTTTTAATTCCTGTAACTATTGTGCTGACGGCTGCAAGCAATCTATTTGTCAAAAAATTTGTGTTCAAAACCTATTATTCTGTCATTTACTTCATGGCTTTATTCTTTGGATTAATTCATGGACTAGGTTTTAGCAATTATTTGCGTAGCCTTCTTGGGCGAGGAAGTTCAATTGTTGTTCAGTTGCTTGCTTTCAATATTGGTCTGGAAGTAGGACAATTACTTATTGTTTTTATACTATTGTTGATCACTTTCGTATGCATTAATGTTATAAAAATCAACAGACGTGAATATTTGCTTTTTGTAAGTGGGTGTATATTCGGTGTAGCCCTGAAAATGGCAGTAACAAGAATACCATTTTAATGATGATTTAAGAATACGAATTCAAAGATTAATTAATGCATTAAAGCAATCAGTATTTTCTCATGATACCTTCCATGTAAAACTTAAAATTTCTTTGGGGTAAATAATGATATTTGCAAGCAGTAGTTTTAGGTTTTTACTTCTAACGATCTACTTTAAAAATTAGTAATGAATAAGCGACTTTTTTGTTTTTTGGGATTAATGGTTGTAGCTGCAAATAGCTTTTGCCAATTCAACAACCCCGGCGTTAACCACGGCAATAAGTTTGAGGAATTAAATTATTTATTGGCTTCGCCAAATGAATACCGCACAGCGAGTGGCGCACCCGGGCCTAAGTATTGGCAGCAACGCGCCGACTACGATATGGCCTTGGAAATAGACGAGCCAAACAATTTGTTGAAAGGCAGTGAAACCATTACTTACTACAACAACTCTCCCACTCCACTCACTTACCTGTGGATGCAGATAGACGAGAACTTTCACAACCCCAACAGCGACAACAATCACAGCGGCAATAGCACCATGCAAAACCGCATGAGCGATGCACAGCTTACCAATCTGGAGCCTTGGCGTAAGTTGCAAGGGTATGGTGTTAACATTACCCGAGTGGCCGATGCAGCTTTACGTCCGTTGGTTTACACGATCAACCAAACCATGATGCGTATTGACTTACCATCAGCCCTGCAACCCGGACAATCATTTGTATATAAAATAGACTGGAATTATAAGATAAATGATAAAGCAACACGTGGCGGCAGGGGCGGTTATGAGTTCTTTGCAGTAGACAGCAACAACTTATATTCCATTACACAGTTTTATCCCCGTATGGCCGTTTATAGCGACTTTCAGGGGTGGCAAACTTTACAATTTATTGGTGGACCCGAGTTTGCCTTGTGTTTTGGTAATTTTAAAGTCAACATCACTGTACCTGCCGACCATATAGTTGCAGCAACCGGTGAATGTCAGAATTATAAAAATTTGTTGACCTCTGCACAATATAGCCGTTGGCAACAGGCGCAATCATCATCACAACCTATAGAAGTAGTTACATTAGATGAAGCATTACAAGCCAGTAAAACCAAAATTGCAACAACTAAAACCTGGGTTTATAAGGCAGAAAATGTTCGCGACTTTGCATTTAATTCATCAAGGAGATTTGTTTGGGATGCCTTGGCTATTAATATTGAAGGCCATAAGATTATGTGCATGAGTTATTATGGCAAAGAAGCTTATCCACTCTATCATAAATTTTCAACAAGAGTAGTAGCGCATACCCTAAAGGTTTATAGTAAGCATACCATTCCATATTCTTATCCTGTAGCTATTTCTGTGGAAGCTGCTAATGGAATGGAATATCCTATGATTTCTATGAATTTTGGCCGTGCAGAAAAAGATGGTACTTATAGTGAGTCTAGTAAAAACAGTATGATTGGTGTTATTATTCACGAAGTGGGTCACAACTTCTTCCCAATGATCATAAACAGCGATGAGCGGCAATGGTGGTGGATGGATGAGGGATTGAATACCTTTGTACAGTTCCTGACCGAGCAGGAATTAGATCCAAATTTCCCATCGAGCCGGGGACCGGCACACAAGATTGTAGAATACATGAAATTGCCTAAAGACAAGCTGGAACCTATAATGACCAAGGCAGATGCAGTTGCCAATGTAGGTAGCAATGCTTATGGCAAAGCCTCAACAGGACTGAATATTTTACGTGAAACCATATTGGGCAGGCCATTGTTTGATTTTGCTTTTAAAGAATATGCCAAACGTTGGGCGTTCAGACACCCTACACCTACAGATTTTTTCAGAACCATGGAGGATGCAAGCGGCACAGACCTGGACTGGTTTTGGAGAGGATGGTTTTATGGTACAGATCCTGTGGACATTTCGCTGGACAGTGTAAAATGGTATCGTATGGATGCTGCCCGAACAGCAAAACCAACTTTTGAACCTATTCATCTTCAAAAAAATAAACTGGAAACTAATCGTAAATATGCTGTGAATGAAGACACTGCTCTTCGTGATTTTTATTATTTCAACAAAGAAGCAACAGAACAATTTAACAACGAAAGGAAAGATAAAGAAAGCATGGCAGCTGGCGATAAAGAAAACGAAAGCAAGTGGAAGGATAAAAATATTTACCAACTTACATTTAGCAACAAGGGCGGCATGGTCATGCCCATTATTATTGAATGGACCTACAAAGACGGTACCACCGAGATTGAAAAAATACCAGTAAACATATGGAAGCTGAATGAACAGCAAGCTAACAAAGTATTTATTAAAGACAAAGAAGTAACCGCCATAAAACTAGACCCTAACAAAGAGACAGCCGACATAAACGAAGCTAATGGCCAATGGCCAATGAGGGAAATGCCAAGCCGGTTTGATTTGTTTAAAGAAGAAACAAACCGCGGTGGCAGAGGACAAAGCAGTGGTGGCAATGCGATGCAGAAGAAATAATGAAATATTTCTGTAGATACGCGATTCATCGCGTATCCTAAAAAAGGGATTCATCGCGTATCCTAAAAAAGGGATTCATCGTTTTTTCAAAAAAAGGGATTAAAATATTCTACAATAAAACAGGTGAATTGCAAATACCTCGTATTTGGATTAATTAATTTAAGACAAACGCGATGAATCGCGTTTCCACATTCACATTTTTTTACATACCAAAATAAATTAAAATTATCCTCCCATTTAATTTCGCTTCATTTAAACACAGAGGGATTTATTGCTAATAGAAAAATAATGAATTTCATTTCAAACTATTAAGGGTATAAATTAAACAGCCGCTACAATTTTATTTATAGCGGCTGTTTTTATAGTTATCTGTTTGTACAATCAATCTCCTTTTTAAGGTTTGATTTTAACCCCCGTTATTACTTTCACATCATCCCCCTGTTTTACTTCTATCAAATAAATACCTGGCGCAAATTGATCACCAAAATGATAAACCCTTGAAGCCGTTCCTTTAAATGATTGAACCGTTTTCCCGTTTACATCAATTATCCTTAACTGAACACTCTCCTGTTTGGATGAAATTATATTTAAGGTGAAGTTATTTGTACTTGGATTTGGTGACAAGGTTAGTTGCAAGGGTTTTTTGTTTGTTTCAGTAGCCTTTTGTTCTTTGGCAAATGTTGAAACAGGGCAAATTGGTAATGTCTGACCAACAGTTGTAAGTATGGGAAATCCAATACAATTATTGGCATCATTTACGTAAACCCTGTAACTACCTGCTTTCAGGTTGTTGAAAATGTTATTTGAGGTAAAGGAACCTGTTCCTCCATACCGGTAACTATAAGGTGATGTACCCCCTGCACCTGTTACTGTTATAGAACCATTTTTAGCATTGGGGCAGGTTTCGTCTGTTTTGGTGGAAGTGCCACTTACTTTAGTTGGCTGCGTTACGCTTACAACAATACTGCCAACACAACTATTTGCATCTTTTATATATACCCGGTAAGCCCCTGCACTAACATTATTAAATACATTGGATGTTGTAAATGTACCGATATTATCAAGCCTGTAAGTGTGAGGTGCAGTGCCTGTTGTTGGTGTAACAGTTATTGACCCATTTGCTAAACCATGGCAGGTTGCATTGGTTACAACCGAAGTGCCGGTTACGGCAATGCGTTGTGTAATAATTACCTGGCTGGTGATGCCGGCACAACCGTTTGCATCCAATATAGATACTCTATAATTGCCCGCCCGCAGGTTATTAAAAGTATTGGAAGCCCCGTAAGCTGCAACAGTACCTATGCGATAAGTAAACGGACTTACACCATAGGTTGGAGTTACAATAATAGAACCAGTAGCAGTACCAAAGCAGGAAGCATCGGTTTTAGCTGCAGTAGATGTTACAGATAAAATAGTAAGATGAAGTGTTCTTGTACTATCGCATCCATTAACATTGGTAGTATGCCATATTGCGTTAGTTGATATTTTATAAGTACTGTCGTGCCATGTAAATTTATTACAAACTGCTGCTGTTGTATCTGATATAGTAGGTACATTAACTGTAACCACCATACCCAAGGAAGGATCTGAACTGCAACCACCCGAAGTTACCACCACTGTATAAGAGCCACTTGCACTAGCAGTATAAGTTTGATTGGTTTCTCCACCAATGGAACTGCCTGCTACATACCACTGATTGCCGGTTACAGAACTGGATGATAAAACAACGGATCCACCTGTGCAAAAGGTAGTAGAACCTGCGGTAATAGTGGGTGTGGAAGAAGTTGGATTAACTGTTACTGCTATGCCATTAGAAGGAGCAGAACTACAACCGGATGAGGTAACCACCACTGTATAAGTACCACTTGCATTTGCAGTATAATCCTGATTGGTAGCAGCACCTATGGGGTTGTCATTTATATACCATTGATTGCCACCCGGCGAACCTGAGGTTAAAACTACGGAGCCACCAGAACAGAAACTAGTTGAACTGCCTGATGAAATATTTGGTGTTGGTATCGCATTTGGTTGTGTAATATTAAATGTTTGAACTGCGGTACTTCCTGCACCATCAGTAACCGTACATGTCCAGGTTCCAAAAGTAAGACCCGTAACAGAAGTAGTGCCATCCCCTGTAGGGTTACCAGGAGTCCAGTTATAAGAATAAGGAGGAACACCACCTGTTGCGGCATTTGTACTTGCTGCCCCATTTGACCCGCCAAAACATGAAACATCTGTTTTGGCAGAGAAAGTTAAACTAAGTGGTGGAACCAAAGATAAATTTGTAAAAAATACAGTAGATAAATCTGCATTTGTTTGTGCATGAAGGTAATTAGCCGGATTTTCTAAAATGGCCTTAGTGACATTAGTACGATCTGATGAAGTTATTTTAAATTCTGTCCTGTCAGGGGCTAATGCAGGAAAACCATGAATAACTATTGCATTGGGAAAGTCACTGATTGGATTCTGACCAGTCGGTATCAATCCTCCGTTAATATTGGGTACCTGATCGGCATTACCTGTATAAAAAACTGAATAAATTTCAGTAACACCATTTGTGGGATCATTATCTACATCACTGTAAGCATAAATTCCCTCTCCGGCAGTAGCTAAGGCAAAATTTCCACTTGTAGGGGTTTTTACGGCAGTTCCACAAACATTATTACCTGTACAAATTACTGAAAATACATCTGTAGAAATCTCTTTTACAAATATGACATTACCTTTTGTAATTACTGCCCCGGCAGTAAACACAACTACTGATTCTTCCAAACTATTAAATGCATTACCAGCTTCACTATATTCGTTTTCTGTAAAATATACTACTTCTCCACTAGCTAAATCTTTAGTGACCACAAAACTAAAACCATCTGGTGTAAGATTATTTGTGCCAATCACTGCTACTTTTTGGGAATAGCATTGGTTTACAATTAATAAAAGAAAAAAGGGGATTAATTTTTGTAAAATCGTTCTCATAAGTGTAAGTTATTAATGTGGTGCAGATTATTTAGTTAAAAGATTATTATAAATGTATCCCTTTATACCAATTTGAAATTCATAGCAGACCAATTTTTTTGTTTGCTTTTTTTTATTTACTTTTGGTCTGTTATATAATTCATTATGTCAAATTCATTATTTATCCCTGTTAAAGAAAGCATTCAAGAATTGAACACGATTTTAAAAAAATCGATTCCATTTTTAAAACCAAGAGTCCAATTGCTACTTGCAATGAAAAAAAATGGCGAAA
>JANPGE010000214.1:0-7321 GCA_031423805.1 Segetibacter sp. | reverse complement strand
GGTGCCCCTATTGTTTACGGTCCAAACGCAGCTTGTGAATTTGATTGTATTTCTGCAAAAGATGGCGAAGAGTTTAAAGTTGGTGACATTACTATAAAAGTATTGCACACCCCGGGTCACACTATGGAAAGCACTACATTTTTGTTGAAAGATGAAAGCGGAAAAGATCATTGCATTTTCAGCGGTGATACATTGTTTCTGGGAGATGTTGGCCGTCCCGATCTTGCACAAAAAGCTGCACACATGACGCAGGATGAGTTGGCAGGCTTACTTTATGAAAGTCTGTTGACCAAGATAATGCCACTGTCTGATGATGTAATTGTGTATCCTGCACACGGCGCAGGTAGTGCCTGCGGCAAGAACATGATGAAAGAAACAGTAGATACTTTAGGCAATCAAAAAAGGGTGAACTACGCCCTTAACCAACCCAATAAAGAAGCATTTGTAAAGGCTGTAACAGATGGACTGCAACCCCCTCCGGGATATTTTGGATTGAATGTGGCCATGAACAAAAAAGGCTACGAAAGTTTTGATTCGGTATTAAGTCACGGCATGAAGGCGCTTACACCCGATGAGTTTGAGACTGCACAGAAACTACAGATGCTTTGATATTGGATACAAGATCCGGTGCTGATTTTTATAAAGGATTTATTCCGCAATCAATCAATATTGGACTGGCAGGAGATTTTGCTCCTTGGGTAGGTTCCATGATAATAGATGTAAGGCAACCCTTGCTTTTGGTTACTGACGACGGTAAGGAAGAAGAAGCAGTAACCCGCCTTAGCCGTGTGGGTTTTGACAATGTTGTAGGACATTTAAAAGGTGGCTTTGCAGCATGGCTAGAGGCAGGTAAAGAAGCCGATGTAGTAGACAGAATTACTGCAGATCAATTTGCAACGGAAGTGGATATAGCCAAAGACAAAATTCTTGACATTAGAAAAGAATCGGAATATTCGGCAGAGCATATAGAAGATGCTTACAATAGACCCTTGGCTGCCATTAATGAATGGATAAAAGATATTAACCCCGATGAGCATTTTTACATGCACTGTGCAAGCGGTTACCGGAGTATGGTAGCTTCCTCAATCCTACAGGCAAGAGGGTATAGAAATTTCACGGAAGTAGCCGGAGGCTTTAAAGCAATCAGCGAAACGGCATTGCCCAAAACTGATTTCGTTTGCCAAAGCAAGGTGATGAAAGCATAATCAAGCACTTGTTTCTGATAATTAAATTATGAATACAGCCTTTAAAAGTTCCATCAAATCGAAAACGCTGGTTTTCTTACAGTTCACTATAATTTTTGTTTTGTTAGGCGGAACAGTATTTAGCAAAATGAACTTATTTGCTTCTTCACTTTTAATTGTATCAGTTCTGCTTATAGGCTGGGCAGCATTCGCCATGCGAAAAAGTAAATTGAGGATCATGCCCGAGCCAGCGGCTAATGCAACATTAATCACAAATGGGCCCTATCAGTATATCCGGCATCCTATGTACACAGCAGTACTGTTATTCTGTGTTGGATTACTCCTTTGTAATTTCAGTTTGCTAAGAACAGTACTTGTAATAGCACTAATTATTGTATTAATTATTAAGCTTACCCTGGAAGAGAAATTACTTCTCCAAAAATTTGAAGCATACCAGGATTATCATAAACAAACTTACAGATTGATTCCTTTAGTATTTTAACCGAATAAGAATAAGCTTTAACCAATGTAACCTTTGTTACCAATAAATAATTTTACAAGAGATAACTTTACAGACTAAAATAAGAGACCCGGTTCAATTGTATTAAATGATGACGGTTTTGTTAAGCAAAACACCAAAATATGAAAGACACTATTTTACATAACTGGAATTTCATGAGGTTTTTAAGACTTGCAGTTGGCATTTTCATAATTGCACAATCAATTATTACAAAAAATTTGACAATGGGAATTTTGGGAAGCCTATTCACAATTATGCCCTTATTTAATATAGGCTGCTGCGGAGTGGGTCGATGTGCAACTCCGATTTCTAAAACATCCGAAACCAATAAAGACATTATTTATGAAGAAGTGGTTTAAAGAAAATACACTCTACATAGTTGGAGCATTGGTCGGAGGTGTTGCAGGGTACTTATACTATCAACAAATAGGTTGTGCATCGGGCACCTGCATGATTACATCTAAACCTGTGAACAGTACACTTTACGGAGCGCTAATGGGTGCGCTGCTATTTGGTATTTTCAAAAAAGAAAACAAAAAACAACTTTTAAAAGAACCTGAAAAAAACACTCATGACATTTAACGAAATCATACAATCAGACAAACCGGTTTTGGTAGATTTTTTTGCAGAATGGTGTGGCCCTTGCAAAATGATGTCGCCCATTTTAAAAGATGTGAAACAGGAAATGGGAGACGCAGTTACCATCATAAAAATAGATGTTGATAAAAACCCGCAAGCTGCAAACGATTATCAAGTGCAGGGTGTACCAACTTTAATATTATTCAAAAACGGCAAGGTGCAGTGGAGGCAAAGTGGTGTAGTACCTAAAGCCGGCCTAACAGGTGTTATCAATAAATTTAAAGCATAAAAAACAAAAACAATGAGCTTTCTTCAACCACTATTTGGCGGTGGACAAACCGCAGATTTAAAAAAAGTTATAGAACAGGGTGCTTTCCTGGTAGATGTTAGAGAACCCGGCGAATTTGCAGGAGGTAGTGCAAAAGGTGCTTTAAACATTCCATTGGGTAGTGTTCCATCGCAATTAGACTCGTTTAAAGGAAAAGAAAATATTGTAGTATTTTGTCGTAGCGGAAACCGTAGCGGTCAGGCTAAAACAATACTTGAGCAAAATGGCTTTAAAAATGTCATTAATGGTGGAACCTGGGAAGATGTGAATCAGCTGGTTCCATAAATGATATTGTTGCATTTCCTCCTTCGGCAATTTTATAATAGTGAGCAATAAATATAACAGCATACCCTAAGCATCTTACTTCAATAAGCTATGAATTTTATAGAATGGCTCAAACACCCGTGGCCGTGGTATATTGCCGGTCCTTTGATTGGTTTAACTGTACCTGTATTGCTGATCCTCGGCAATAAGTCTTTTGGCATTAGTTCATCGTTGCGCCATGTTTGTGCAGCCTGTTTACCGGCCAACATTCCCTTCTTTAAGTACGACTGGAAAAAGGAAATATGGAACCTTTTTTTTGTTACCGGTATTTTTTTGGGTGGAATGATTGCAGCGAATCTTTTAGCTAACCCTGAACCTTTACACATAAGTACAAAGCTATCCAATAAACTTGCAGCATATGGCATTACTGATTATTACGGTCTTGTTCCCCGTCAATTATTTAACTGGCAAGCATTACTTACACTAAAAGGTTTTATACTCATAGTGATCGGGGGTTTCACCGTAGGCTTTGGAACAAGGTATGCAGGTGGCTGCACCAGCGGTCATGCCATCATGGGTTTATCAACTTTGCAATGGCCGTCACTTATTGCCACTTGCTGCTTTATGATTGGTGGGTTCATCATGGCGAATTTTATACTTCCATTTATCCTTTCACTCTAACTATTATTTAATGCAAACCATAGATACTAACACAGATTTTGAAGTACGTTCATTAGACGCAATTTGTGTAAATGAAAGTCATCTTACACACAAATGGTATTACAACATCAAGTACCTTATCGTTGGTTTACTGTTCGGAGTAGTGTTTGTAAAAGCAGAAATAATAAGTTGGTTTCGCATTCAGGAAATGTTTAGGCTTCAATCCTTTCACATGTACGGGGTTATAGGCAGTGCCGTAATTGTGGGTATCCTATCCGTTTGGATGATTAAACGATTCAACATAAAAACATTGTACGGTGAAAAGATAGAATTTCATACCAAGACATTCAACAAAGGGCAGGTGTATGGCCGACTATTATTTGGTTTAGGCTGGGCCATTACAGGTGCATGCCCCGGGCCACTATTTGCACAAATAGGAACAGGTGCAACAGTAATTATAGTAACTTTATTCAGCGCCATTGCAGGTACATGGGTATATGGTTATTTTAGAGAAAAACTTCCCCATTAATCTTCATAGAATTACTGCCCATGCCAAATCAATACGATGATATCAATGAACCTTCAAAGCACCTTTCGCAAACTCAAAAATGGTTGCTTATAATTGGGGGCTTTATTTTTGTCCTGCTTTCTGTTCCATTTATACTTTACTACAACAATAAGCCTTTACAATCAAGCAATTCAGCTTCAACAAACAGCCCATCAAACAAAGACACTGTTGCATATTGGATACCACAAGACATCAGCATCATTACAGATCCCGGTCATAAAAAGCAGGTAGAATATGGCAAAGAATTAATAGCGCATACTGCCAAATATTTAGGGCCAAACGGTACCGTTTCAAAAATAAGCAATGGAATGAATTGCCAAAACTGTCACCTTCAGGCAGGCACTGCTGTGTTTGGAAATAATTATGGTTCTGTCGCTTCGCTCTATCCAAAGTTCAGGGCAAGAAGCGGTACTGTAGAGAATATTTACAAAAGAGTAAATGATTGCATTGAACGCAGTTTAGACGGAAAGCCAATAGATAGCTTAAGCAAAGAAATGCAGGCCATAGTTGCCTATATCAGCTTTATAGGAAGCAATGTAAAGAAAGGACAAAAAGCAGCTGGGTCGGGCTTTAAAGACCTGGCATTTCTGGACCGGGCTGCCGATCCGGAAAAAGGTCAAATTATTTATGCTTACAAATGTAAAAGTTGCCATCAGGAAAATGGTGAAGGCGTTTACAACGAAGATAAAACTGAATTTACATATCCTGCATTGTGGGGGAGTAATAGTTTTAATGACGGTGCAGGCTTGTACCGGCTTAGCAATATGGCCAAGTACGTAAAGTACAACATGCCACAGGGTACTACATACGAATACCCGCAACTAAGCGATGAAGAAGCCTGGGATGTTGCAGCGTTTGTAGAAACACAAACAAGGCGACACATCAATGTGCCCAAAGATTGGCCTGACAAATCCGCCAAGCCTGTCGATCATCCCTTTGGACCTTATACCGATACATTTTCTGAAAAGCAACATAAGTATGGGCCGTTTAAGCCAATTGTGTTGGCACAGAAAAACCAGAAAATTTCAATCAATAAAACAACTTTGAAATAGCCTGTATTAATGATTTCAAAAAGGACTTATTTGGTAATCAACTGTTAGTTCATTATGGAACATCGTCCCCGCCGCGGCGGGGCATTACTTGTACCTTTGGGTATTGCAATACAGCTTTATCCAACGTTTGTTAATAAAACAATACAATATGCACATCTATAAAACTTCAAACAATTATAAAATGAACAACAAGAAGGTTGGCTTTTTTCTGCTGCTTATGGGAATTTCATTTGCATCTTTTTGCCAAAGAAAGCATATAGGTCAAAGTCAAAACAGTAATGTAAACAAGGTGAGCAAAGTTGTAAAACATCAAGTAGTAATACATGTTAGCAATAACGACACGGCAGCATGGAAAGGCCTAATGAACAACATCAAACACCTCAAAGAAATATGGGGCGATAGTGTGCAGATTGAAGTGGTGGCGCATGGCTCAGGCATAGAATTACTAGTAGCCGCTAAAACTACGCAACAAAAAAAGATAGCCGAATATAAGAAAACAGGAGTTGCATTTGCAGCTTGTGAAAACACGATGCGGCAAAGAAACATTACCAAAGCCGATATGATTGCCGAAGCCGATTTTGTACCCTCCGGCGTAGGTGAAGTGATTATGAAAGAAGAAAATGGATGGAGTTATTTAAAGTCGGGCTTCTAAACAAAACAGCATAATGGTAAAAAGAATTCTATTGCTTTTGGTATCGCTGCAAATGGTATTATTATCAATATCGCAACCCAATGAGGCAACCGATAAAAACCCTATGTACAAAGGGCAAAGGCAACTACCGAATGATACAACGTCTTTACTAAATGCATTTAAGAAAGGGCAGTTCAACGGGCATGTTCGATATATGCTCATGACCACTCAAAACGAAAAAGACCTGACCGATTATTATGCCAACGCTATTGGTGCAGGGCTAAGATTTGAAACGGCGGGGTTTCATCATTTTCAGTTTGCTGCAAGCGGATTTACAACATTCAATCTTGGCTCATCTGACCTCACAAAACCCGATGCAATAACAGGGCAAGTCAACCGGTACGAAGTAGGTAATTTCGATATTACGAACCCCGACAAAAAAACAGGCATATCCCGATTGGAAGAATTTTATCTGAAGTACAGCTTTAAAAATTCCTACATCAAAACCGGCAGGCAATTCATCAATTCAACTTTTATCAATCTGCAGGATGGTCGAATGAGCCCCACTACTGTAGAGGGTGTGTGGGCAGAAATAAATGAGATCAAAAAAGTAAAACTACAACTGGGATGGCTTTGGAAAATTTCGCCAAGAAGTACTACAGGTTGGTATAAGCCGGGAAGTTCAATAGGTATTTATCCGACAGGAGTAAACATAGACGGAACTAAATCAGGGTATGCGGATAATGTTGGAAGCAATGGAATTGGCATTGTTCAGCTTGGAGTTGCTATAACCAAACAATTGAAAATTCAGGCATCTAATATGTTTGCTGAAAACATTTCCAACAGTTCACTTTTACAGATAGATTACAATCATGAAATAAAAAATGATGCAATGCTTTTCACCAACTTGCAACTGGTAAAACAATTTGCAATAAACGATGGTGGCAATGCGAATCAGTCCAAAACCTATTTTATTAAAGGTGGAAGTTCAATGGCTTATGGTGCACGTATTGGTTTTAAAAACAAACGTTGGGAAACAACCCTTAACTACACCCGAATTACAAATGATGGCCGATACCTTGTACCACGGGAGTGGGGACTAGAACCATTTTTCACATTCCTGCCCCGTGAACGAAATGATGGTTTTGGGGATGTCAATGCTATTATGTGTAAACTAAATTATTCTATCCCCAAAGCCAACCTTAAGACCTCATTGGCTGCAGGTTACTACCATCTTCCCGATGTAAAAAATTATCGTCTGAACAAATATGGCATGCCTTCATACACACAAATAAATGCCGACATTAGGTTTACCTTTACGAATACATTTAAAGGTCTTGAAGCACAGTTGTTAGTTGTTGGAAAAATAAATAACGGCGAAACCTACAACAACTACAGGTATGTTTTCAACAAGGTAAATATGGAACAGTACAATTTTATTTTGAACTATAATTTCTAAATCCAAATGACTGCAAAACCATCTTTTGATTCCACATTCGAACCTGCTTTGATCAAAGAAATTCAGCAGTTTGGTG
>JANPGE010000213.1:0-3134 GCA_031423805.1 Segetibacter sp. | reverse complement strand
AAAAAATGTTTCTGAAAAAAACTTGAGGTGCTTTGTTTTACTAAGATGCCAAAATAAGCAGAACTTGTAAAGGTGGCATCTGTTACCGAACCCTCTAAAACAAATGCCGTACCTGTACCAGTGAGATCTCTATATAAGCTCCAATTATTAGTAGCATTGCGGATTACTTTCAATTTTAAATTTGTACTGCTAGAAAGCGAACCATCAGCACCATCAATTATCTTTGAACTAAAGCCACTTGCATCTTTTAGGTATAGCGAAATTTCATCTGTAGTATTTCCTATTCTTACAAAATAACCTGAAGTAGTTGAGCTGGTAAGATCGGCTGCAGATGCAGTTAAATAAACATCTACATAGTTAGCAGATGACGTACTAAATGCAAGTCTGATGTCCATTTCCCATTGTGCAGCATTTGCTAGTGCATTTGGGGTACTTAAATAATAGGTACTGTTTGTGGTTATGTTGTTGCTTTGCAACTCTGATGCTGCATTTACTATAAAATCGGAAGCCCCTCCACCCCAAACAGGATTGTTTGTAAAATCGCCATCCGAAAAGTTATCAGAAAGTTGGGCATGAGTGGTAGCAAACACACTGAACAAAAAGGCAAGCAAGGTTAAAAGTTTCTTTTGCATAACGGATATTTAGTCCTTCGGCTTTAAAAATACTACCAGTTTTTATAATTCTGCTATAAAAATGGTTTTATTTAGGTAAATGTACAGGATTGGCATTTGATGAATTGTTTCGATGAATGATTGTAGTTATTTTCGTGACCAGTTTAGAACAGTTGTTTTACCCAAGGTAAATGATTGGCAAATGGCGGCTAACATTACGTGGAGAATGCTGCGAGGTATTACCAAAGTACAAGAGTGCAATCCCGATTTTAAATCGGGACGGGCTGCCAATGAAGCTATTTAGGTAATCCAATGTCTGGCCCCAAAAATCTCCTCTATCCTCTTTTCTTCATAGGAAAAGGAGGTTCGGGAAAACCAAATTAAAAATTAGAAAATGAAAGTAGCCGTAGTAGGCGCTACCGGTTTGGTAGGCACAAAAATGTTGCAGGTGTTGGCAGAAAGAAATTTTCCGGTTACGGAACTGATTCCTGTAGCTTCAGAAAGGTCTGTAGGTAAGGAGGTGATGTATAAAGGCATTGCATACAAAGTGGTGAGCATGGCTGATGCCATTGCCGCAAAACCTGCATTGGCACTGTTTTCCGCCGGGGGAAATACTTCGTTGGAATGGGCGCCGAAATTTGCAGCAGCAGGCATTACTGTTATAGACAATAGCAGTGCATGGCGAATGAATCCTGATAACAAATTAGTAGTGCCGGAAGTGAATGCCGCGGTACTTACTGCAACGGATAAAATAATTGCAAATCCAAATTGTAGCACCATTCAAATGGTGGTGGCATTGCAACCGCTTCACTTGAGATATAAGATCAAAAGGGTAGTAGTAAGCACCTACCAAAGTGTGACCGGTACTGGCGTTAAAGCAGTTGAACAATTAATGGGTGAAAGAGCTGGAAAACCGGTTGACAAGGCATACAAATACCAGATTGATCTGAACGTGATTCCGCAGATTGATGTTTTCATGGAAAATGGATATACCAAAGAGGAAATGAAAATGGTGAATGAGACCCGTAAAATAATGGGGGATGATAACATACGACTGACTTCTACAACTGTACGTATACCTGTAATGGGCGGCCACAGCGAAAGTGTGAATGTGGAGTTTGAAAATGATTTTGATTTGGAGGATGTGAAGCAATTATTGGCCGCTTCGCCGGGCATAATTGTACAAGATGATATCGCCAATCAAATATACCCTATGCCGCTTTGGGCTCATGAAAAAGATGAAGTGTTTGTAGGTCGTCTTCGCCGTGATGAAAGCCAACCGAACACCCTGAATATGTGGATTGTAAGTGACAACCTGCGAAAAGGTGCAGCTACCAATGCTGTTCAGATTGCCGAATATTTGGTTGGGAAAGGGATGTTGTAAGGCTTGAATTATTCTTTAAAATAAAATAATTATATAATACTCCCCGGCAGCGTTACCGGTAACGTTTGCAACACATAACTATTAGCAGTTCTTTACCTGAACTGCTTTTTGTTTGAATAGTATTCAAAGAATGAAGTGGGATTTGTCAATTTTTTTGTCACGAAATTTGAAGTAAGGTTGGCTTTTCGCATTAAATTGGACTTTGTGCCTTGACCATTTTGCCCTTATGAAAATAATACCCCGACGACCGTTAGTTTGCTCCAAATTAATTTCTGTATTAATTGCTGCCATTTTTCTTTTTCCCAAAGCTAATGCGACCGTGTACACCGTGTCTGACAAAGCGACGCTTCAAACAAGAATGACAAGTGCAATGCCCGGCGATACGGTTATTGTAGCAAATGGAACTTATAATTGGGGACAGATTATTTTCAGCAACGCAAACGGTACCTCATCTTCAGCATGGATAGTATTAAAAGCACAGACCAATTTCGGCGTTGTGTTTACAGGAAATACTTATTTGCAATTTTCAGGGAAAAGGATTTTGATAACGGGATTTAAGTTTGCGAGTGGCAATTCTGCTGCGAATGATGTGATACAGTTTAAGACATCTTCTACAGTTTTTGCAAGCTATTGCAGACTCAACAATATTATCATTGACAACTACAACAGCGACTCTACCGGTACTGCTACTGCTACAGACGTTGAAAACAAATGGGTTTCAATATACGGGGTAAGAAACAGGGTTGATCATTGCACTTTTATCAATAAATCAAACAACGGGGCAACCCTTGTTGTTTGGTACGATAATTCTAATTACCCACAACAGTCCACAAGCACATTTCATCTGATAGACTCTAATTATTTCAAAGAAAGAAGTTTTTTAGGGGGTAATGGCGGAGAATCTATGCGGATTGGAGTAGGGCTTACATCTTCTACTTATGGTTATAATATTATAGAGTACAACCTCTTTGAGAACCTTATTCAAACCGAACCCGAAATCATTAGCGTTGCGTTGTTATCACCCTTAGTTCTTTGAAAGTATTGTCAATATTGAGTTTGCAACGATTAATCACCTAAGACGATTTGATTTTTTGTTGAGAAATAAAAATGCAACTTGCTGAAAATCATTTGTTTATGAA
>JANPGE010000212.1:0-1789 GCA_031423805.1 Segetibacter sp. | reverse complement strand
CCAGATACCGCTATTGAAGTAGGAGTTGAACCAGTGCTGGTACCTGCTGTATTTTTCCTGACAGGGAAAGCCGGATTACTGATGTCAAATACCGCCAGGCTATTTTCCTGGTCATCTACCACATAAGCATAGTTGCCCGATACAGCTATAGCACGGGGACTAAGTCCCGTAATTGTTTCTATTGTATTTTTCAAAAAAGGGGCAGCAGGGTTGCTGATGTCATAAATCCTCATGTCAGTTTCATAGTTACTCAGCATATAAGCATAATTGCCAGATATAGCTAAGGCAACAATATCTGGGCCTACACTTGCCGCCCCTACAACAGTTCCTACACAAGAAAAATTGGGGGTAGCAACGGCTGCAAGTTTACTCAAATCAGATTTTTGCCAGCTTGCATATCCTGATGCATCGCTGGTCAGCACTTTGGCTGTTCCTTGGGTACCGTCGGTTATTTTTATGTTGCCTGTAATATCCAGCCGGGCAGTGGGTAAACTATTACCAATACCGATATTGCCATTGCCCTGTATGCGCATCAGCTCGTTACTCGATGTGCTGCTTGTGCCTGCATAAAAGACATGACTTGCTGAAGTAGCATCTACCTGGTAGCGTAAAGTGGCATTGTTGATACCAAATCCATAAAACTGGTGGTCGCTATTGGCTATGTCGAACAATGCTATCTTGCGATTGCTAACTGTGTTACCCAGTTGCAACTGGGCATTGGGTGCTGTAGTGCCTATACCTACATTGCCCGTACTCTTTTGCACAAACAGTTGGCTGCCATTCATTGTAATGTCACCCGTGTTACCAATCTTCAACCGCTCGGCACGATTGCTGCTATTGCTGCCTGTCACAAATGAAATGCGGGTGGGTACACTGCCTGCAGCGGGTGTACCATCTACAAAGAAATCAATGGCAGCAGGGTTTTGAAACGCTGTGCCATCGTAGCCCGAGGCGAGAAATGACATGAGGAAATCATTATTGGCAACAGAAAGAGGTGCTGCTAAAGTGCCCTTACTTCTTCTACCAATGAATACAGGACGTGCATTAAAAGCAGTTGAGGCCATAGAAAGAACATAATCTGCATTGCCAATAGTCTGCTCACCAAAGCCTGTGAACAAAGGATTGCCACTGTTGACCCACACGCTGTTGGGTACACCGCCACTACCTTTTACTGAAAAAACATTTGGCGGAGCAGCAATGCCTACACCTACTTTGCCATTACTGTCAATGACCATGCGGGTAAGGTTGCGGGTGGTGAGGTTCAGGTTTACGGCATTGGTTGTGCCGAGTAGGGAAGTGTTAGTAGCGTTGTTGTTGCCGGTCAGGTTCCATTGTGCTAAAGATTTGTTAGCTATAACAACTAATAGTACAACCACGAGGGTTGAGATTATTTTTCTCATAAGAGTTTGTTTTGTTGTAATAAATCTAAAAAAAATTACCACTAGCGTTGCGTTGTTTTATAAAATAGTTCTTTGAAACACTTGACAGTTCTATGTTTGCGCCGTTTTTGAGTCGGCGTTGATTTGAAAATAATTCTGTTCGTTCTTTGTACAAACCATTGATAATGAACAAAGGACGTATGGCTTTTACACAAATAATAGATTTTGCTTCCCAAGATCTTTTCAAAGTTTGCGTTAACCGTTATAATGGTAACTACAAAGCAAAAGACTTTACTTGTTGGAAACAATTTCTTTGCATGGCTTTTGGTCAATTAACCCATCGTCAAAGCATGAGTGATGCGCTTCTTTGCCTGAAGTTAAATTCCGATAAGCTTTATCATCTTGGCATT
>JANPGE010000211.1:0-74684 GCA_031423805.1 Segetibacter sp. | reverse complement strand
AAATGGCAGTTTGACCACCAATACAATAACCTGGAACTGGCCCACCATTATTACCAACGTGGGTTCTATCAATGGAAGGAATTTATAAAAGAAGGGAAGGATCATAATTTCGTTTCTGATGGTAATGACAAAGGATACAATGCCATCAACTATGCCTACATTAATGAACTTATGGCGGTTGATTGCCTGGAGCAATATGGCCGTGTCATAGGTTTTGATGCTGATATAGAAAATTATTTTGGCGAAGCCCGGCTTACAAGAAAATATATACTGGAACAATTGCTAAAACAGGGTGAAAATGGTAGCCTGAAATTACAGATAACAAATTCCCCACCTTGGGTATTGGCAACCCTAGCCGAGGCATTATTTGGATTGCAACAATATGACAAGGCCCTCCTTTTTATTAAGCAATATCTTGAACTGCAAAAAGATAAACCCTGGGAAATAAGGAGTTTTAGCCAACAGATGTTTTCTATTGCTTATTTGCAGAACTATTGCAAAAATTTTAGCAATAACTATGATAAGGCTAACAAAAAGATGTCTGCTGAACTCAAGGTACTTACGCAGTCAATAAACATGGCAGAAATTGATCGCTGCCTTGAACCATTCAGATTAGTTGCACAATCAATTGACCATAATAAGTCTGCAGAAAAAAGTGGAAATGAAGAATCTAAAGAAATAAAAAAAGAAGGCAAAACCGGTCTTGCCTTGTCAGGCGGTGGTTTCAGGTCTGCAATGTTTCATATAGGGGTGCTGGCAGCATTGGCCGAAAAAGACGAATTAAAAAGTATAGAAGTTATATCCTGCGTATCAGGTGGGTCTATTATTGGTGCATATTATTATCTGAAGCTGAAAGATCTGATGGAGCGTAAAACAGACGATCAGATTACGAAAGATGATTACATAAAAATAGTAAAAGACATAGAACTGACTTTTGTAAGTGGTGTGCAGAAAAATTTGCGGATGCGCATTTTCAGCAACATTATTTGCAATATAAAAATGTTTAAAAAGAACTATTCACGTACACACAGGCTGGGAGAGTTGTATGAAGAATATCTGTTTAAAGGATTGCTTACAGTTCATAGATCAGAGGAGGAAAAGACACTGGGAATGAAAGACGACGAACTTTACATGTCTGATTTATTTATTAAACCCAAAGGCGTTGAAACTTTTTCTGTTGATATAGACAATTGGTACAGGCAGAATAAAATTCCCCAACTGGTCCTGAATGCAACAAGCGTAAACACCGGCCACAACTGGCAGTTTACTGCATCATGGATGGGTGAACCACCGGGCAATATCCAAACTGATGTGGATGTAAAACCACGTCTTCGCCGTATGTATTATAAAGAAGCACCTGATCCTTACAAAAACTTCAGGTTGGGCTATGCGGTAGGTGCATCATCCTGTGTGCCTGTCATGTTTCAGCCTATGCCGTTGCCGGGGCTTTACCCTGAAATAGATCTTGAACTGATTGATGGTGGCGTACACGATAATCAGGGCATAGGGGCCCTTATAGAGCAGGAATGCAAAAACCTGATCATTAGCGATGGTAGCGGACAAATGGAAACAAACAGTGTTGCTGCTAAAAATGAAGGTGCATTGTTCTTTCGTTCAGATACCATTTTGCAGGAACGTCTCCGCGAACTCCAGTTTTTAGATATTAAGCAACGAAACGCAACAACCCAAATAAACCGTTTGGTAACTGTGCACCTCAAAAACGATTTGGAAAACAAACCAATAAGTTGGAAGTTCTGTACGGACCCGCCTCGTAAACTCATGTATGGAGGAGTTGCCAATAGCGATAGCGACCTTACCTGTTATGGGATACTGCGCAAAATGCAACTGTATCTTTCGCAGGTAAGAACCGATTTGGATTCTTTTAATGATGCTGAATCGTATGCACTAATGTATAGCGGATATACCCAGATAAATTTTGATTACAAACGTCGCGAAGATGATGATACAACCGATGAAGGCGAATTGAATGAATCAGATAAGCCTTTGGTAAATTGGAAATTTTTACAGGTTAAGGATTATTTGACCCGACCCGATAAGGCAAGTGAAATGGAAAAGGTTTTTAAAGAGTCAAGCCGTGTTCCATTTAAACTATTTTATTTAAGCAGCACTATTAAGTTCATGGTACTTGCACTTGCAGTAGCTGTAGCAGGCGGTTTATTAACGCTGGTTGTTTTTAAAAATCTTTGGGATTACTCATTTGTAAATATCACAGTCAGGTTAATAGTTTGGGTTGTTATCATTGCACTTATTGGTGTGGTGTCTAAGGTAGTAGCAACCATGATAAATATTAAGTCTTTTGTCAGAAAAAATATATTCTTCGGCATAGCTATGTTTTTTGGTTGGTTAGTATGCAATTTGTATCTGTGGTTTTTCAATAGTATTTATAATGATTACGGCAAGCTCAATGAAGAAAAGCGACCTAAGAAAAAATGACTGGGAAATTTGCCAATCTTTTTAAAGACTTTTTTGACAGCGAAAAAGTAGCCGGTCTGTTATTGTTATGCTGCACCATTGTTTCTATTACTATAGCAAACTCATCATTTGGTTCGGGGTATGTAGCTTTTATGCAGAATCATGCAAATGCAGGTTTTATTCATGAATCTCTAAATCTAAGTATAGAGCATTGGGTAAATGATGGACTGATGACCATATTCTTTCTCATGGTTGGTCTCGAGGTAGAAAGAGAATTATACAATGGCGAATTGTCAGATATTAAAAAAGCAATTTTACCTGTTGTAGCTGCTATAGGCGGCATGTTAATACCATCCCTTATTCACTTCTTATTTAACAAAGGAACCCCATCGCAATCAGGATTTGCAATACCTATGGCCACGGATATAGCTTTCGCCCTTGGTATTCTTTCGCTGGCCGGCAACCGCATTCCGGCTTCTGTAAAAATATTTCTGGCTGCACTTGCTATTATAGATGATATAGGCGCAATCATAGTCATTGCCTTTTTTTATACCAAAACTGTATTTTTTGTTTTTCTTCTTTCAGGAGTAGGTATTTGGGCAGTGTTGTTGGTCTTTAACAGGCTGGGTGTCCGCAACCTCTTATTTTATTTACTACCCGGTGTTGTCATGTGGTATTGCTTTCTTAGATCGGGTGTGCATCCTACCATCTCCGGTGTTATGCTGGCTTTTGCCTTACCTTTTGATAATATTGACGATAACAATGTCTCCATTAGGTTACAAAAGTTTCTTCACTACCCGGTAGCTTTTCTTATAGTACCTGTGTTTGCATTGGTCAATACTGCTATTGTACTGCCGCAGGGCTTTTTTCAACAAATTGGTTCACCCAATTCTTTGGGAATAATCCTTGGTCTTTTTGTAGGAAAAGTTTTAGGTATAGTCGTATTTCCACTTGTTTTAATAAAGGCAGGTTGGGCCTCCTTACAGGAAGATATTACTTTATCTTTTTTAATCGGTATTGGCTTTTTGGGAGGAATAGGGTTTACTATGTCTATGTTCATCAGCAATCTTGCTTTTGACGATGTTTCGGTAGTTACAGCCTCTAAGTTGAGTATATTAATTGGATCTTCGCTTTCTGCTTTGGTTGGGTTTATTATTTTGAAAAAGGCAAAATAAATAAGCGTTTTTTCTCGTAAACAAATGGATGAGGCTTCTGAATATTAAATTGCAACATCATTTAGTTTTAAAAATTTCAAATTGACTTCATCCGGTTTAGAATATGATTTCTAAAATTATCCAGGAACTTAAATCTCCATTCTAATCCTGTATTGCATATTTTCTTTCGTTTACTTTGCAGCTTAATTATTACAGCATGGTACACAATTTCAATGCAGGCCCAAGTATTTTGCCAAGAGAGGTTTTTCAACAGGCAAGCGAAGCTATTCTCAACTACAACAACAGTGGTTTATCAATATTAGAAATAGGACACAGAACCCCGCTGTTTGAAGATGTACTGCATGAAGCTCAATCGTTGGTAAAGGAATTAATGCATCTTAGACCCGATAAAGAAGTTTTGTTTCTTCATGGAGGTGCAAGTACCCAATTTATGCAGGTACCCATGAATTTGTTGGAAGAAGGCAAAACTGCGGCATATATAGACAATGGTATATGGGGGACCAAAGCTATAAAAGAGGCCAAACAATTTGGAAATGTAGAAGTGGTGGCTTCTTCTAAAGATAAAAACTACACCTACCTGCCACAAGACTTTTTTGTACCTAAAGATGCAATGTACCTGCATTATACAACCAATAATACGGTAGAGGGTACACAATGGCATACTATACCTGATACCGCCGTACCCTTGGTTGCGGATATGAGTAGCGACATCTTGAGTCGCCAAATGGACTTCAACCGTTTTGCATTGATTTATGCAGGTGCACAAAAAAATATAGGTATTGCTGGAGTTAATATTTTAGTTGTTGATAAAAACATACTAGGAAAGGTTTCACGAAAAATCCCCACAATACTTGATTACAGGGTGCACATAGAAAATGACTCAATGCTTAATACCCCACCTGTATTTGCAATTTATGTAAGTATGCTTACGCTTAGGTGGTTAAAAAAAATGGGGGGTGTAGCAGCAATTGAGCAATTAAACAATCAAAAAGCTGACTTGTTTTATAATACACTTGAAAGTCTTCCAATATTCAGAGGACCGGTGGCCAAAGAAGACCGTAGCAATATGAATGCGGTTTTCGTGATGGAGGATAAAGAATTGGAGAAAAAATTTCTGGACTTATGCAAGCAGGAAAATCTTTACGGCATTAAAGGGCACCGAAGTGTAGGTGGCTTTAGGGCATCTTTCTACAACGCACTACCATTAAGCAGTGTTCAGGTACTTGTTGGCATTATGAAACAATTTGCATGGCAAAATGGGTAAATTGCAATCCATATTAAATCATCTTTAGCTGATATTTATCATACAAATGAATATTGCTTTCTAAAAATATTAAAATCCTTAAACCTTAATCTGTTTACATAGAGTTATTGAATAAAAAATTGCCTTATTAATATTACAAAAAAGGTTAAAAATCGAAACATATTGCAACGATATATCTTTAGGCATACATCTCTTGTTGTAGTATGTTATCTTGCAGCCTTTAATTAATTCTTTTAATGGCAAAAATTTCACCTTTCAAAGCATTGAGACCTGCAGCTGAACTGGCATCTAAAGTGGCTTCTAAGCCCTACGATGTACTGAACAGTAAAGAAGCAAAAACGGCTGCACAAGGCAATGCATATTCATTCCTCCACATAACCAAGAGCGAAATAGACCTTCCTGATAATATTGATATACATTCATCAGAAGTATACGATAAAGCCAAACAGAACCTTCAGGCCTTCATTCAGCGCAATGTATTGTTCAGAGAAAGCAAACCCTGCTATTATATTTATGAATTGGTAATGAATGGACGAAGCCAAACAGGTTTGGTTTGCGGTAGTTCTGTAGATGATTACGAAAATGATATCATTAAAAAACATGAATTTACCCGTCCTGAAAAGGAAAATGACAGAATAAATCACATAAAAACTACAGGTGCACAAACGGGTAATGTGTTTCTTGCCTATAGAAATGTCGAAGCTATAGATACACTTCTTGACCAATGGAAAAATGACAGAAGTCCGGTATATAATTTTGAAGCAGAGGATGGGATACAACATACCATCTGGGTGGTCAATGATTCCTCCGCTATCAGTCAAATTACTTCATTGTTTGAAGAAGAAGTACCCCACACTTATATTGCAGATGGACACCACAGGGCTGCATCAGCAGCTAAAGTGAGAGTTGCATTAGGAAATAATGCTAGTGCAGGGGCTAACTATTTTCTAACTACTCTGTTTCCTGCAAGTCAGTTGTATATCATGGATTATAACAGGGTGGCAAAAGACCTGAATGGTTTATCTGAAGATGATTTCCTCAACTCAATTAGTGTGCATTTTTCTATAGAAAAAAAGGGAGAGATGGAAGTCAAGCCTACTGCTATTCACACTTTTGGTATGTACCTGAATAAAAACTGGTATTTATTAACTTCAAAAGAAGGTACTTATACCAATGACCCAATTGGTGTATTAGATGTTACCATTTTACAAAATAATTTATTAGATCCTGTATTAGGCATCAAAGATCAAAGAACAGATACACGAATCGATTTTGTGGGTGGTATTCGTGGATTGAATGAACTGGTAACAAGAGTTGACAGTGGTGAATCTAAGGTTGCTTTTAGTCTTTTTCCGGTAAGTATTCAGCAATTGTTTGACATAGCAGATAGCGGCAATGTTATGCCTCCTAAAAGCACATGGTTTGAGCCTAAACTTAGAGATGGGTTACTTACTCACCTTATAGAGTAACCCCAAACACACAATTTAATTTTATATTGAGTCCTACTATATGAAGAATTTTTTTCTAGTTGCTTTTGTTATCATGGTTTCAGTTGCAAAAGCACAACCCACGGATGATGTTGCAGCTATGCGGGAAACTGCCAGTAATTTCTTGAAAAAAGCTGATTATGATAATGCAATACTTGTATTAAACAAAGCATTACAAACAAAACCAAACGATTTAGAGGTTTCAAAAGATTTGCTGTTTGCTTATTATGTAAAAAGGGATTTCGCTAGTGCTATAGCATTTGGAAAACCATTGGCTGAAAGGGACGATGCAGATGTGCAGACATACCAAATGTTAGGCTTGGCATACAAATCCATAGCAGAAGATAAAGAGGCGGATAAGCTATATAAAAAGGGCTTAAAAAAATTTCCTACAGAGGGTATTTTATATAGTGAATATGGCGATTTGCTTGCAGCCAATCAACCCAATGAAGCCATTAAACTATGGGAACAGGGTATTGTTGTTGATCCTAATAACTTTAATAATTATTATTATTTGGCTAAGAAATATGCAGAAAACGGAAATGCCCTTTGGAGCATTTTGTATGCAGAAACTTTTTTAAATATGGAAAGTTTTACCGGTCGAAGTACAGAAATGAAAAATCTGTTGCTTGCCCAATACAAAGCCTACTTTGCTGCACCTGAATCCAAAAAAGCAATCAACAAAAAAAGCGACCAATTTGCTGATGCAGTAGCAGAAACATTTAATAAAGAAAAAAGTCAGCTTGGATATGGGGTCAACCCAGAATCTCTTACATTAATACGTACAAGATTTATTTTGGATTGGTACGATACACATGCCAATACCTTCCCCTTCAGGTTGTTTGAGCATCAAAAACAGTTACTTCAGGAAGGTATGTTTGAAGCTTATAATTTTTGGTTATTTGGCCCGGCTACCAATCTTAGCACTTACCAGACATGGCAGCAATTTCACCAGGAAGAGCTAAATGGATTCTTAGGTTTTATACGGAGCAAGGTCTATAAAATTCCACAAGGTCAGCAGTATAAGAACTTGTAATCTTTTTTTAGAATCGTCTTTTTTTACAACTCCCTTATCCAGATGTTTCTAAAACTGATAGGCTCACTTTTATCACCGTGATCCTGTAGTTTTATAGGGCAAGCGCCATGTGCCTTATATTCTGGCTTTCCTATGTACACAGTCACACCTTTTATTTCCACATTATTTTGAACCAATACTCCGTTGTGTAGTGCAGTAATGTGAGCAGCTGATTTTAGCGAACCGTCTTCATTAAAACGAGGTGCAGTCCAAATGATATCGTATGTCTGCCATTGCCCGGGTTTCTTACATGCATTTGCTAATGGAATATATTGCTTGTAAATGCTTCCCGCCTGACCATTTGAATATGTCTTATTATTATAGCTATCTAAAATCTGAATTTCATACCCTAAATCTCCACCACCTGTAGAAGCAAGAAAAAGACCGCTGTTGCCACGTAGTTGTCCTTCGCCGGTAATATTAGCAGGTATCTTCCACTCAAGATGAAGTTGATAATCTGTAAATGATTTTTTGGTTTGAATATTACCTGTTCCTTTTTTAACAGTAAAAGCACCCTTTGCTACAGTCCATTTTGCAGGCTGTTTTATGTCATTTACCGAACACCATTCGTCCAGATTTTTTCCATCAAACAAAATAATTGCATCTTCAGGAGGTGTGTTGGTAGCACCGGTACTTACAATTTTAGGTTCAGGACTCCAAACTTCTGTTGCTTTGGGGTCTCCCTGTGCAAGTATATTTTGAGAATAAAGTGAAATCATAACAATCGTTAATAAGCTGATTTTTTTCATTGGAGCAGTTTTATTATTTCGTAATATTCTACATTCAAAAAATTATTTTCAAAATTCTAAAATGGATTTTTTTGAATTCATTTCCACATTAAAAATAGCACTTTCTATTAAGCTATTGAATAACTAATATTTCCATCTTTTTCATCTTTTAAAATAATGCCAAGACTCAATAACTGTTTCCTGATAGTATCAGAAGTAACATAATCTTTTTTTGCTTTTGCCTCCTTTCTTAATTCTATCAGTATTTGCAGTACACTATCCAATCTTCCTCCATCACTTTGCTGCTCACTTTGGAGTCCAAAAATATCTTCTATAAACAATTTCATTTGTGATTGCATTAACCGTAGTGTCTCACCTTTAAGCGAGGTTACGGGAATGTGCTTGTCTTTTATACCATTGATTACCGGTGCTAATTCAAACATATTTGCCAGCACTTTTGCAGTATTGAAATCATCATCCATAAACTCGCCAAACTCGCCTATTAATCGTTGAACTTTATTATCAAGTTCCGCATCAATATTTGAACTTATAAAAGTAATTTCATCCAACTTCATCTTTTGTAAAACTTCATAAGCTTCCCATAGGCGTTTCAATCCTTTTTCTGCAGATTGCAATGCCTCGTTGCTAAAATCTAAAGTAGACCGGTAATGCGATTGCAAAATGAAAAACCTGATGGTCATAGGTGTATAAGCCTGCTCTAAAATTGGATGACCACCGCTAAAGAGTTCACTTAGCTTAATTACATTGTTATAACTCTTGCCCATCTTACGTCCATTGATGGTAATCATGTTATTGTGAATCCAATAACGGGCAGCCATTTTATGATTGCATACAGCACTTTGAGCTATTTCACATTCATGATGCGGAAATTGTAAATCCATACCTCCGCCATGTATATCAAACTGATCACCCAGATATTTTCGGCTCATTGCAGAACATTCTATATGCCAACCCGGAAAGCCTTCGCCCCATGGACTTATCCAACGCATAATATGTTCGGGAGGCGCATTTTTCCATAAAGCAAAATCTGATTTGTTTCTTTTTTCCTCCTGATTATCCAGTTCTCTTGTACTATCTAATTGATCTTCGAGTGTGCGACCGCTTAGGATACCATAAGGAAGACCGGTTTTACTAAAATCTGTATTGTATTTTTCTACATCAAAATAAACACTGCCGTTGGCTACATAGGCGTATCCTTGTTCAATTATTTTTTCAATCATTACAATCTGCTCCACAATATGGCCTGTAGCAGTGGGTTCTATGCTTGGCTCGATGGTATTAAATTGCTTCATTGCCCAATGAAACAGGTTAGTGTATTTCTGCACCAACTCCATTGGTTCAAGCTTTTCGAGCAATGCTTTTTTGCTTATTTTATCTTCAGCTTCACGGCCTTCTTCTTCAAAGTGGCCGGCGTCAGTTATGTTACGAACATACCTCACCTTGTAACCTAAGTATTGCAGGTAGCGATAGACTACGTCAAAAGTGATATATGGTCGGGCATGACCCAAATGGCTTTCCCCACTTACTGTAGGGCCGCACACATACATACCTACGTGACCCGGAGTTATGGATTCAAAAACTTCTTTTTTACGGGAAAGGGTATTATATACTTTGAGTGTTGACATATTTTATATAAAGTTGAACACGGTTAAAAACAAAATGATATAAGGCAAAAGTAGGGGAGTTGCATTAGCAATTGCAACAACAACAGGAGAAACGTATATGGAGGATAAATATTTGCATCAACCTGTGCGATTAGTATTGCGAATATAAGAAAAATATTTTTTCGGTTAAATATTTACCAGTCTGTAATAAACTTATTTCAAACTAAGGTCTGTAACCAACATCAGGTGGTCGCTTAAGTCTTCGTCAACCAAATCAAATTGATGGATAGAGAAATTATTATCGGGTAAAATATAATCTATGCGTAAAGTTGGACCCATAGTCAGGTAGCTGCGGCCTATTCCTAAGGATGTTGCCAAAAAAGCATCCTGCCAGTTTTTGCGAATGTGAAAATAGGTATAGCTGTTGGGTACATCATTAAAGTCTCCACAAACTACAGATGGAAATGGTGTAGCATCTAATGCATCTCTTACAATATTAGCTTGCTCACCTCGTTTTTGATAAGCGAATTTCATTTTTTGAAGTAAGCTTTTTGAAGCAGGAAGTGTTTTATCCCCTGTGTTTTTTATTTCTTCCATATTATCATAATCACCCTGCTTAAATCTATATGATTGCAAATGTGTTGTAAAAACTCGGATGATTTTTTGGTGTGTTTTTATATCTGTGAAAATAAGGCTACCGCCTTGTGGATCGGGAAAGGGTATTCTGCCTGAATCAACAATGGGATATTTTGAAAAAATAATACTCCCTGAATTATAGCCTTGTTTGCTTCGTTTAAAATCTTTTGAAAAATAATAATAATGGTACCTGGAGAGAAATGGAGCAATATTGTTTTGTATAGAAGAATTATTAAACTCCTGAAGACAAATAATGTCAGGATTTTGAGCAATGATTGTTTCGGGAATAGTTGCCCTGTCTATTCGTTTCTTTTCGGATTTATTACTCAATCCTTCCAGGCTTCTGATGTTCCAGTTAACTATACGAAAATGTGTACTGTCTTTTTTTTCTGAAAAAACTACTGATTTATTTGTGGCAAAAAGTACTCCTATTTGCTTATAACCAATGAGTAATGTAATGACTGGGATTAACAGATAAGCCGGTTTGGTAACCCCCCAAAAAATGCAAAAGAATATAAGTAATAATGCCAGATAAGGAAAGGCTAAACCTATGAGCCCCATAAACCACCAATGTGCCGGGTTGAGATAAGGAACAAGGCAGGCGATTAGAAAAACAGCAGACAGCACCAGGTTTAGTATTAGAAAAAAACGCTTAAAAATCCATCTGACTTTTTTTGCCGCCATGCAGTAAAGTTATAATAAATCAACATGACGGTTTATAAACTTAGAAATACTGTTACAGAAATTATTATTTCTATTCATCTTTCCATTTCACATCTATTATTTGAGGATAATGATCTGACAGGTGAAGTTTCCTTAGAAAATAATTTTTTATTGAAATTCTTTTATCAACCAACAAATAATCAATGCGTAAAGTTTTTGGCAGGCTATCCATAGTTGTTCCCAAACCACATCCTTTTTGCAGAAATGCATCCTGCAAGTTATCAGCCATATTGTGATAAGGATAAGAAGTAGGCACACTATTTAAATCCCCACAAAAAATAACCGGATAAGGACTTTTATTCACGATACTTTTTGCAAGCCTGCTTTGCAATACATGATCCTGCGAAAAGACTTTGAGTTTTTCAAACTTTGATGCATTATAAATAAAATTTGTGTCGCCATAAAATTTGGCTCTGTTATCATTTTCAATGTATATAGAGCCAAAATTAAACGACTTAAAATGGGTAGAAAAAATGCGAAGTGGTTTGCCTTGCATTTGAATATCTACATAAGCAATGTGTTCAGGATAAGATGAGTCGTTGTACATTACCTTACCACTATCAGTAATAGGTAATCTTGAAAAAATGGCACTACCGCTTACCACTAAACCATAAGGATAGAGGTGAGACATTTCATTGGTCCTGTAATAATAAGTATAACCCATGTCTAACAGTTCAGTAGTGTTGCTCACCATTCCTTTTCCAAAGTGTTCGGTAAACTCTTGAGTGCAGATGATATCGGGATTGGTTTCTCTGATAAAATCAAACATTTGTTGCCTAATGGAGCCTAGCGTATCAATGTAGGTAGATGGATTGTCAAAGCCCCTGACATTCCAGGTAAGAATGCGTAATGCTCCGGCAGGCCTAGCAATAGGATGTTTTAAAAAATGGATACCAACTGTAGAAAATAAATTCTGATATCCTGCCAGCAAAATGACTACGAGAAAAAGACTTATTTTTTTTCTGATAAAAAACCAAATGAATATGAGTCCAATAATGCCGGCTGCTAAATACGGAAATCCCAAAGCCAAAAATGACATGGGCCAAAAAAATCGTGGAGAAATGTAAGGAGTAAGACAACTTAAAAAATAGATGAGTACCCATAAAAAAGTACCAACAGTTAAGCATGTCAGCAGAAGCTTTTTCATGCAATTAAAGTTCCTCCTTACTTGCTTTTTTCAGGAAATTCTTTTCTTCTTCGGTCAGGGAATAATATCCCTTGCTGTTTATTTTATCTAACAATTCATCAACCCGCTGCTGTGTTACATGGGGTATTTTTTCAAAAGGCTTTTGGATTGTCTTATAGAAAAATTCATCTTTGGGTGAGTATGCTTGTCTTTTTTTATTTGGGTTAAAAAGATCATTCATCCAATTGACCATATCACTCATCCACTGACCCCAATCGTTTCCTTTTTGTAGCTGCCATGCAAAGAGAAACCCTATACAACCACCCGCTACTAAAGCTGCGGCATGCCCATAATTGCCTGCACCTACTGTGCCCACCCTTATGATTACAAACACCAAAGTCATAGCCCAAAGTGGAAATTTTAACTGTGGAAATATGCTGTATTGTGGAGCTAAAGTAGTGGTTGCAATAGCTACAGCCATAACTGCAGGTCCTGCCCCCATTAATGGGTAAACACTGTTGATATTGACCCTGATTGCCGGAACCAGATTTGATAATAGAAAAAATGTAATAGAACCCGCAAGGCCACCATATAGATATACAGGGATTAATTTCTTGTTGCCGGTAAGGTTTTGCAAAATGTACCCAAATGCCCATAACCAACACATACTGCTAAACAAATCCCAAAAGTCAAAATGGGCAAACATGTAAGTGAGCAAAGACCAGGGTCTTGAGGCCAAAACCATGGGTTGTGCAGGTACTGTAAGCCAGCTAAAAACCTGTCCTCTGAATGCATCTGCAGTACTGTCGTTAACAAGGTAAACAACTTTTACAAAGCTTAAAAGTATAAAAAGTATGACATTTACTGCAAGCAAAAAGACAAGCGAGTTACCATCTTGCCCTAGTAAAACCTTCCTTCTGCTATGTTGTTCTAAAATGTTCATACTTGAAATTGTTTATAACGCTTTATTACTAGTAAAAGTTTCTTCTGTCTTTTTTATTCCATGTTAGTACCAATAAAAAGCCAACTATCCCCCCGCCAATATGTGCCCAATGTGCAACATTATCTCCCGGATTATTTGCAATAGCACCCCAAAGTTCATAAATAAAATAATACAAGCCCATCCATTTGGCTTTTACCGGGATTGGTAAGAAGATAAAAATAAAAGAAGTATTAGGAAAAAGATATATAAATGCGGCCACACATCCAAAGACAGCCCCACTTGCCCCAATAGTTGGATTACTTATAAACTCGTTGGTGTAGTAAGAAATGTTTTTTACAACCGCTGCAGTTGCCTGCGGTGAACCATCGTTATCATAATAGGTTTGTAATAAATTCATGCTTTTGGTATCATGATTTAGTCCGTAGGTTTTATAAAAAGCTATTATTTTATCAATATTAGGATTGTTTTTTAAAGCAATAAAATTGTTGAGTAAATCATTATATTCATACCAAAGTGAGGCTAATTGTATTATGCCGGCACCCAAGCCACATAATAAATAAAATGTAAGAAAACGTTTAGGCCCCCACAATGTTTCAAGAGTAGAACCAAACATCCACAAACCAAACATATTTAATGCAATATGAAGAAAACCGCCATGTAAAAAAAGATGTGTTATAAGTTGCCAGGGTTGAAAATAAGTAGATTTTACATGGTGCAGACCAAAAAGTTGCTCCATGTTTATATATCCGCTTTTGCCAATTGTAATCTGCGCTAAAAAAAATAAACCATTAATTATAAGTAGGTTTTTTATAACAATGGGCAATGTTTCAAAGCGATTGGGTCTAAATTCTGTCATAACTGAATAATGCGTACTTTATACAAATGTAGGTCTGTAAAAGTTAGCGAAGTTTTAATTGAACTACATTTTCAATATGAAGGGTATGTGGAAACATATCAACCGGCTGAATCTTAGTGACTTCATATTTTTCGTTAAGTAATGCCAAATCACGGGCTTGTGTTGCAGGATTGCAACTGACATATACAATAACCGGTGCTGCAATATCCAGTAGTTTTTTCACAAGTTTTTCGTGCATGCCTACCCGTGGCGGATCTGTAATAATAACATCGGGCTTTCCATTCTGTTCAAAAAATTCATCATTACAAATGTCTATTACATCGCCTGCAAAAAATGATGCATTGCCCAGATTGTTTAGCAGCGCATTTTCTTTTGCATCTTTTATGGCATCCTCCACTGTTTCTACACCTACAATTTTACCAGCCATTTTACTTACAAATATGCCTATGCTACCGGTGCCGCAGTACAGGTCATAAACTGTTTGTTGTCCGGTCAGTTCTGCAAAAGTTCTAGCTACTTCATACAGCTTTTCGCCCTGCCGGGTATTGGTTTGAAAAAATGATTTGGGTGAAATTTTAAATTCAAAATCTTCCAGCTTTTCTATTATATAGCCTTTGCCGCTAAATATTTGCGGTTCTAAATCGTAAAGGCTATCATTCATTTTTGGATTTATCGTATAAAGCAAGGTTGTTATTTCAGGAAATTTTGCAGAGATATATTCCAACAGTTCTGTACGTGCTTTTTTGTCTTCATGTGCTATTACAATGTTCACCATTATTTCTCCCGTAGTAGCTATGCGTATTACTACATTGCGCAAATATCCTGTATGGTTTCTGATGTCATAGTGCGACAGGTTATGGAGTTTGGCATATTCTACTACTGCCAACCTAATGTAGTTCGTAGGTTCGGCCTGAAGGTGACATTCTATAATAGGAACTACTTTATCAAAAAAACCACGGGCATGAAATCCGGCAACCATTGCCTCGCTTGATATGTCGGGGTTTTTTATTTCCTCCGGTAAAAGAAAACGCTTATTGGCAAATGTGTACTCCATTTTATTGCGGTAGCGGGTAGTTTGATCGGCACCAATAATGGGCATTATTTCAGGAAGATCAACCTTTCCAATGCGCTTAAGATTATCAATCACTTGTTGCTGTTTATATATCAGTTGTTGTTCATAAGGAAGCATTTGCCATTGACAACCACCACATATACCAAAATGCTGACAAAACGGTTCAATTCGAAGGTTGCTATAATTGTGAAAATGAATCGCAATACCTTCGGCCCAGTCTTTTTTATTTTTTCTCAAAAGCACATCTACCTCATCTCCGGGAATAGTATTTTCTACAAATATGACTTTGCCATCTACTCTTGCCAATGATTTACCTTCTGCTGCATAACTTTCCATTACCAGGTTTTGGAGGACTATCCGCTTACGTTTCATGCAGCAAAAATACGAACCGTTTTACGTTTTCCTTATTTGCATTTTGCTGCAGATGTTATTTAATATGTTTTGTAGCTAAGCATTTTTGTGCATACTCATATTATCTTCTCCTCCACTAGGGTGTTCTCCATTATTTGTGTTGGGTATCAATTCATCAAACTCTAAATTTTTTCCGGATAGCTAAGCTCACATTGGGCCACCATTGTTTAGCGGGTTTTATTTTTGCATATATTCTAAAAAAGCAAAAATGGAAAAACAAAAAAATAAGCCTGAACCTGCAAAAGACCCAATGCCAACCGACCCAAGCGATACCGGGGGCATTGGGCAAAATGAAGGTCAGGGAATAATTAAAATCAAAGAAGGGTTAAGTGAACAATCCGCAAAATGGGATGATGAGGTACAAAAAGAAAAAACCCGGGACAAGGAAAAAGCAATTGAGAATTATATTAAGCACCCATCACCAGAGGACAAGGGAGGGGTTTAATGTTTTTCCCAATTCTTTTTGATGATACTTTTTGCTTTTTCCATTTTTACATCAATTCCCTTTTTTAATTGAATGGCGTTGGGTCTTACCTCTACATCAGGAAAAACGCCCCTGCCATTTTTAATCCTTGTACTATCCCAAACAACTCTGTATAGGGGAAGCGTAACCCTTATACCCGTGTTTGGCAGGGTGATAGTGGGTAAAAAAATTGCATTATTACCATAATAGCCACCTCCGGTTTCCTCCCCAACAATCGTTACGTTTTGCTGACCTTTCAATTTTCCGGCAACAAGCGTAGCACCTGAAAAAGTAAGACCTCCAGTAATTAGATATATTTTTCCATCAAAATGGTTTTGCTTTTTTAGCTGATAAATATGTTTTTCAAAATACCTGAAATGAATAGTGTTATCCTTATATCGTCGTCCTGAAACAAGCATACTTAACCAATAAATAAACCATGGTTTGATATTTTTTTTAAGAATAAATGTTTTAGAGTTGGCTATTACCGTATCTGCAACTATAAAAGGTTGATCAGTCAAATATTGCAAAAGTTTTGTACAAGCCTGTACATCTCCACCCGTATTTATTCTAAGATCAATAATTAAATTTTCAACCTTTTCTTCCCGTATTTTTTTAAAGCTCCTTCTAAAAAACTTTCCCAGTTTTCCTTCGCTAAATGTATTAACAGGCATTATTGCAGTATGGAGCATTGTATCAATAATGATACTTCGTTTAAATGCTAATTCCTGAATTTTTCTTTGTCTTTTTGTTATAGTGTCTTGCAACAATTTCTCTACAACGGAATCTTTTTTTGGAAAATAATTTTTGATAAAAGCTACATTTTCGTATCCCAAAGTATCAACGTATTTAATTGCATACTCACTGTCTATACCAAAAGCATTTTTATAATAGCCAGGAAAATTGTTGCTAACTGCCTGAAATTTAAAAACATTGGCGTAACCATCTGTTCCAATTAATTGAAAAATACTATCACGAATAAAAGTAAGGCTTCGGCCATTAATGCTTTTTATTATTGTCCCTCGTTTTAAGACAGAATCGCTTTTAATAATGTTTTGAGTAACCAAAGCAGAATCTTTCCAAAGCTTCAGCGATAGTGGAAACTGTGGCGTTTTATTTTTTGTAAAATAAGCGGCATATTTTTTTGATGGACGAACAGAGGTGTGGCCACAATGAATTTTACTAACTGCATAAGATATTTTATTTCTAAACTGCTGCTCTGTTAGCGAATCATTTAAATCTGCAAAAGCTGATTTGAAATATCCATCTACAGAATCTTTAGAAGCATACCAATACAAACCAGGATGACTATGATGAAGAATAGCTTCAAGTGTACTAAAATCTTCTTTTAACTGCTTAGCACTGTATTTTTTTTCTGGAGTAAAGTTTCTTTTTTCTACACTGCATGAGAAAATAACGAAAACTAAAAAACTGAACAACCACCCATAAGCCCTCAATAATTTCCGTTTGAACATTTCGTTGATATTTCCATACTATTTTCCTGAAAATGCGTTCCAGCCCTGCGCAGTCAGTTTATGTGTATTGCCACCTTTTGTTGTAATGTGTACACCTTCTTCTATATCCGTAATGTACCCGATCACTGAAATTTGTTCATTCAAAACTAGTTTGTCATATTCTGATTGAGGCAATGTAAATACCAATTCATAATCTTCGCCGCCACTCAATGCACAGGCAGTGGGGTCAAGTTCCAATTTATAGGCGTATTGTTTTGCATCATCATTCACAGGAATTTTATCCTCATACAACATGCAGCCTACATTGCTTTGCTTGCAAAGATGTAATACTTCACTACTAAGCCCGTCGCTTACATCCATCATGCTGGTTGGCAGTATATTGTTTTGCTCAAAAAAGTCTATAATATCTTTTCTAGCTTCGGGTTTTAGCATACGGCCTACTATATATTCCTGTTGTTCCAGGTCGGGTTGTATTGCAGGATTTTCAAGATAGATTTGTTTTTCTCTTTCAAGCAAGGTAAGCCCTAAGAATGCCCCGCCCAGGTCGCCGCTCACACAAATTAAATCTCCTTTTTTGGCCCCACTTCTTTTTACAATTTTATCAGCTACAATTTCGCCTATTGCCGTTACGCTTATGATGAATCCTTTTTGGGAAGAACTTGTGTCCCCACCTATAAGGTCAACATTGTATTTTTCGCAGGCTGCATATACACCTTCATAAAAATCGTCAAGCGCCTCCAGGCTAAATCGGTTGCTGAAAGCAATATTCATGGTTATTTGTGTAGGTGTAGCATTCATAGCATATATATCGCTAAGGTTTACCACTACACTTTTATAACCCAAATGTTTGAGCGGTGTGTACATGAGGTCAAAGTGGATGCTTTCGACCAACATATCAGTTGAAATAACTGTTTGTTTGCCAAAATGATCAATCACTGCTGCATCATCGCCAATGCTTAATATGGTAGAGGCGTTTTGTATTTCAAAGTTTTTGGTCAGATGGTCTATTAGTCCAAACTCACCCAACTCTGATATTTCTGTTCTGTTGTCCATAGTTGTTTATAATCTATAAAGGTTTGTAATTGTATTGTTCAGGATTCCATTTTCCGTTAACCGCTAATAACATTTCTTCATGTATATGTCCATTGGTTGCAGCAATACTTGGCTGATAAGGTGAATAATAATTACCGCTAAAATCTGTAACCATGCCACCTGCTTCCTCAACTATCAAAAAACCTGCTGCGCTGTCCCATGCCTTCAGGTTATGTTCATAGAATCCATCAAAGCGGCCCGCAGCTACCCAACATAAATCCAAAGCTGCACTACCCAAACGCCTCACCGGTATGCCCTGTCTTATCATTTTTTCAAAAACCTGCAAAGGCCCGTTGGGCATATCAAGATAAGCGTAGGGAAAACCTGTTACCAAACAACTTGTGCCCAAATCAGATTTGGTGCTTACGCTTATTTTTTTGTCATTAAGCGTAGCGCCTTTTCCTTTTTCTGCAAAGAAAAATTCGTTCATAAAAGGATTATAAACAACTCCCAATATCATTTCGCCATCCTGTTCTACACCTATACTTACACAACAAATCGGAATGCCGTGGGCAAAATTTACAGTACCGTCAATAGGGTCAATGATCCATTTTATGTTACTTTCTGTAGTCAACTCCCCGGCCTCTTCGCTTAAAATAAAGTGTTCGGGAAATTGTTGGCGTATCACTTTTATGATTTCATCTTCTGCTTCATTATCAGCTTGCGTTACCAGATCATTTAGACCGGTTTTGCTGGCAATGGTAAATTGTCCGTTAAAATATTTTTTCAAAACCAGGGCTCCTGCATGGGCTGCGGCTATTACCGTTTGTTTTAACATGGGGGCAAAGATAGGAGTAGTAACAAGATGTTAGTAGCAAGTAGCAAGAAAGCTGGAGGTTTTGTTTAACGTAAACTACTAAGCGAGGACAACTTCAGTTAGTTAAGGCATTGCTAACTTCAAAATTTTTTAGCCTGAATTTTCTGTATCTATTATTCCTTTTATAGTTTCTAAAACCAATTTAAACTTAAGTACTAATTCATCATTGTTCTCTCTTACTTCATACATTTGGTTAATATCGGTTTCGCCAAAACCTCTTAATTGGTGATTTAGTATATCAAGTATTTTTTCTTTCAATGCGTTGTTCTTTTTTAAAATGGGTGTCATGTGTCTGCCAAGCATTCTTGCGGATGCAATCTGCATTTCAAAATCATCAACTAAAAGGTCACCAAAATTTCCTTCAAATAATTCTTCACCAGCTATTTCATGGTAATTTTTCACAATGAAATAGAAATCTTCTATGTCTTTTGCCCTGCTATCTGGTTTTTCATTGTATGCTATCAGTTTCATAACACATAATCCAGCCACAGTCACTACTTTAAAATTACCTTCAATTATTACAGCTTCCTCGGTGACTTCTTTACACCCATATACCGACAATTCAGTTGTTGGGTTAGTTAATACAACCTCACCATTTTCTTCTATACCACCAAATGGTATCAGGTCAACTATTTCACTATAATAGAACCGGTATGGCTTTTTTTCGTCTCTTTTAAAGCGTTCCTCTTTTATCAGATATTCCGTAAGATTGTTCCAAGTGTGAAGGTCTTTTACATATACACAGTAATCTATGTCTCTTGTTGTTCTTTTATCTAAATCCAGATGGTTCGTCCAAACATCTCTCGATTGGGCTCCTATCAAATAGTAGTCTATATCAAATTTTTTTAATGCCCTCTCCAAGGCATCAAATATTCCTTTATATACTTCCTTAACCTCATCAAAATTTGTCTTGTAAATATTGTTCATAAAGTTTTTGTGCTGTTTCAATACATCTGCCGTCGTTTGTGTTTATTAGGTCTGTATAGGCTAATAACGGCGCTACTACGTTATCATTCCTTTCATCGTTATGCCAAAACTTTTTAAATACCTTGATATTTCCCTTTTCATCAGGAACCATCCGGTAGTTTTTTATCAAATCGTTCCGGGTTTCTGTGGTGTATAAGGTGAGTTCTGCCGGTTTCAAATAATTGGTTAATAAATCTCCTGCCGGTTCGCTACCCCATTTTGTTTCACCATTTAAGTGCAGGTTTTTCCAGTTATTGAAATCTTCTGTTTTTAGAAAGCGAAAGGTTCCCTGCTTCAATGTTGGTTTCAGCCTGAGATGGTAGGCTGCAACCCATTTTTGTAATAAAGCGGGTTTGTTGTCAAATCGATATTTGTTTTTAGCAACGGTAAGTAAAAAGCCTCCCTGCTTTAAACCTTTAATAATGTTTGTAACGTTTCCAATGCCTGTCTCTGTTAATGCCGCTATATGCCGATATGGTTTGTTTATAAAAGCTTCATCTAACAGAAACTGAAACACTACTTTAAGACCTGTTTTTGTAAATGCCCTGTTTACATTCTCCTGTTGGGTTTCTATTGGTTTGTTCGCATCAATCCACAACAAGGTTTTTCCATGTTTCAAATAAATATTTCCATTTGCTTCTATGTATGCAATATTGTTCTGCCTAAGTTCCTCTTTAATTTTTGGATATAGACGTGTTGCAGCTACCATAAAGGGTTTGTATTGTTCTGCAAATCCTATTATCTGCTGGAGTTGGTGGCTTCGCAGCTCATTCTTTATTTCAACATAGTATTTCAACTGTTGATTGTCAATATGGAATATTGCCTGTCCATCCACTTCTTTTTGAGAAAACCTTTCCCAAACAGCTTCAATGTGAGCATTCTTATGTAGATTTTCCAAAGCCATGTATATGATTTCCTGCTCTGTCATGTTCACTTAGGTTTTATGTTCACGAAAACGTGAACAGTTGATATTTGTGAACACAAACTTACTATTTTAGTGTGAATTTCTACTTCTCATTTCCATAATCCAAGTTGCAGATGAAAAAACCTTTCATAATAAAAGTTAACCACCTAACTTGCTTCTGTATGGAGTAATCAGAATCAAGGAACGATAAACGTCTATTTAGCGTAGTTTCGTACCCATTTCAATATGCCAATAATAGACATAAAAATACCAGCAAGATTAGCACGGGCACTAAGGCTACCGGAAAATAATATAAAGCAACAGCAAATCAGGGTTTTAAAGAAATTGCTGCGCAAAGCCAGATTTACTGAATTTGGACAGCAATTCAGATTTGACGAAATATTATTGAACAGGCACCCTGCTAAAAAGTTTCAGGAATTGGTGCCGGTATTTGATTACAATAAAATCTATAAAGACTGGTGGCACAAAACCCTTGAAAACAGACCTGATATATGCTGGCCGGGTAAGATTAAATATTATGCACTAAGCAGTGGTACAAGCGAATCTGCCAGTAAGTATATACCGGTGACCAACGATCTGTTGAAGGGCAATAAAATGGTCATGTTAAAGCAATTGTTAAGCCTAAGACATTACGAAGATTTACCTGTAAAATCAATTGGTAAAGGTTGGCTTACCATTGGCGGCAGCACCCAATTGCAAAAACAAAAAGGTTATTATTCAGGCGACTTAAGCGGTATTACACAACTTAAAGCACCATTTTGGTTTCAACCCTTTTACCTGCCGGGAAAAAAAATAGCCCGAAACCGCGATTGGGATAAAAAAATAAATGAAATAGTAGAAAAAGCTCCCCAATGGGATATTGGTTTTATTGTTGGGGTTCCCGCCTGGATACAACTGACCATTGAGAAAATAATTGAACGCTACAAGTTAAATTCCATTCATGATATATGGCCAAACCTGGGTTTTTTTGTTCATGGCGGTGTAGCTTTTGAACCTTATAAAAAAGGTTTTGAGAAACTATTGGCCAAACCACTTATTTATATAGAAACCTATCTGGCAAGTGAGGGCTTCATAGCCTATCAGGATCTTCAACACAGCAAGGGCATGCGATTGGTTACATCTGAACATATCTTTCATGAGTTTATTCCTTTTGACGATATAAATTTTGACAGCGAGGGCAACATGGTTGAAAACCCGGAAGTGCTGATGATTCATGAAGTAGAGGAAAACCGGGACTATGCATTACTGTTAAGCACAAGTGCCGGGGCATGGCGTTACCTTATAGGCGATACCGTACGGTTTGTAAATAAGGAACGGGCAGAAATTATTATTACAGGTAGAACCAAACACTTTTTGAGCCTTGTAGGGGAGCATTTAAGTGTGGATAATATGAACCATGCAGTAAGTATTGCTGCTGAAGAAATGAACATTTCTATACCGGAGTTTACTGTAGCAGGTGTACCTTACAATAACTTTTTTGCACATCATTGGTATGTAGCCTGCGATGATTTAGTAGATAAAGAGTTGCTTCTGAAAAAAATAGATGCAAAACTTAAAGAGTTGAATGATGATTACGCAGTGGAAAGAACTAGTGCCCTAAAAGGCGTATTTCTGGATGTGCTTAAAGAAAAAGAGTTTATGGAATTTATGCGCCAAAAAGGTAAAGTTGGCGGACAGCATAAATTTCCCCGGGTGCTTAAGGGAAAAATGCTGGATGAATGGATGAATTTTCTGAAAGAAAAAGGTTGGTAAATATTTGATTAACCGGTTAACTACAAACCGACCAAATGAAAATAGACTAACGATATGTTTATTGCCGCATTATTGAAAGGATTGGCTTTGGGACTGATGTTAAGCATTTCGGTTGGCCCTGTTATTTTTTCAATTATCAAACAAAGCCTCAACCATGGACATAAAGGCGGGTTTGCATTCATAGCCGGTGTTTCTGCAAGTGATATTACAATTGTGCTTATCAGCAATCTCTTTACACAAATGTTTGAAAACATGCTTGACTACAAAGTGCCTATAGGCATAGGCGGTAGTGCATTGTTAATAGCTTTAGGTATTTATGTTACTTTTTTTAAAAAAATTGCGGTCAACAATGACGGTATGCAGATAATACAAATGGAAACGCACCATTATGTAAAAATCTTTTTGTCAGGATATTTTATGAACCTGCTTAACCCGAGTGTAATTGGGTTTTGGCTGCTTACATCTACCTCGTTATTGGTACATCCCCTTAACTATAGATTATTGGTGTACCTCACCTGCCTTGTTGTAGTTGCTGGTTTTGATATTTTTAAAGTTATGCTTGCCGGAAAAATCAGGCAGAAACTTACGCCACACAACATTCATCTTATTAACAGAATTAGCGGAATGATTTTGATTGGCTTTGGGATAGCCCTAATTTGGGGATTGCTGACTTATGGAAATGATATTAAGTAGATGCGTTAGCGGGAAAATGTAAAAATCTTTTCAGTTTCATTGCCAGCTTCGTCTGTTGCAATAATTTTTAAGTCATGCATTCCTTGGGTTATTCTTCCATCAAAAGTATGTGTAATCATATTGTCTCTTTTGCTGAATAAAATCCATTTTCCGTCTACAAATCCGTCTACTTTCTTAATGTTTTCAAGATTGTCCTTAACAATTAATGCAAAAGATTTGCGACTACCGATATAACCTCCATTGACCCAACCTAAAGGACTTATTGTTGGAGGTATGGTATCTAAAAGCAAGGTGTAGATACCCAGATCGCGGAACTTTGCTTCCATCCAATTGTTTTTCCAGATTCCCTTAGTAACAACCTTTTTTTTATGACTAACCAGTTTTATAACTACACGTTCTTTTTGTAAACTGTTTAAGGCTACAGATGGCTGTATTCTAACCGAAAAACTATCATGAACCGGTACCTGATAATTCTGCAAATTGTGTACTGGTGAAATAGCACCTGTCTCAACAGATTTTTCTTCGGTATGAACTAAATGAACTGTATCATAAAAAGCATTTGTAGAAAAAGCAGCAACAATATTTTCAGCAGCAAATACATTTTCAATGTTTGGTGAGCAAATCATTGATTGGTCAGTAGGTTTATATGGTTTCTGTTTAGACTTGTCATACCTGAAGTTGAAATGCAAATTAGTTGCATTTCCTTCTGCATCAATTACATCAATAGAAGCTTCGTGAATACCTGTATCCTTAATGAAATAGGCGCCGTTTTCACCTTTTGAAAATACAGAGGATTTATTGCCGGGCAGCCTGCAAAGATGCTGTATGTATGAACCGCCCCCCAATCTTGTTTTATAATCAATACTTGCATTAAGGTAGCGGGTTTCGTCATAAGAAAAATCATTCAATCGAAAGGAGCTTCGCAATGTATCATCTATAGAAATTGAAGCTTCATAAATACCAAAATTGAACGATGATGGGGTTGTCTTGTCTTCTGCAGTAATTCCAAAACTTACATACGGTGTAGGTAAGGTTACTACCGAACCAGAAGTAGTATACTTTCCTGAAGATCCTTTTAGTGCAATGCCTTGTGGGCTATTTTCGTAAGTGCTGTATTGCCTGTCATAGTAATATAAACGATAAATTACAGGTGGAATATTATCGGGTAATCCCATGTCAAATAACCATGGGTTAAGGTTGTTGCCGGTTTTTGTATCCCGGATTTCAAAATGCAGATGTGGACCTGCAGAACCTCCCGTATTGCCACTGTATGCTATAAAATCGCCTTTTGCAACCGGAAACTGTTGAGGGGTAAGCGTCATTTCCTGTTCCCATTTTTTATCTTCATACTGTTTGTTTACAACAAACTCATGAAGCGCCGGATAAAAATTATTGAGGTGGGCATATAGGGTTGTATAACCATTTGGGTGGGTAATATAAATGGCGCGGCCGAAGCCTCCCTTTTCAATTTTTACTTTGCTGATGAAACCGCCTGCTGCTGCATACACAGGCAGGTTCTCCCGTTGATTAGTGCGAATATCAAAACCCATGTGAAAGTGATTGGTGCGCAATTCTCCAAAATTGGCAGCAAGCTTTATCGGAATATCTAACGGATTTCTAAAATAGCCTTTGGGATAATTTACCGGTTGGGTATAAAACTTTTGAGAATTAACCGGTGCAAAACATAGCATTGAATTGATGGTTAAGAATACCATCAAAAAAACACTTTTCAAACAATTTAAAACTACCACCATACTTGCAAGTAAATACAATAAAATGCTTATCGTGCTTATGTAAATATCTTTTTTCTGCTCAACTTTTTTTGCACCGAAATAGAATTTGTGATTGTGTAAACAAACATTCAACCTTTCGCTTTGCTTATAAATTTATTAACGTTGAATAAAAAAAGGTATTTCAATTTTATAAAAATTTAAATCCTCAAATGCAATTTAAATCCTCAATAAAAAAATCATTCCTTTATTGATTTTTCTTTTTGAAACCCAGTAGTAAAACAGGGAGTAAAGTAAGATTGGTTATTGTGCCGGTTATTAATGTAAGTGAAGTAAGCCAACCCAAAGCTTTGGTGCCCCCAAAACCACTAAAACAAAAAATTACAAATCCGGCAATTAACACCAACGAGGTGTACATAATACTAATACCTGTGTGTCGAATGGTTTGCTCAATTGTAGTTTGTACATTATTAAAATTTGATGGCAACTCCTGTTTGTAATTTATCAAAAATCTGATGGTGACATCTATAGCAATACCCAACGCAACACTAAAAACTAGTACGGTTGATGGTCGTAAAGCAATACCCATCCAACCCATTACACCTGCAGTTATTACCAACGGTACAATATTGGGTATCAATGAACAAAGCAGTATTCTAAAAGATTTGAAAAGATATAACATACACATTGCAATGAGTAAAAATGCCCAAATGATACTTTCCTTAAGACCGTTGATAATGAATTTGCTTCCCTCAAGAAATGTCACACTTGCCCCTGTAAACTGTATGTTGTAAGATGCAGTGTCAAAAATTCTGTTGGCTTGTTGTTGCAGTGAGTCTAAAATAACGGGTAATTTTTTGCTGCCAACATCTTTCATGCTAAGGCTTATGCGGGTATATCTTTTAGTGCTGTCAATAAAGCCATTCATTAACTTAGAGAGGGCTGTGTTTTTGGTGCTGTCGGTTTTTGCTTTTAAGTAAGGCGCTAGAAAGGGCATGTCAAATTCTGATGGGGTGGCGTAACTTGTACTATCATTATCGTAGTAGGATTGTTTTAGAAACTTCAACCCTTCTACTACTGAAAGTGGCCTTGACATATTTGTGTCAGTTGCTATAATAGCTGAAAACTCATCAATCTTATTAAAAGTTTTCAGCGAAGCTGTAACCCCTCTTTTCTTTTTTGTATCCACTACAATTTCCAGGGGCATAACACCATTGAAATTGTTTTCAAACCACTTTAAGTCGGTATATATTTTATTTGTTTTGGGCAAATCATCAACTATGTAAGCTTCATTTTTTAGTCGAAAAATTCCTATTACTGCTATCATTGTTATTACCAGAGTAATACCATAAATCCAATGTTTATGATGTATTGTCCATAGCTCCAGTTTTGTTAAAATACCGGTAAGCCATCGGTTGTCAAGGTACTTTAGTTGGTGTGGTTTTGGAGGTGGTAAATAACTCAAAACCGCCGGAATAAAAATGAGCGAAATGATAAACAGCATCATTATGTTTATGCCCGCCACTACTCCAAACTCTTTGAGTAAGGCACTTTTGGTAAATGCAAATACAGCAAAGCCAATAGCTGCTGCAATGTTGCAAAACAGTGTAACAATACCCATACGGCCTGTCATGGTTACCAAGGCCTCGTGTCTGTCATTAGACTCTCTGTACGCAGTATGATATTTGTTTAAAAAATAAATACAATTTGGAATGCCTATCACTACAAGCAATGGAGGTATTAACGCTGTAAGCAACGTGATTTTATAGCCACACAGCACCATAGTACCCATGCTCCATATCACTCCCATAATCACTACCAATAGGCTCATCACAACAGCACTGCCCGATCTGAAAAAAATCAAAAGTGTGATAGCAGAAAGTAATAGTGAACCGATCAAAAACCATTTCATTTCAGACTTAATAAGATCGCCAATGGTAGTTCGGATAAATGGCAGACCGCTTACATACACAGAGAGTTTGGAATCCTTTTCAAATTGGTGAACCTCTTTCATAATATCCGCTACCAGCGTGGAGCGATATTTACTGTTGATTAGTTCTTTATTTACATTTACCCCTAATAAATAGGCGTTTGTATGGGGATTGTAAAGCAAACCTTTGTAAAACAACAGATTTTCAAAAACCTGTTTTGAGCTATCAAGTTGCTGTGCTGTATTATTTCCTTTTACAAAAACAGGAGTTGGAACCAATTTATCTGTACTGTCTGTTTTTATTAATTGTACAGCTTCGGGAATGCTTAAAATGTTATCAACTCCTTTTACTTTTTTCAGCCTGTTGTCTAATGCTACCAAAGAATTAAAAACAATAGGGGTATAAAAATCCTTGGTTTGAATACCTACAACCAAAACGCCACCATTTTCGCCAAACTTTTTTTTAAAGGCTTCAAACTCAATGTATTTTTGATTATCGGTGGGTATTGCCCGGGTAAAATCATAACTCAATTGCACTTTAGCAGCAAAAAATGTAATAATGCCAGTGGCTGCAAAGAGTGCAATCAGCAATTGAACCCGGAAACGAAGAATAAATTCACCCAATTTATACCACATGTATCAATATATTTAGTGTTTTTGGGGCAAAGAAAGGAAATTAACCAACCAAATATCATTTCATTACTAAAGCCGTAGAGTCTGTTATCATAATTACGGGCTATAAAAAAACAGAGAAAGAGGGGTTGCGGTGAGTTGTTTTTAAAACTAATTGTCCTTGCTTTTTTATTTTTAACTCCCTGTTCACCCAATTTGTGGCTTTGCTTTTTTCTGTTGCCTTATTTTTGTTACAATCGAATATTGAATGAAATATTGCATTGTTATATTATTATTGTTGTGGCAGGTGTGTATAGGGCAATCCTTTACTACACGAGTGTCTCAAAAGGTCATTGGCCGCGAAGATGTACTCCAGGTGGAATATGTTGCAGATAATGTGGATATGGATCAGTTTAATCTTCCCCGCTTTGCAAATTGGACCATGGTTTCGGGACCAGATTTGAGTAGTTCTAAAATACTTTCAGGAAATACGGTAAGTCAGCAAACCATTTATGCGGTTATGCTTAAGCCACGTGTTGGTGGTGTACTTGTGGTACCCGGTGCTACAGCATTAATCAACAATAAACCACAAAGAAGTAATCAGGTTTCGGTACAGGTAAAAAATACTAGCCATATTGGTGGCACTTCGCCGGCTACTGCACAACCACAACCATCTTTACTGGATTTATTGCCCGACCAACTGCCCGCCAATCAATCGTTGCGGGCAGGTGAAGATGCTGTGGAAAAAATTAAAAGAAATATGTTCGTAAGGCTCGAAGTGAGTAAACAAAACTGTTTTGTTGGCGAACCAATAATAGCTACCTACAAATTATGTACTCGGTTAAAGTCAAGATCAAAAGTTGTAAAACAACCCGCTTTCAATGGTTGCACCGTTGTAGAATTAACCAGTAGTTATCAGAATCAGCATATAGAAAAAATAGATGGTGAAGAATATAATGTATTTATCATCAGAAAAGTACAATTAACCCCACTTGATTCGGGTAAATTAATGCTTCCCACTGCAGAAGTAGAAAACGATGTCTCATTTCGTACTGCTTCCGGTAGTAGTAGCACAGATGTTTTTGGCAACCGTATAGGACCCACCGAAAATCATGTTGTAAAGTTGCAGAATAAGTCACTGGCTATTATTGTAAAGTCTTTGCCACCATATGTTGGAAATGGAATTTTGAGCGGAGCAATAGGAGATTTCACGATTACTATTCAACCAGGTGAAGAAGAATTTACAACCAACGGAACGAATCATTTGCACCTAATTATTCAAGGAGCAGGAAACCTTAAGCCGGTAAAGGTGCCCGTTATGAACTGGCCCAAAGGCATAGAGTCTTTTGAAGCTACAGAGACAGAAGAAATTGATAGAGATGCCAATCCTGTTATCAACAGAAAAATATTTACCATTCCATTTTCTGCTGATAAAATGGGGAATTATATTTTACCGCAGGTATTGTTTACCTATTTTGATCCTAATGCTAAAACATACGTAAATAAAGTAACACCGTCCTTTCTCTTAAAAGTTGTTCCGGGTTCTAATAATATAATTAAAAAATCTGCACAATTTATAAACGACGATGACTTTGACCAACGGTTGTATATATTTATTGGGGTAGGTTTGTTGGCAATTGTATTGGGTGTTGCGTGGTACAGTGGTACACGAAGAGCTAAATTACCCCCTGAAATTATTACACCTGTTAAAGAAGTTGTACCTCCTGTAACTAATAATGAAATGTTGTCCACTGCATATCTTTATAATATTTTGCAATTAGAACCCGGAGAAAACACCTCTTTCTTTTACAAAAACTTAAATAGAAATCTGGGAGAATATTTAAATCAAAGATTTAAAATAAAGCCTTCTGAAATAATTGAATATGCAAATAAGCATCTTACACAATCTGTTTTGCTTTTGAAAATGGATGAGCTTATTAAACAGTGTACTTTAGGTATGTATACCCCTGCATTTAATCAGGAAGAAGCAATGCAACACCGTTTACAGGCTATTGAATTGTTGGAAAATCTGGATAGAACTTTATAAAAAAATTATTGCTGTTATAATTATTTTACGGATGGTTTCTGTTTTCTTAGCTTTTTAAATACATCTAACTTAAAAGCAACATTACCATCAGTTCCTGTTTGTCCCCTTATGTAAATACTTGCTCCCCCTTTTTGATCTACACCTTTATTTTCAGGGGTGTAATCTTCGCCCCTTTTCTTAAGGTTGCTGATAGGTACCTGAATGCTGATATCGGTGTTGCCCTTTGCACTGTAAAGCCCTTCTACAAATAGCGTCAGTGCTGTACTTTGTATTTCCATTCTATTGATGGTAAATTCATTATTTTTTATCTCAATCCGGTCTTTTAATTCTGCAAAATGAATCTCATCAAAATTTCTATTTTTGAAGATAATTGTCTGAACTTTCTTAAGAGGTTCATAATGTAATAATGCCCCATTCTTCAGGGAAAAATCTACAAACCCGATTAAATTGGAAGGTTGCTCTGTATTACGGTCTATATTTAATTTTACTTCGGCTAAAGAAGTCAATTTTCCTTTGAGGTTTTCAGCTTCGATACCTCTTTGCCCAAAATTATCAAATGCATACATTACCTTATTAACATCTACATTTTCCATTTTTGCTTTAATATTTGCTTCATATGTAGTTGAGTTTTTTTCGAAAAGTGTACCATTTATATGCATATTACCACCTGCATGTTGTAAGGAGAGACTATTTATAGACCAGTTTTCATTAATAAGGGATAAGGCTGCATTTACATTAGAAGCTTTAAACCTTCTATACAATATTTCATCTGCTTTTACATTTATTCTAAAGTTGGCATATTCTACAATGAGGTCTAATTGATTGGCTGTACTACCCAATTTTGTATCGTTTGCAGGTGCTTTGGCATTAGGGTTCCTTTTTTGCAACAAAGAAGTCAGGCTATTAAAATTTATAGATGGGGAGTAAATATTCCAGTCCAGAAACATTAAGCCGGGATTTGTTTCTATGAGGGCTAACAGGTTTTTTCCACTTCCATTCATCATAATCTTATTGCCTTGTACATTCCCTTTAAAGTCCGTAACATATACGTCGGTATTTTTAAATAAAACGTTTCCGCTAACGTTTTTCATTTGAATGTTTCGTGGACTGTACACCATGTATCCATCATCTATTTTCACTTTGCCATTCAATAGTGTATTTTGTTTGGTATTATTTTCTAAAGGCCCTTCATAGGTTATATCTATAAGCCCTTTACCTTCTTTTAATTTAAGCGTATTACTTCCTATTATTTTATTGAGTTGAGGCAGTTCAAAATTTGCTTTTACATCGCAGGTAACTCTGGGGTATAAAAGGTTGTTGATGAACACATTTTCTGATTGAATTGGCAATCCTTCATATACAGCCGTAAGGTGTTGAAAATGTAATTGTGAGTTAGGGTCATTCCGTGGTTGTCCGGTAATTACTTCATTTATAAAAGAACCGGATAAGGAGCAATCTGACAGGTTTACAAAGGAAGACTTGATGGCCGTATTTTTAATAATCCAATTTACTTTAACCAAAGGTTCACCACCTTTAAGCGGCCCATTGATGTCTGCTGTAACTGCTTCAACTGCTTTGTCAATATCAACTAATGATATAGCAGAAGCAATTTTAGGAGTAACCAAACTTTTGGCAATTTGAAAATTTATATTTTTTGTAAATACTTTCAGAGAAAATGTTGGAGAATCTGTAAAATTAAATTGACCAGAAAGTGTAAAGGGTTGCTTCTTTAAATTGACCTCGATCTCTTTAAAACTTAATTGTTTTTTTCTTAGATCAAATGCAATATAAAAGTTGCCTTCAAAAGATGTTTCTTTAACATAACTTCCAATTTGAGTATTAAAAGCAAGACTATGAATCAGTATATCATTTTTAGTTCTTACAGTCAGAACCGAATCCTCTGTATTTATCTTGTAACTGACTTTTATAGCCTCAAAGTCATACAACTTATTTTTTAACTGATCGTCCATAACAATACGGACATTTCTAAGCTTGATACTTTCAATTTCTGTTTTAGCAGTTGATTTTTTGGTTGAAGTGTCTGTTGATTTTTTTGGAGAAAACAAGTACGCATTGGTATATCCTGTAGTGTCTGTAAAAACATAAATTTTTGCATTATCAATTCTTATTCCTGATAAGGGATTGTTTTGAAGCATAACATTACCAATTCCCAATATGACATATATTTTTTCTGCTTGTAAAAAAGCATGATGATGTACACTGTACATCGTATCTGTAACCGAAACATTTTCTAATAAAAGAGAAACCTGCGGGAAATTTTTTGTAAACGATAAATCAATATTTCCAATTTGAACATTACCATTTAACTTTTCAGAAACCTGAATTTTTGCTTTTTCAATTAATTCTTTTTTGTGACTTGTTACATAAAAGAACATAGATAAAAAGACAAGCAAAAAAATGCCGGCTAAAATTGCAATTATCTTGAGTGTGTATCGGAGAAATTTTTTCAATAATAAAAGAAGTTAAAATTTTGTGCCAGCTGTATAAATCTCTCCCATTTTTGCCCAAAGCAAAGGTGTCAGATGCAAAACATTTTATTTCATATAAGGGAAATGCTATCAAGCCGAATAGATTATTGTATTGAAAGTGCTGCAATCTTGCTATTCATAACCCTAAACCAAAGCGGTGGTATTGCAGCCAACAACATACTGCCCGGATACCCTGTTGGAAGTTGTGGCGATTTGTCATGATGCCGAAGCAGTTGATATTTACGGTTAGCCTGGTAGTGGTGGTCGCTATGTCGGCTCAATTCAAACAACATTAGTCGGCCTATGACGTGATTGCTGTTCCAGCTATGATGAGGCATGGCCCTTTCATATTTACCCTCACCGGTAGGTTTTCGACTTAATCCATAGTGCTCAATATAGTTGACTGTCTCCAACAATAAGATGCCCATGATAGCCGCTCCAAGAAAGTATGCAAAAACTGCAATTCCGAAAAAGGAAACAATAAGAATGCAAAATATAATCTGTATCAACTGAAACTGAAGCATTTCATTTTTCCAATGAAAAGCGGGTAGGCCCTTCTTTTTCATTTCTGCATTAGCAATACCCCAAGATTCAGCATAAACACCGGTAATGCTTCTAATCCAAAATAGGTACAATGGTTCGCCAAATCTTGCACTTGCGGGGTCATGAGGTGTGCATACAAATTTGTGATGCCCCCTGTTGTGCGCAATAATAAAATGCATGTACAGCGAAGTAAGCAACAAGCTTTTTGCAAGAAATTGTTCTGTTCTATTAACCCGGTGACCCAGTTCATGGGCAACGTTAATACCAAACGTACCACAAAGCAAACCCATTACCAAAATGTGCCCAACCCTGTCCACAACCGGCATATCAGGCTGTTGCATAATTTGTAAAAAAACAAATAAAGCCAAATATTGTAGCGGAACTATGAGATATAGAAACAGGTCATACCGCCAGTCTTTTTTTGCAATTGCTTCTTCAGCAACATCCAGGTTTTCATCATCAGGTTTTAAAAACAATTCAACCAGTGGAATCAGTACAAAACCATAAATAAGTGGCAGCCATACCAAAAAACCTGTTCTATGAAAACTAACCCACGAACCAACGTAGATAAGTACAGGCAAAAGGTATTTAAAAGCATTCCATTTCATGAATAGTAAAGTTAGTGAAAATGGTTATCGAAAAAATGCTTAGTTAATGGTGATAAGTGTACAACAAACTAATATTAATTATTGAAATTAATTTTAAAATACAGTTTTGGTAATAAAAAAAGCTGCCAAAAAAGGCAGCCTTTTATAAAATAAAAAGAATTTATTCTTTCACCATTTTCAAGACCCTTTCTTTTCCTGTTTCAAGCAATGCTTTTATGAGATAGACTCCACGAGAAAATGTTGATACATCAATCAATACTTTATTAGAGGAATGTTTGGCATTATATAGTATTCTTCCCGAAACATCAGTAATGGAGATATGACTAATGATACTGTTAGCTCTTAGCGTAGCAGTATTGTTTACAGGATTAGATTGCAGCACAATTTGGTGAATGTTATCCAGCTTCACTTTCATAACGGGACTTAGGCTAAAGTGATTGTCTTTATCTACTTGTTTTATGCGGTAGTAAAATGTGCTGTTTTCAACCATTGCTTTATCGGTAAATGAATATACAACTGCAGTTTCAGAATTGCCTCTGCTTGCAACTTTGCCAATAGTAGTATATGAAATTCCATCGTTGCTGCGCTGTATTTCAAAACCGGTATTGTTCATTTCGTTGGCTACTTTCCATTGTAGCAACACTTCATTTTTACGTGCAGTAGCATTGGCCGAAAGCCATTTTACCGGAAGTGTACTTAATGACCCGTTGACCCCAAATTCTGAAAATCTTGTTGCTAAAACATCAATGTAAAAAGCATTGGCGCCAAACGGACCTGAACCTATTGGAACAAGTGTGTCACCTGCTGAACTATTGTTGTTAATACTACAATCTTGATTAATACCATCATAATGCGCCACCCGCAAATCATTTATGGTTAAGGATGGCTGGTTGGTAGCTATTTTGTAATCATCAAACTCGCTATTAAGGTAGTACAACCGCACCTTTACGGGATTTGGAAAAGGGGTATTGATGTAATTGCTTGCACTAAAATTGAAATAGCGTGGCATGTTTAATACACCAAAGTTGCCAACCGGCATGTTTGCAGCACCGGGTGCTGAATGTTTCATTGCAACTGTTACAGTTCCTATAAAAACATAACTGGGATTTACTGCTGCTACAATTTGTCCTGTTGAATCAACAAGAGGTACGAATTGATTGTAAGCCGGATTTCTTACATTGATTGTGTTGCACAAAGAATCGGTATAGCTGCTTGTGTTTGCAGTATCAATTTTAATAAAGTTAACCTGCAAAGCAGAATGGGCTGTGCCGGTAGCTTGAATTACTTCAATTTTTGTAGATGGGCCTAGTTTACCTATGTTAAGATTGGCAGGATTGATATTGCAGCAATTGGCAGAATATAAAGCACTACCATTAATATTTATTTGAACCGCATCATTATTAAGCGGTATTTGCAGTTGATAAAAACCACTATCAAAACCTAAACGTCTTGCTGCAATTGTAAAATTATCATTAGAAATAGGGCAACCTTTATACCCGGCTGCGGCTGATGGAGAAAGTGAATCTGCCCAATTATTTAGGGTGTTAATATTGAGCACATTGGTAGTGTAATAGCCTTTATAAGTAATGCCTGTGGTGTTTAAATTTTTTCCATTATATCCATAGATATTCCACTGTTGATTGCCAAAAACAGACGGATTGCCGGGAGAAATAAGGCTGACTTTAATTACATTGCTATAGTAAGTTGTGTGGTTTGCAGTTACACTTCTTCGATAATATCTGGTAGCACTAAGATTGTTAATAGTAAAAGAATCAGTGTAAGCGGCATGACCCCAACTTAAACTATCCGCAGAATACTCCCATTCGTAAACCAATGGAGGGGGTGCAGTAGTGGCGGTACTAATCAGATGTATCGGGGTGCCGGAACAGACATTGTTTGTATCCGATGATATGATACCAGGGTTAAATACTATAGGTTGATAAAATATTAGTGTAATTTCATTTGTTACATCCGTCACACAACCTGCATTGATGGTTACCCACTTTCGGTAATAAACCGTATCAGGTGTACTCCTTGGTAAAGGTTGGGAACTTGGATAAAGGGAATACCATGAACCGTTTAGGCCCACTTTTGCTTCTAATTCAAAAGATGAAACCAAATCGTTGGTCTGCGGCTGTACCGTTTGCCGAATATATGGTGGAGTTGTTCCTATGGCAGAATATTCTAAAAGACTATAATTTGAAAACTGTATTTCACCTGCTGAAAGATAATATGCCGCAGTGAGAATTTCGTTTGAGTATGCGCTATCATTGGGATTGTTACGGTCTTTAACTTTTCGGCGATAATACCAAATGTCGCCATTTGTTGAGACTTGCACTGTAAGAGTAGGAAAGGTATCGCCTACGTTTGTTGGATCATAAGGCGGGTAACCTTTCCAACTGATTTCCCATGAATACATATACTGACCCGAGCCTCCGGTAGGTCCTTGAGCATTTAAAATAGGAAGCCAGGTTCCGGCACAGGCGTATCCCCCATATGAAGATCCAACTTGCCCAAAGTTAACTGTACCTCCGGTAATCGTTGCTTTGGATTTTAAACTTAAAAGACAAAGAGAACAAAAAAGAAATCCGCAAAAGATTTTGTGAAGTAGTATAGATTTTTTCATGAAACATGATTATTTGGGTATTGTAAATATATTTACAACAAACCCTATAACTATACTTGCATAATTAAAGTATAATTAAAATTATTTTTAAAGTGCTCTATAATTTTTGAAAAAAATTCTGAACCCTAAGCACACCACATTATATTTCGAAACAGTATTTGAAAAAGCTTAATAGTACCACAACCCTTTAGACGTGTCCCGAAGAAAAATCGGGATTGGATAACACAACGATGTACAATCACGGCACAAATGTTCGTCCAACAAAAAAGCCACTTGAAACAGAGGCGGCTTTTTAAAGATTTTAGGTAGCTTAATAATCAATCACCTGCTCCTCCATCACCTCCGGCATTTTTCTAAACTCGTATTGTTGGTTGCGGAGTTGGGGTTCAAAACCGGCTTCTTTTATGGCGGCCTGTATGCCTTTGGCGGTAAAGCGGTGGGGCGCACCGGCTGCACTTACCACGTTTTCTTCTATCATTATGCTGCCAAAGTCATTGGCGCCACTGTGCAGACATATTTGTGCTACCTGTTTGCCCACAGTCAGCCAGCTTGCCTGTATGTTTTTTACATTGGGTAGCATAATACGGCTCATGGCTATCATGCGGATGTATTCGTCGGCGGTGGTAAGATTATGAACGCCTCGGATGCGGGCTAATAGTGTATCCACATCCTGAAATGTCCATGGAATAAATGCGATAAAACCTTTGGCATGTTCAGGTTTGCGAGCCTGCACGTCACGCAGTTTTACCAGGTGTTCCATCCGTTCTTCTATTGTTTCTACATGGCCAAACATCATGGTGGCGCTGGTGGTTATATTGAGTTGGTGTGCTTCTGCCATAATATCTAACCACTCCTGTGAGCCGCATTTTCCTTTGCTGATGAGGCGGCGCACCCTGTCTACCAATATTTCGGCGCCGGGGCCGGGCAAGCTGTCAAGGCCTGCTTCATGCAATGCATTAAGTACCTCTCTATGTGTCTTTTTTGATATTTTGGCAATGTGCGCTACCTCCGGTGGGCCAAGAGAATGCAACTTAAGCGTAGGGTACATTTCCTTTAGTTTGCGGAAAAGATCTACATAATAAGCAAGGTCAAGACCAGGATGGTGGCCGCCCTGTAACAGCAACTGTTCGCCGCCATATTTAAAAGTTTCGTCTATTTTTCGGCGATAGGTTTCAATATCGGTAATGTAGGCTTCTTCATGGCCGGGTATGCGGTAGAAGTTGCAAAATTTACAATTGGCTATGCAAACATTCGTTGTGTTCAGATTACGGTCTATAATCCAGGTTACTTTGCCGTGAGGCACTTGTATTTTGCGCAATTCGTTGCCAATGTTCATCAGTTCGGCGGTAGGCGCATTGTTAAACAAAAAAACTCCTTCTTCCACACTTAGGAACTCAAAGTTGAGTGCCTTTTTATACAGGTCAGCTAATTGCATTATGTTTATTTAAAGAATTGCAAAATTACGGTATGCAACTCGTTTACAAAGGTGATTTCATTTTTCACATTATAAGGTTCACACAGTTTTAAGAGATAAATCAAACTATATTTTTAACTAAACACTCCATTCATAAATATTGTTCTGACACGAGACAATAGTTTGTGTAAATTGAGCCTTGTGGCAGCACATACTAAACAAATTAATGAGTGAGAATAGGATTACAACATATATTTTACAAGGGTTTAATTCAGATTGTTCTTTTAGCTTTCCTGTATTTAAATCCTGTCGGCTCATTATCTCAAAATGTAAAAGATTCAATTCAGCCAGCAAAAGCAACTTTCATCACCAGTTTTCCCTTTACTATACTATCAGGTGGTGTTATGGTAATTGCCGGAACCTTAGACGATTTTACAGATTCATTCCATTTTATTTTAGATACAGGTAGTGGCGGCATTTCACTTGATTCTGCATTGGTGGATTATTATAAACTCCCAAAAGTGATTTCTCAACGTACACTTAGAGGAATTGCCAGCATTAGAAGAATAAGCTATGTAATGGACAGGACACTCCACCTGCCAAACCTTGATGTGGAGCACCTTGATTTTCATCTGAATGATTATGAGTTGCTTACAAGTACATACGGTATCCGAATAGATGGAATAATTGGCTATAGTTTTTTAAAACAGTTCATTGTAAAAATTAATTACGATAGAAATGTGATTGAAATATGGCAACAGGGCAGAATAAAATATCCTCGAAATGGTTATCTGTTAAAACCAAAAATTAATAATATTCCGGTTTTGCCGGCTATTATTGAGGATGGAAAAGCCCGTAATGGCAATTTTTTCTTTGATACAGGCGCCGGCCTTTCATTCCTAATGTCAGAAGATTATGAAAGGGACAGTAGTATTTTAAAAGTAGGAAAAAAAACAATTACTACACAGGCAGAGGGATTGGGCGGTAAGAAACAAATGAAGCTGACTACGATAAAACAACTTACCATTGGGCCATATACGTTTAAGAAAGTGCCTACCCATATTTTCAAGGACGATTATAATGTTACCTCCTATCCTGACTTGGGCGGACTCATAGGCAATGACATGTTGCGCCGTTTTAACCTGATATTAAACTATGCAGAAAATGAAATTCATATGAAGCCCAATTCTCATTTTCGCGAAAACTTTGATTATTCTTATACCGGTTTGGGCATTTATCTATTGGACGGTCAGATTATAATTGAAGACGTTTTACCTGATTCACCCGGTGAAAAAGCAGGATTAAAGCCGGGTGATATCATTATTGCGGTGGATAATGTTTTCAATGGCAATATTCAAAATTATAAAGATGTTCTACAGCAGATTGGCACCCGTGTAAAGGTTTTGGTTTCTCGAAATGGAAAAATGGAAATGTGCTGGGTTAAAGTAAAGAGTTTTTTGAAGGAAACGTATTGATGCCAATATTTAATTAAGTTGAAAATTTTATATCCTAATCGAAAGAATTGAGCATTATCTTAAACGTAAAAAGCCTGAAAGGCTTTCATTTGAATAGCCACCGGAGTAGCCGGAGGAATTAAAAAAACCTAATTACATTAACCCCTACGGGGTTACACAATACTAAAGTATTTAAATAGTTCAACTCCGTTATAATTGTAAAAATGGCCTGAATAATACTACTACGGGCATTGCCCAATGCTATTAAAATGTTACTACTTTGGGGCAAAAAATTAATCCCAATTTTTACTCTATTGAGCATTGTTCAAATAGGTCATGCCTCGTCAATTTCTTTTTTCAACAAGTAAAAAGGAATTCCTGTTTTTTGAGAATTGTTTTTAATCCATAAAAGAAAGATGAAGTTGTATTCAGTTTTCACCTATTTCTACCCCAAAATTCATAAAAATTCCTCGCCTCATTTATCCCTTTATCTTTGCTCCACTTTTTTTATAAATATATATGATAAAATTTGACCGGTTTGTATTGGATAATGGATTAAGGGTTATAGTTCACGAAGACCATAGTACTCCCATGGCTGTTGTAAATGTAATGTACGATGTTGGTGCCCGTGATGAAGACCCACATAAAACCGGTTTTGCACACCTGTTTGAACACCTGATGTTTGGTGGCAGCATCAATATAGAAGAATACGACGAACCGCTTCAAATGGCCGGCGGGGAGAACAATGCTTACACAACCAATGACCTTACCAATTACTACATTCAACTACCTGCTGAAAATCTGGAAACTGCATTTTGGTTAGAAAGCGATAGAATGCTTAGCCTCGCTTTCAGCGAAAAAAGCCTTGATGTACAGCGAAAAGTTGTTTGCGAAGAATTCAAAGAGCATTACATCAATAAGCCTTACGGCGATGTATGGCACAAACTTCGTGACCTGTCATACAAGCAACACCCCTATCGTTGGATGACGATAGGCAAAGATTTGAGTCACATTGAAACAGCACATATAGACGATGTAAAACATTTCTTTTTTAAACATTACCGCCCTGTTAATGCTATACTAGCCGTGAGCGGACATATAACTTTAGAAGAAGTAAAACGCCTGTCGGCAAAATGGTTTGGTCCAATACCAATGGGAGAAAAATATATGCGCAACCTGCCGGTTGAAGCCAAGCAGACACAGGCAAGAGTATTAGATGTACAGGCCAAAGTACCATTAGATGCATTCTTTAAAACATGGCATATAGCTCCAAGATTAAGTAAAGGATATTACACGGCAGATCTTATTACAGACATATTGGGTGGTGGAGGTTCTTCAAGATTGTATCAGGCATTGGTTAAGGAACAGCAGTTGTTCAGCAACATTGACTGCCACCACATGGGTAGCGTGGATGCAGGCTTGTTAAGTATAGAAGGAAGATTGGTAAAAGGGGTAAAAATGGCTGATGCAGAAAAAGCTGTTCAACAGGAAATCAATAAAATAAAAGCAGAAGCTGTTACCGAAAACGAGTTGCAAAAAGTAAAGAACAAGACCGAAAGCATGATTGCATTTGAAGACATGACCATTATGAACCGTGCCAATAACCTTGCCTTTTATGAGTTACTCGGTGATGCAGGTATGATGAACACAGATTTGGATAATTACAAAAACATAACGGTGCCCGATATAAAACAAGCTGCTGAAGAAATCTTTGATGAAAACAACAGCAATACCATGCGCTATTTCAGTACAAATTAAAGTATGAATCAGCTATCAGAATTGCATAATGAAAAGCACCCTAAGCAGGAATTTCAGGTAGAAAGGCTTGCTTTTTTTAGCGATGCAGTATTTGCTATTGCTATTACTTTGTTGGTAATAGAAATAAAAGTTCCCCATGCTACCCAAGACACCACTTACAATGAGTTGTGGCATGAGCTAAAGGAATTGAAATTTCAGTTTTTTGCATTGATTATAAGCTTTGCTATAATTGCTAATTATTGGGTAAAGCATCACCTGTTGTTCAAGTACGTCCACGACTATAATAGTGAGGTGCTTAGGCTTAATCTGCTAACATTGCTGCCGATCATTTTTTTCCCGTTTACGACTGCATTTGTTTATGAAAACTTAACCCATCCCGCCATTTTGGTTATTCCATTCAGGTTATTTATGATTAATAATATGCTGGCTAGTTTTGCCATGTACTTTTTGTTTTGGCAAGTAACTAAAAAGCATCCGCATGTCAGTTACCCAATGGAAGATGAGGATAAAAAATTGTTCTCTCAAAAGCTAATCCTGACAGGCATATCTTTTACATTGGTACTGTTGTTAACTTTTATTTTGCCACTCGAATATGCATCTATAGGAATTTTACCACTTGCTTTTTTAAACATTCGTAAAAAGTTTTTTACCAAGAAAAAATAATTCATGTTAAACAGAACGATAGCCCCACCAATAAAAGATGCAATTGATTTTAATCTGCAACTAAAAAAAGCAGAACAGTTTGTATTGGACAATGACGTGCCGGTTTATAGTATCAATGCAGGTGCACAGGAAGTGACAATGGTTGAACTGGTATTTTATGCCGGCAACTGCTACGAAGATCAAAACATTGTAGCTGCCTCTACCAACTTCCTCTTAAAAAATGGTACATCCAAAAGAACAGCTTACGATATTAATGAACAGTTTGATTACTATGGTGCTTATCTGAACAGAAGCTGCTTCAACGAAACAGCAACTATTTCTTTGCATTGCCTCAACAAGCATTTATCAAGTGTTCTGCCCATAGTTACAGAACTCATTACGGACTCAATTTTTCCTGAAGAAGAATTGGCCATTTACAAACAAAATCAGATTCAGCGCTTAAAAGTCAATCTTCAAAAATGCGATTTTATGGCCAATAGGTTGATAGATAAATACCTGTATAGTCAGGAACATCCCTACGGCAGATTCACAAGTATTGCAGAATTTGAAGCCTTAAGCAGAAATCAGATTGTTCAGTTTTACAATCATTATTATGTAAATGGTAAATGCATGATTTTTGTTGCAGGAAAACTTTCACCGGATATTTTTCAGCAGTTGAACAATGCCTTTGGCCATTTGCCACTAAACCAAAAAACTTTAAAAGAAAAATCATTTAAACAAATTGCTTTTGCAGAAAAAAAGCACAGGATTTTTAATGACGAAAATGGGGTGCAAGGTGCCATACGCATAGCTCGTCCATTTCCCAATCGCCATCATCCTGATTTTATGAAAATACAGGTGCTCAATAATTTATTTGGAGGTTTTTTTGGTTCCCGGTTGATGAGCAATATTCGTGAAGACAAGGGTTATACCTATGGCATACACAGTTATTTTCAAAACCATATACAGGACAGCGCTTGGCTGATAAGTACAGAAGCCGGCAGAGATGTTTGCGAAGCAACTATAGACGAAGTATATAAAGAGATGAAGATTTTGCAGGAAGAATTGGTGGATGAAGAAGAATTGCTGTTGGTAAGAAATTATATGATTGGCAGTATTCTTGGCGATTTGGATGGTCCGTTCCAGATAATCGGCCGTTGGAAAAATTATATTCTTAATGGATTAGATGACCAATATTTTTATGATGCCATACAAACCATAAAATCTATTCCGGCAGCTGAAATAAGAGAACTGGCACAAAAGTATTTGGTAAAAGAAGACTTTTTTGAATTGGTTGTGGTGTAGGAAATTTCTAAATAAATGGTAATATTATTTAAAAGAAAAATCAATTTTTTCGATTTGGAAAAGCTTTGTAAATGTTATTCGCTCTTTACAACAGTTGTTGCATAAGGAGCCTTATTCTCTGGAGTCCCAAGCGAAGCGTAGGGATTCTGAAACATGCGTAGCAGTTTCAGAAACAAGAGAATTCAGCTCCGTTGAAACAACGAAGCCCGGCGGCTTGAGCCATTATATGACAATAAATATGCATTGCAAAGAGTTATTTTACAATTATTAAACTCCGGAGGAGTTTAATATTTTGAGTACCTTAAATGAGTAGTTTTAGAATAATTATTGAAATATGCTTTCTGTTATTTCTTTAATAATAATCCAATGGCAAAATTCTTAACCAAAGTATTAATAATCGCAATTGCAGCATTGGCCGTTGCCTATGTACTTAATGGTGTACATATAGATGGTTTCTTTACTGCCATGATCGTGGCTTTTGTATTGGCTTTGATGAACACTTTTGTAAAACCAATATTGATATTATTAACGCTACCCATAACCTTACTCACCTTTGGATTATTCTTATTGGTTATCAATGTTCTCATAATTAAGTGGACCGCAACCATTGTTCCTGGTTTTAGTGTAGAAGGCTGGTGGTCTGCGCTGTTGTTTAGCATCTTATTGTCTATTTTCGCAGCCATAATTGAAAGCCTTGTAGGCGATCATATAAAAAAGTAAAGCTGCCATCATGCATTTCGACCGCAAACAACTTACCAACGAACAACTTGTTCATTTTTATAAAAGCATTTTGCTTCCCCGATTGATTGAAGAAAAAATGCTCGTATTGCTCCGTCAGGGTAAAATCAGCAAATGGTTCAGTGGTATAGGGCAGGAAGCTATTTCTGTAGGCGTAGCTTTGGCTGCACATCAGGATGAGTGGGTAATGCCACTTCACCGCAACCTCGGCATTTTTACTACCCGAAATATGCCTTTGCACAAACTTTTTATGCAGTGGCAGGGCAATAAAGAGGGCTATAGCAAAGGCCGCGAAAGAAGCTTTCACTTTGGCACCCGTGACCACCACATTTGCGGTATGATTTCTCATCTTGGCCCACAGTTGGCATTGGCAGACGGTGCCGCATTAGCCTATAAATTAAGAGATCAGCAAAAAGCAGCTTTCGCTTTCACCGGAGATGGTGGTACAAGCGAAGGTGATTTTCATGAAGCATTAAATGTGGCAGCAGTTTGGGATTTGCCCGTAATATTTATTATAGAAAATAATGGCTACGGATTAAGCACTCCTGTCAATGAACAATACCGTTGCGAAAGTTTGGTTGACCGTGCAAAAGGTTACGGAATGCATGGCGTAAAAATAGATGGTAACAACCTGCTCGAGATGTATGACACTATAAAAGGCGTTAGGGAATTTTGTATTAATAATCAAAAGCCATTTTTGATAGAATGTATGACCTTTAGAATGCGGGGCCACGAAGAAGCAAGCGGCACCAAATATGTACCTAAAGAGTTGTTTGATATTTGGGCTGAAAAAGATCCTGTCAAAAATTTTGAAGCATATCTTTTGTCACTAAATGTACTTTCAGAAAACGTAATTGAACAGATCAAAGAAGAAATAAAACAGCAGATAGAATCAGAATTGCAAATAGCCTACAATGAATCTCCCATTGTACCTGATACAGAAGAAGAAGTAAGAGATGTATATGCTCCGCAAAATAATAAACCCATTTTGCACGATGCAGCTATGTCGCAAAATGCAAGCAGAGAGGTACGGTTTATAGATGCTATAAAAGAAGGTCTGCATCAATCTATGAAGCAGCATCCTGAAATGGTCATCATGGGGCAGGACATAGCAGAGTACGGCGGTGCATTTAAAATAACAGAAGGTTTTGTAAATGAATTTGGTAAAAGCCGCATCCGCAATACACCCATTTGCGAAAGCGCTATAGTTGGTGCTGCACTCGGTCTTAGCCTGGAAGGTATAAAGAGTATTATGGAAATGCAGTTTGCCGATTTTGCAACGGTAGGTTTCAATCAGATTGTAAATAACCTGGCAAAAATTTATTACCGCTGGGGGCAAAATGCCGATGTTGTTATACGGATGCCCACAGGCGGCGGCGTAGGTGCAGGGCCGTTTCACAGCCAAAGTAATGAGGCATGGTTTACCAAAACACCCGGCCTAAAAGTGGTTTACCCAAGCACACCAACTGATGCAAAAGGGCTGCTGATAGCTGCAATAAACGACCCCAATCCTGTAATGTATTTTGAGCACAAAGCACTATACAGAAAGATCAGTGAGAATGTGCCTGAAAATTATTATGAAATAGAAATTGGCAAAGCAAGAACAGCCCAAAGCGGTGACGACATTACTATCATCACCTATGGTATGGGCGTACATTGGGCATTGGAATATGCCAACGAAAATCCAGATGTTTCTATAGAGATTTTAGACTTGCGAACATTGCTTCCATTGGATTATGAAGCCATTAAAAATGCGGTACAAAAAACCGGTAAAGTACTATTGCTACACGAAGACACACTCATAGGCGGCCTCGGCGGCGAAATAAGCGCATGGATAAGCGAACATTGTTTTAAAATGCTTGATGCACCTGTTATCCGCTGCGCTTCACTTGATACACCCATTCCATTCAGCATAGAACTGGAGCAAAACTTTATGGCCAAAGCAAGGTTGGGTGAGTGTGTGAGTAGGTTAATGGAGTTTTAAAATGTTTTTTGCAAAACAGATAGTCAACGTTTTTGCAAATGCCTTTGCAGGTATTCTTTACCTGCAAATTTGAACATAATTTAGGCTGTAGGGGAAGTGGCGACACCCCCTAATGACCTATATCACATATAGCACTTCCTCTTTTTCCTTCTTAGCTTTAGGGTGATTGTATAAGAAACTCACAGGAAAAATAACGTCTTCGTTTTTCCCCCAACTGATATTGCCATTTGCTAATACAAAGCGTTTAAATTTTGTAGGCGTGGAAAATTGTTCATAATATCCTTTGAGGTGTCGCTGAAAAATGGTTGAAAAATCAAGCCTTTTTTGTACCCCATTGCTAAATGCCAACAGCAAAACCAAGTTGCCTAAGTAATAAGCATTGCTGATTGTTATAACTTCTTCTTTTTGATTTTTGTATGTATTGTTTCGCAATCTACCTTTTGGTGAAACACGAATATGCTGTTCCATTTCTCTATAATTTTTTGTTGATATTCTTTTAAAAAAACCGCCACTTCTTTTGTTTCGGTTTCAGTAAGCGGCTCTTTGCCTTTAACTTTTTTGAATAATAAAACTACACCATTGTTTTCATCAAAATGAAATTCAGCTTTACTTTCCCTTTCCTGAAGCTGAACATGGACATGAACAGGCAAATGGTCATTGGAATAAAAACGTATAATATAAGCCAGGTATTCAAAAATTTTTGGCATACTCAAAAATATAAACAATTATGAAATTTCCTGAAATATCGAAGGTGATAAATTAAAATGTAGAGAAAGAGGCTTAAACTTGAAATAAATTAATTCAACACTTTACACGTATTATTTACCTGTAAATCTGCAAACATTGTAACCTGTTGGAGTCCCTCATCAACAGCATTTTAAGAGCCACCGTGCAATAAAAAAAACTTTAAAACAAAAGTGCTACTTTATTTTCAAAGCTTTCAAGGTTCGTATTTCGTTACTTTGACGGCCTCTACCAGGTAAATTCCGGGTGCCCATTCTGAACCAAAGGTGAAATTATGCGCTGCGTTACCTTTTAATAGTCCCACTAATTTTCCATTCATATCGGTTATGCGAATTTGAACCGGCATATTTGATTCACCATGAAACAACATGGTAAAATCATTTTTAGAACAATTTGGCTGAACAGTTACCGATTCAAAATATTTTAATATTTTCACTGCACAACTATTCTTTTGCATGAATAAAATTTTATGGCTAACCCTGTTTAATGTGATGCTCCATTTTAGTGGAATGGCACAGCCAGTAAGCAAAGCAGCAAAAGATGCTTTTGTAATTACACGATTGGCGGCGAAATTTCACGTGCAACCACGGACTATTGATGACGCTTTCTCGGCAGATGTATATAACGCATTGCTCAACGAAATTGATGATGATAAATTATTTTTCACCACGGAAGATATAAAGGCACTATCTGCTTATCAATTCTCTATTGACGATGAAATAAAGGGAAAGCAAACCCGGTTTTTACAAAACCTGATATCAATTTTTAAAAAGCGATTGCTACAGGCTGATACCATGGTAACTTCCATAGCAAAAGCATCTTTTGTTTTTTCGCTTCCTGAAAAATTCACAGTTGCAGAAGACACTTCCTATCCTGTGAATGAAGCTGCCATGCGCAAAAAATTATACAAAGTACTAAAGTTTTCTGTGCTAGATGAAATTGAAGACCTTGATTATTCATTACCTCTTTCACCAAAGCAGCAAAAAAAATTGACTGATAGTGTGGAACCAGTAACCAGGCAAAAAATGCAGAAATATTTTAAAAGACGCATAAACGCTATGCTGCAAAGCCCCGGCGGTATAGAACAATCTGTAAGTGAAGAATACTGCAATGCGATTGCAAAATGCTTTGATCCACATACTGAATATTTTCCCCCAACAGAAAAAGAAAATTTTGAAAGCGAACTGGGGCAAAAAGCTATGGCATTTGGATTTAGCCTTGATGTGGACAAGGATGATAATGTGGTTATAAATGAATTAAAACCAGGTAGCCCGGCTTTTAAAAGCGGACAGCTAAATAAGGGCGATAAGATTTTATCTATTCAGTGGGAAGGAAAAGAGCCTATAGACGTAAGCGGTGCAAGTATGCGGGAAATTGGGGCAGCACTTGGTGCAAGCAACCACGACAATGCAAAATTGAAAATTAAAAAAACGGATGGCTCCATAAAAGAAATTACTTTATGGAAGGAAATGCTGGAAGACGATGATGACGAAGGGAATGTAAAAAGCTACCTCTTAAAAGGCAGCAAAACCATTGGATATATTTCACTGCCTGCATTTTACGAAGATTGGGAAAACAATAGTGGGGTCAATGGCTGCGCCAACGATGTTGCCAAAGAAATCATGAAGTTGAAAAAAGAAAACGTTGAAGGATTGATCATAAACCTGCGCTATAATGGAGGCGGTTCGCTAAGCGAAGCAATAGGGCTAATAGGGCTTTTTATAGATGCGGGGCCTGTAGGTCAGTATAAAACCAAAGACCCAAAAGTTATCACACTAAAAGATGGCAACCGCGGAACAATCTATGATGGTCCGTTAATAATTTTGGTAAACGGATATAGTGCTTCTGCTTCTGAAATTGTTGCAGGGACTTTACAGGATTATAACCGTGCCGTTATTGTTGGGTCACCAACATTTGGTAAAGCTACAGGTCAGGTAGTATTGCCAATGGACACAACGATTAACCTGGAAAATGATAACATAAGAGAAATAAAAGCGGATAGTTACCTGAAAATTACAGACTTTCAATTGTTCAGGATTACCGGTAAAACAGCACAGGTTAGCGGAGTAATACCTGATATTCTACTGCCCGATGCATTAGAAGTTTCCGGCGAAAGGGAGTCTGACAACAAACTTGCTATTAAGCTAAAGGAAATTGATGCAAACAAATATTATAAACCGCTGGCAGGGTTGGAAATAGCAGCGTTAAAAACGGTTGCCCAAAATAAAGTCAGTGGGGTACCCTATTTTAAACTACTAAAGGAATATATAGCAACAGCAAAATCAAATAATGCAAAACAGGATATTTCTTTGACTTTACAAACAAGCAGCAAAAAAGAAGCAGATGAGCTGCCATCATTAACTTCGGCTAAGGAAGCTACGGCAGCATATAAAGCAGAGAACAATTCTTTTGACAAACAAAAGCTAAGCACCAACAGCAGCATGAAAGAAATGGATTTGCAGTCAAAAAAAGAACTTGAAAAGGATCCTTATATTACAATAGCGTACGAATTGGCAATACAAATGAAAAATTAATTTTTTACCTAAAAAATAAATCATGAAAAAAATTCTAACCACCATTTTAGTCATACTCTTTTGTAGCAGGTATAGTGCAGATGTTGCTGCGCAAACCCTTGAAGACCCGGGCACTTACATGAACGCAATAGTAAATGCCCATGATGAAATGAACAAAAAGTACATGACTTACATGAGTGCTGCCGCACATGGCCGCAGGGCAAGAAAAGTTGAAAAATTAAGACAGCAGGTTTTGGAAAGCATTACAAACAGCAGGTACAAAACCATAGAGCTTCCTATATATAAAGGCGACAATTCATTGCGCCAAAGCAGTATGGATTATATACAACTGTGCTATAATGTTTTTAATGAAGATTATAGTAAAATAGTAAACACCGAAGAAATAGCCGAGCAATCTTTTGACCAAATGCAGGCTTTCATTTTGCTGCAGGAAAATACCGGGGAAAAGCTGGAAGAGGCATCTAAGAAAATGCACACCGCAAGCCTTGCTTTTGCAGCAAAATACAAGGTCACAATTGTAAACGGCCCTAAAGATGAACTGTCAGAAAAAATGGGGGTTGCAGGCAAGTTGAACCATTATAAAAATCAGATTTACTTAATATTTTTCAAATGCAATTGGCAAGATGGCGAAATAACAAAAGCAATTAACGAGAAGAAAGTAAAAGACCTGGAGCAATCACGCAACGCACTAATTAAGTATGCTGATGAGGGACTTAAAATATTGGATACAACTAAATCTTTTGAAGGTGATATGACATTGGTAACTGCATGCCGGCAGGCGCTGTCTTTTTATAAGAAAAGAGGCGAAAATGACATTCCAAAAACCATAGATTATTTTTTAAAGCAGGAAAATTTTGAAAAGATGTCAAAGGCATTTGAAGCCAAATCAGAATCGAGCCGCACAAGAGAAGATGTAGACAACTACAACAAAGCAGTAAAAGAAATTAATACAGCAGTAAACACTTACAACCAATCTATAGGGCAGAATAATAAAGCCAGAAATGAAATGCTAGAAAACTGGACCAATACAGAAAATGCCTTTAGCAATACGCACATGCCTTATTACAAGGGATAGGGGGAAATTAATTTACTGTTTTTCGACACTTTTGCAGGTATTCTTTACCTGCAAAGGTGTATGCATTATAGGCTAATCGTTTGTGATTTTAATTATTTCTACAAAGTTGTCAAGGTTGCCAATTTTTACGATGTCGCCAACCGTATGTCCAAGTAAAGAACCTGCTAAAGGGGATTTGTAATATACTTTTTGAACACCGCTTGAATTATCGTTTTTGTTGTTCTCTGTCGAGACAAGTTGAACATTCATGTCTTTGCCGTTATTCATATATTTAACTTGTACTTTACTATTTAGTTTTACTTCTTCTTTAAAAATCTTTGTCTGAATTGGAGCAATCTTTTCAATTGCCTCAATAGTTTGGTTATCTTTTTCAATCTCAATAAAAGAAGTCTGCGAAATATAGTCTTCAATAATTACTATCTCGTCACTAAATGCAAATGCAGTATGGGAATGGTCTTTATAGTTTGGATTTGAAGATGATTCAATTTGTTTGATAAAGTCAACAAGTTTTGTAGTTTCTCTGCTCGAATTACGCCACCAATTTGTACTCCAAATTCTATGAAATACAAAGCCATGATTTTCTAATATTTTTTGCCTGTGGCTGTCATATAAATATGCTTCTCTGCTGGAATGATATTTTGCTCCATCACATTCAATAGCAATTTTAGAAACTCCAACTATTTTTGGGTCATAAACAATATCAATTCTAAAACCTGCAAACTGTAATTGAGGAATTAACTTTTCCGTTCCTAAATGGTCTGCTAAACTTTGATAGACTTCTTCTTCAAAAGGGGATTCTAAATCTCCTCCTTTGAATGAATCGAAACCTGCACTTTTTGTTGTGTTTTCTGCAAGTGTTGTAAGGACAGATAAACGTAAGTCATTATTAGATTCGCTAACCGCTTTGCAGTATGCCAAATATGCATAGAAAACTGCTCTTTTGTTATTTGAACCTTCTGTTATCAAGTATTCTTTATAATTCATAAATACTTGCTCTGGGATAGAGGAACAGCAATAAACTTTAAACTTTGCTCTGGTAATAATTACGTTCAATAACTTGTAACCTTTTGAATGATTTATTGGACCAAATCTTTGAGCAAATTTTCTGTCTTTTCCTATACCGTATGTTGTTGAAAGAATAATAACATCTCTTTCATCACCCTGGATATTTTCCAAGTTTTTGATGAACATTCCTTTTTCTTCTAACTCTTGAATTTTGGTGTTAAACTCTTCAAATTTTGAGAACTTTTGCCGCTCTATAATTTTGCTTTTAATCAAATTCCGCTGTGTAATATTAAATGTCGCTATTCCCACAGTCGGATATTCTCCGTTTGGCAATCTGTTTATATTTTTATCAATGATTGATAAAACCATTTCGGCTTCTGCTTCATTTGTATGTTCGGAAAAGGTGCCATTGACTTGAACATACTTTATCGGCACATAGTCAAAGTTATTTGGCAAAGGCTTTAACCTTTGATTGTAAAAGGCATAATTGGAAAAATCAATTAAAAAAGGATGTCTTGAACGATAGTGGAAGTCTAAGTGCTTTCTTTGAAAGTTTAATTCAGAACCGAAGTCAAGCAAAGATTCGCAAGACAACAAAATGTTGTCTTTGTCAACAACAATTTCTTTTTCTTCCTCTAAATCTTCTTCATCTTCAACCGCTCCGTCAAAAACTTTGCTGAAATAATTTGATGGCGGCATTTGGTGTTCATCACCTGCAATGATAATCTGCTTCCCTTTTAAAATCGCTGGTAGATTATCTTCCAAACGCAATTGGCTGGCTTCGTCAAACATTACAATGTCAAAATAGCTATTCATTCCTTTGAACAGATTACTTGCTACATCGGGAGAAGTAAGAATTATAGGGAAGAAGTTCGTAAAGAGATTTGCGTCAAATTGAACAATTTGTCGTAGTGAAAGTCTTTTAAATCTACTTCCGCTTTTTTTATTATATAGATTGGCTACCGAAAGGTTGGAGTTCTTTTGTTCAAATTCTCTTGTGGAGTCTATCTGTTTTGAAAACCAAAACTCTTTTATATATTTCAATTGCTCTTTTTCTAATCCGTTTAAAGTTTTGTCAAGTTCTTTGTGTTCTTCATCATTCGTTGGCAAATCTAAATTAGCAGAACTTACGAGCAAAGAATGAAGATAATAGACCAAGAAAGACTTTCTCCAATTGCTTTTAGGTTTTAATTCATTTACAATTGCTTTGTTTGTTTCGGACAAGCCGTTGTAAAACTGAAACCACTTAAATTCAATTGTAAATAAATCTTTCTCGGCCTTGAAATAATCAGTCTTATTACGGATATGAGTTTCAACATCAGTTATCAATTTGTAGAATTCTGTGAATATTACTTTGTCAAGCGTCCAATCATCTGAGTGGAGATCGTTTAATAACTCAAATATCTTTTTCCTTAGTAAAATACAGCTAGTTGAATATTCTGAATTTAGGAACTGATCTCTATTATTTTCAGTATAGTCGTGGGAGATTAGAGCTTCTGTTATTTGAAGTAAATTTGTTATTATTATTTCATTTTGATTTATTTTCATCAAACTTATATTTTGATGAAACTCGCTTTGAACCCTATCCTTAAAATCAACACTAATTAATTCGATCTGTTTTTTTATTTCTAATAAAATTCTTTTGTTTTCTTGAAAATTTTTGTCAAAGGTGTAATGTAGCCTAATGTGTTTACTTTCGGCTAACTCCCTTGAAAGGGATTGGTATGTAGAATTTAGTTCTGATAAAAAATTTTCAAAGGTGGTTTGAATTGACTTGATTTTGGAATTGAATTCTACTGAATTTTCGGAATTGCTTGTTATTTCTTGGAAGTATATAAAATTATTATTGTTATTTGGGTTCAATATTGTGTCAAGATTGAAAGAAGTGAATTCGGTTTCAATTTTATTGTTAAAATCAATTTTAATTAAGTGCAATTTTTCCTTTATCTCTCTAAGGAACATTAAATTCTCATTTATTGAACCGGCAAAGAGATGGCTTATTTTAATGTCTTTTGATTTGAGTAAATATTTTGATAGCAATTCAAAATTTGCTTCAGTTTCCCTTAGAAAATCATTGAATTTAGATTGAATTGTTTTAAGTGGATGGTGCAAACTTTCCGAATTGTCAGAGTTTTGGATTACCGATTGCATAGCTTGAAAAACAATGCTAAAATCCTTAATTTCTAATGTGGTTGACAGATTAAATGATTCAAATTCTTTTTGAGTTTTGCTGTTAGAATGCTGTTGGACGTTAATTAAGGTTTTCTTAAATATACCCAAGTTGCTAAGTTGAGAGTTTAAATCGCCTTCAAAATCTGAACTTGAGAAATCTTTCGAAATATCAACTGTTTTTTTTAATTCTTTGAATTCGGTTTGCAACTTCGATTGGTCAGCAATTATTCGTTTTCTTCGTTTAGAAAATAAAGCAAGTATTTTAAACCACAGGCTGTTAACTTTTACCTCGTTCGTCAAGTTGGGGTTATTATCATTGTCGCTTATAATGGTATCAATTGAATCAATTATTTCGGAAAAAGCTTTAATTTGTTTGTTAAGTTCTTCATCTCTAAATTTGCAATAATCGTTTTTTGTGGAAGATAACAATTCAGCAAACTCGCCTTTTTTCGTTAAAATTAGTTCGATCTGAACTTCAATATCCCTTGTTTGACTTTCTATTTCAGCTTTTCTAAAACTGTAATAATCTTCTTTAGTAATTGAAACCAAAATACTCAGTTCATTTTCTTTCGCTTTTATGTTTTCAATACAATTGCTAATTGAAGCACATTGATCTTTCAATTCTGTATTTCTTAAAATAATAAATTCCCTTCTATTTGCTTCCAAAAGAAGTTTGATCTCTTTAATTTTCTTTGCATAATTATCAAAGTCATCATTTATATTTTGTTCAATTAAGAACGGATTGTCACCAATTAATTTTAATGGATTAATAAACGATGTTGATTCTATTGGGAGAAAATCGGTGTATAGTGGTTGTCCTTTTTGAGCATGATCAAGTAATGTATTTAATTCTGGTGTGGAGTAAACAAATACATTCCTTTCAATGTTTAAATTGCTATCGTCAGTATTTCCTTTTATTTCGGCTAACAAATTACCGACAACATCTGACCAAGATTTATTGCCAATAAGTTTTTTGTCAAGTTTTTTATGTTTCTTATTGATGTTTATTATTAGGTCCTTGGCTCTAATAACTAAGTTATCCAAGGATTCTTTTGAATAATTATATCGGTAGCGTTTGTATTCAGAAGTATCAACCCTGTCTCTAACGGAATCAACAACCGTTTTGCGGTCTTTTACTATATCACGAACTAAGACACAGTGATAGTTTAAACCTTTTTCAATAAGTGCATTATACAAAACTTCAAGTGCAGTTCTTTTTTCGCAGACTACAATTGTTTTTTTATTGTTTTCAAGTGCATTGATAAGGACTGCAGTAAGTGTTTGACTTTTACCTGTTCCTGGTGGACCTTGAATTAAAACATTTCTAGCGGTTTCTAACGAATGTAAAATGCTTTGTTGGGACGGATCTGTTTCAACTGATGAAATCGGTTGAAATGTATGACCTTCTAAGTCTTCCAGGTCAATAGTAAGTCCTTCAAGCTCCAAAAGATTGCCGTAATCATTAATAATATTTTGCTTTTGGACTTCAAAAATTGAAAATAAGCCACCAAAGTCAATGAAGGAATTTGAAGAATTTAATGGGAGTTTATCATAATGTGCTTTATCACCAATAGATGTAATTTTATCAATTTTCCTTTTGAATGTTTCTTCTAAATCGTCGGGAGATGTAGTATTTACAGTTCTAATTAGCTTTGAACAAATTTCTATAAGTTCAGCCTTGTTGATTAAACCATCGTCAAGCATATCACTTGGTATCTGTTCAATCTCAATATTTGAGTCACTCTGTAAATGATTTATTAAGACCTCATTAATATAAATCGGGTCTTCCTCGTTTCTTAAAATCTCCCAAGTGTTGAATTCTTTGGTTCTCTTTATTCTTAATGACCAAATGAGAATTGGAGCAACTGTCAATTTATTGTCGGCTCTATCTCGTCTAGCTAAAATTGGAAAACCAAACCCAAATGTATTTATCCCTTTTTCAGATTCTATTGCTTCAGTTTGATTGATAAGATTTTCAAACGCTTTTGTAATTTTCACTAACTGTGCTTGGTCTTCTTCAAAAAGAGAGTTAAGGTCAGGCACATTATCCTTCCAACTTATTCTGAATTTAAGTGGTAATTCAGAAAGCAAAGCCTTTACAAAATTGTCGGGTATATTTTTTTCAATATATGAAAGTCTGTTTAAGTCGAACTTGTACCTTGAATTTGCTGGAATAGCATTTAAATGAACGCCTCTGCGATTGCCAATTTTAAGTCGTCTTTGAAGTTCAGTTAAAAGTTTCTCTGTTAATTCCATATTGTTTAGTGGTGCGTTGGGTAAATTTAGTGCTTTTAGTTTTTTGTATTGGCTAAAACTGAATGTGTTAAAGCTTAGGGTACCGATTAGGATGTTGTTTATTTGCCACCATCAGCCGGGTGTTTTCATAAGTCTGATGCAAGAGATTAACTATGGCGCAACAGGCTATTAGGAGTTTTCGCAGAAACATTTTCAGAATAAAAGTTTTTAGAATTCAAGAAAATTAATATTTTTCTATTTAAAAGATTAAATTATTTTAGTTTACATCAACGGTTTAGTCTTTCGTTGTATAGCATTTGTCTGCAAACGTCCCCTAAATGGAACTCATCAATTCCGAATTCGCGAATTCTAAAAGTGTAATTTTTACGACTAATGAAGAAAAACCTGACACTACATCCAGCACAATAATAAAGTACCCCCCCAAAAAAAACTTCACAGAAATTTAATATTTACAATAGAAAACCACATCTTTGCGCTGCCTTTTTTACTAACGATTGTTAGCCATTTGTTTTTGAGCTGTATTTTACAACACTCATTTACTCTACGATTAAGTTTTTTGCAATATGAAATTTGGGTTTTGAATAATAATTGGCTTTGCCGGTTGTTATTAGTTTTTTGATATATGGTGAGATGAGAGTTGGAAACGGCCTCTAACGATTGTTTGCTTATTTTCCCTTCTATACCAACTCTTATTTCACCATTTTCTTTTTTTATACTTACTACCCCATTCGCTTCGGGCATTTTATTCTCTATTTTCTAAACACGGTGTTTTAAAAAAATGTATTTTTAATTTATGACAGTCTATGCATTTTACAATCAGAAAGGTGGAGTAGGCAAAACTGCCGCTACCGTCAACTTTGCTTATTTAGCTGCCGAAGAAGGGTGGCGTACCCTTTTGTGGGATTTAGACCCGCAAGGTGCAGCAGGTTTTTATTTTCAGATGGATGCTGCCATAAAAAACGGCGCAAAAAAACTGCTATCCAATGAACTTGATTTGGCTTCCGTCATTCAGCCATCGGGTTATGATAACCTTGACATTATAACATCTGACCTGTCGGCAAGAAATGCAGATGTGGTATTGGCTGACATTAAGCAAGGGAAAAAGCGCATAAAAGCAGCAATAACCGAAATTAAAAATGACTATGATATCGTTATTATAGATTGCCCGCCGGGTCTTTCTGTGCTGCACGACAATATTTTTCATGCAGCAGATTGGGTTGTTATTCCCAATATACCTACCACGCTAAGTATGCGCAGCTATGATACCGTTCAGGAGTATTTTCAGCAAAACAACCTGGATGTTTCAAAAATCAAAAGCTTCTTTAGCATGGTTGACCTTAGAAAGAACCTGCACAATGAAGTAATGACCAACGAGTATAAAAACAGAATTTTTCTCAAAAACTATATACCCTACCTAAGCGATGTAGAAAAAATGGGGCAACACCTTGCACCCGTACTTTCCTATGCCAAAAGCAGCTATGCAGCACAGTGCTATAGGGACCTTTGGAAAGAATTGAGTAAACTTACAATAGCCTGATAAAAAATTTGCAACTGCTGCACAAATAAAATGTACTATTTTGTCTTGCAATTCAAACTATTAAAAAAAACTAAACAACAATTATGAGAAGAGAATTAGCCTCATGGTACAGCCCTTCGCTTAACAAAGAAATGCCTATTGCATCTTATGGTCATTACGGATTTGCCGTACTCTTAATACCAACTGCTGCAGCTGACTATTTAGAATATGAAAGGTTTCAACTGATTGATACACTTGCACCATTGATTGATAGCGGTAAATGCAGGGTGTTCAGTATAGATAGTATAAACAAAGAAAGTTGGTTGAATAATGAAATGGAACCGTCGCACAAGGCTATAAGGCACAATCAGTTTAACGAGTATGTTTTTAATGAGGTAATTCCTTTTATCAGAAACGCCACAAGTCAGGAAACATTTATCTATACCTGTGGTGCATCTTTTGGTGCGCTGCATGCCATGAATTTATTTCTGAAAAGACCCGATATGATCAACGGCGCAATCTCTATGAGTGGTGTTTATAACCTGGCAGAATACACCAAAGGCTATTGGGATGATCAGGTTTACTTCAACAGCCCGGAGCATTATATCAGCAATCTTTCTGACCAATATTATCTTGATAAAATAAAGGCAAGCCATCACATACATATCTATACAGGCAGCGGCGATTATGAAGATCCTAATGCAAGCAGAAGGTTTGCACAACTACTTTTTGACAAAGGTATTTGGTGCGATTTGGATGTTTGGGGTCAGGATATAAAACATGATTGGCCAACGTGGCGCAAAATGCTTCCATACATTTTGGAAAATAAATTTTAAAACTAATTCCCGCCCAACCGGCGGGTTTTTGTTTTGATGTCCTGATCAATCTGACAAAATTGAGAATTTTTTATTTGTTCCATATAGTTACCACAATGTTGAATATATTAATTTCGAAGCAGTCTAAATACTAAGTACTAAATACCATAAAATGATGCCATTTATCTCAATAAGTACCATTCTCATCATCATGAATGTTGTTACGTCGTACCGTGGTTTTAAGGATCAGTTTTTTTACGACCGCTATTCATTTATTGTTGATGCTGTATTGGTGCATAAAGATTACAAACGCCTTATGACATCAGGATTTTTGCATGTTAACTGGACCCATTTGGTTTTTAATATGATTGCTTTAATCTTTTTTAGTGGTGGCGTAGAATCTTATCTGGGGCCAATAAAATTTATTCTCATTTACATTTCAGGATTGTTAGGAGGCAATCTGTTGAGTCTTTTTATTCATCGCTTTGCAGGTGATTACAGTAGTGTAGGTGCATCGGGGGCTATCAATGCGGTGATTTTTGCATCCATTGCATTATTTCCGGGTATGGATATCAGTTTGTTTTTTTTGCCGGCCATACCCGGTTGGTTGTTTGGGCTAATTTATGTTGTTATCTCCATTTACGGCATCCGTTCACGTAGCGAAAATGTAGGCCACGATGCTCACCTGGGCGGCGGATTGGCGGGTGTACTATTTGCAATCATACTTTCTCCATCCATATTAATTACCAATACTTTTACGATTGCTGTTATTGCATTGCCAGCCATTGCTTTTATAGCATTTATTGTTTACAAACCGCAGGCTTTGTTGATTGATAATCTTTTTTACAAAAACCACCACAACTATACTGTAGAAGACAGATATAATCTTAATAAGATAAACAAACAGAAAGAGTTGGACAGGTTACTCGAAAAAATTCATAAGCGAGGAATCAGCAGCCTTTCAAAAAAAGAAAGAGCAAATCTGAAGGAGTATTCTAAATAATATCAGGCAGGACTATTAAGCAATATGTACAAACTTAATGCGCCTAACCCTAATACTATCATTACAAGCATTACCAGTTTAATACCAACTTTTTCAAGCTGCACATCATTGAGCGCATCTTCTAACCACTGTGTAACCATTTTCATATAAATGAAATTTGTAACTAAAACTAAAAAAAAGTATGCCTATGTTGCGGGCATGTGCAGTACTTTTTATAATGTGTAGGCTTTTCAACAAAAAACAACCATTTGCCCATACTTTTTTAAACAGAACGATAAAGGGCATTTAAGAAAATTTGAAGGTCGTAACTTCGCCGTATGTATGATTATCTGAAAGAGCTGAACGAGCAGCAACGTGAAGCAGTATTACACAAAGATGGACCAATAATGATTGTAGCAGGTGCCGGCAGTGGTAAGACAAAAGTGCTCACTACCCGTATAGCCCACCTTATGAAGGCACACAGGATTGATTCTTTCAACATTCTTGCGCTAACATTTACCAATAAGGCAGCAGCAGAAATGAAGGAGCGGGTTGAAAAAATATTGGGCACCAATGAAGCAAGAAATCTTTATATAGGAACTTTTCACAGCGTTTTTGCCAGAATATTAAGAGCCGAAGCCCCCAAAGTGGGTTATCCTAGCAATTTTACTATTTATGATACAGACGACAGCCGAAGTGTTATTAAAACGGTTGTTAATGAAATGAATCTTGATGATAAACACTACAAGGCAAGTGTTGTGCATGGTCGCATATCACAGGCTAAAAATGCATTGGTAGGTCCGGCTGATTATCAAAACGACTACTATATACAGCAAGAAGATATGCGTAGCAACAGACCTATGATCGGTCAGATTTATGCAGCATATGCCGCACGTTGTTTTAAAAACGGAGCAATGGATTATGATGATCTGTTGTTTAAAATGTATGAACTGCTAAGAGATTTTCCGGAAGTGCTGCACAAGTACCAACACAAGTTTAAGTATGTAATGATAGATGAGTATCAGGATACCAATGCTGTGCAGTATCAGATAATTAAACTGTTGGCAGCAGTTAATGAAAACATAGCCGTAGTGGGAGATGATGCACAGAGTATCTATAGTTTTCGCGGAGCTACCATAGAAAATATATTGCAGTTTGAAAAAGATTACGACGATGTAAAAGTGGTAAAACTGGAACAAAACTACCGCAGTACTAAAAGCATAATAAATGTCGCCAACGAGGTTATAAAAAACAACAAAGGTCAAATACCTAAAGACCTTTGGACAGACAATCAGGAAGGTGAAAAGATCAGGTTGGTACGCACAATGACCGACAATGATGAAGGCAAATTTGTTGCTGATACCATACAGGAACAAAAACTTCGCAATCATTTTCACAACAAAGAGTTTGCAATACTGTACCGTACCAATGCCCAAAGCCGTTCATTTGAAGAAAGTCTTCGCCGGATGGGGATCCCTTACCGTATTTATGGGGGTGTAAGCTTTTACCAAAGAAAGGAGATTAAAGACATACTTGCCTATCTGCGCATTATTGTAAATACACAAGATGAAGAAGCACTGAAGCGTATTATAAATTACCCCGTAAGAGGCATTGGTAAAACAACGATTGAAAAAGCTGTAATAGCTGCCAATGAAAACAAATTAAGTCTGTGGCAGGTGTTAACCCGTGCCAGGGAGTTTGGGTTTAAAGCAGGTACAGCAGAGTCTGTAGAGGCTTTTGTGCAGATGATCAAATATTTTCAAAGTCTGTTGCAAACCAAAAGCGCTTATGATGTGGCAGTACAGGTAGGTAAACATACCAATCTGGTAAAAGAACTTTTTAACGATAAAACCACCGAAGGACTTGCCCGTTATGAAAATATTCAGGAGTTGTTTAACTCAATAAAAGAATGGGTAGATGATGTGCAAAACCGATCACAAATAGATGATGAAGGTGTTGTGATAATAGACAATAGTACCGGCGAAGAGAGAAATGTTGGTGACCTTGGTAGTTACCTGCAACAAATTACCCTACTGACCGATGCAGATGACGATAAGGAAAATAGTGATGTGGTAAAACTGATGACCATTCATGCTGCAAAAGGGCTTGAGTTTTCCTGTGTGTTTGTAGGCGGGATAGAAGAAACTTTATTTCCCAACTCTATGGCTATCAATACCCGTGAAGAGTTGGAAGAAGAAAGGCGTTTGTTTTATGTAGCTATTACCCGGGCCAAGAAAAATTTGTGGCTCACGTATGCCAACACCCGTTATCGTTTTGGACAATTGGTAAAAAATGAGCCCAGCCGGTTTATAGACGAAATGCCCGACCAATACCTTGACCGTGGTTTTGCAGGTGGTGGTGCAAGAAATCAGGGTTTTGATGATTTTGGAACAAGTGCGTTTGATCGTATGAATGGAGCTACCGGCTTTAAACCCAAAGCACAATGGGTAGAAGAAAAGTATGGACAAACCACCACTAAAACCCCTGCCAAACCGGCTTATTTGCCGGTTGCACCTACTACTCCCAAAGTGGTAGAACATAAACCCAGTGCAGATTTTGTTCCCAGCGATACAGCCGATTTGCAGATTGGCCAGAAAGTAGAACATCAAAAGTTTGGTTTTGGCGAAGTAACCAAAGTAGAAGGATCGGCACACAACCCTATAGCAACAATAATGTTTGATAATAATGGCGAAAAGAAGATAATGCTGAACTATGCTAAGTTGAGGATAATTGGGTAGGGGAGAGGGGTTGAAATTCATTGCACACAAATTAAGAGAGGATGGGATTGGGGAAGGATTGTGAAATAGTCATTAATATGTGTAAAATATTTTTTCGACCACAAGTAAACCAGATTTTAAAAACAGCCACGAAGAAAATCATTAACGGATAAGGTGGGAGAATATAGGTTGAAAAGTTATTTGTAAGGATCGGGGTTGAGGTATGAGGAGGATGAGGGGAAGAGCCCTTTTGGTTTTGAAATACACTTTTGTTTACCAAGCCTAGTAAGGACGAGTATTATTTTAGTGAAGTTTTTTTATGAAATGACAAATGTTATTTATGGCAATGTGAGAGAAAATCCTATCAAAAATAACATTTATAAAATATTCACTTTGAAAACTCTTATAACCCTTGTCCAATTAGTACCAGGCCATTCACCATTTTTTTGCGAAATATTAGAAATTATTTCAAAATTTGTTTTATCAGAAAAAGACTGAACAAAGCCATCTATTCTTTCAGTTTTAAAGCTAGAAACAAATGGACTTGCACATATAAAAATATTTTTGCCAGAAAAATTACTTTTAATTAATTGGATTAAATCATTCATAGAAAACAAATCTATGTCAAGAATATTCGAAAACAAATGAACTTTAGTGACGAAATTTTTACTCTCAAAATCATTGTTTTCTAAAGAGTCTAAGTCTTTATTTATTGTAATTATTTGAGTGTCGGCTGTAAACTTTCTAAGATGAAGAGATGCTCTTTTAATTGCTATTTCAGAAGGTTCAATTAGTGTAAATTTATTGATAGAATATGCAATTTCTTGCACATTGAGATATTCCAAAAAACAAATTGAAGCTAAACCTTGACCACAACCCCAGTCATAGATTTCAAGTTCTCCTTTTAATTCATTTTGTTCGATTGGTTTAATTGCACTCAACATTTTAGCTTGGTGCATTTTTCCATAACTATGGAAGTATGCTAAAAGTTGATTTTGTTCAGTTAGCACTTTAACTCCTCTCTGCAAAGACCAGAAAATTTCATTACTTGCAACTACAGAATATAAATTAGCACAAAGACTTCTTATTTCTTTAAAGTTTGCTGAAATACCAGCTAATGATTCAGCATAATGTCCATCTAATTCTATTAAATGAGGTTCAATATTAAATGCGAGATATTGACTTGCTCTTTCTAAAATTTCATCAATTTTAGTATGAACTGCTTGGTAAAGCTCTTCAACATTATTTAAAGAATAAGATAAAACTTCTTCAACACTTTGCGTTAAAAGAAAACCATACTCTTCTTTTTTTAATTGCTCAAGTAAATTGTTTCTAAATTCGTTTACTCTGCTTATGTTTTGATAGCCAAAATTGTAAAAAACTTCTGTGTAGAAATGAATTAGTGTTGCAATTGTTTTTTGCTCGTTATCTTCCTCTTTTAAAAAGCTATCAGATAAGTTTGATAAAATTTCATTTATCCTATTTTCATAATCATTAATAGAATTGACGCCAACTAGGAATTGTGCTGAAGCATTTAGACGACTATTTAAAGGAACATTATTTTGCCTTGCAAGATTATATACTTGTTGAAATTCCAAAGCAAGCCCGAATCTTTGTGATACATCTAATAGGCAGAATAAAAATGTTTGGTTTTTATTGTCTTCAAAATCTAAATGACTATAAATACCATATTTGGGTAAGATGAAATTTTCTATCTCTGTCCTATAATTTGAAATACTACTATTTTTCTGACTTATGAAAAAGTCATAAATTTCTATTGAATTATTTTGAGTAAATGCTGTTAGATCTTCTACTGAATTTGAAGCATTAAAAAACCTGTTTATGAAACTCATTGTTGTATCTCGTATTTTAAAATTGTATCAATGAGTACTTCCTTTTTCATTGCACTACATTTTTGAATCTTATAGTCTTTAGCAATCTCTCTCAAATCGTTCATACTTTTTTTGTTTAATTCAATCTCTCTAAAATTTGTTTGAAATGAAGAATCATTTTCAAATAGACTGCCATTGTTAGTGTGATTTATAATCGACTTTGATTTAACTGGTTCTTGAACCAATAATGGTTCAGATTTTATCTCATAAAGACTTACAAGTTCATCTTTTTGCTCTTGCTTATTTTCGTTGTTTATTTCATCATCAAGCTGATTGTCTGTAGTTAGTTTTTCAGTTTTTAATATCTCATCACTAATAACAGTGTTTTCATTTGCATTTTGTTTTTCTTGGGAATCAATTTTATTTTTTAATTCATTGAAGGAGTTTTGCAGACTTTTATTTTCAGCTTCTAATTTTATTATAATACTCTCTCTTTCTTTAATTTCAGCTTTAAATTGTTTTAATGTTACTCTAGTTTGATTTAATTCAGCGTTTAGTTGTTTGGTTATATCGTCATTATTTTCTTTAACAAATAATTCTATACTTTCCTTAAATATGAGCTCAATTTCATTTTTTTTTACTTGAATAAAGCTTGGAAACCAACTACAAACTTTTTGGACAATATTATTAAGAAGTGATTCAATTGGCGAAAGCACTTTAGCCTTCCAAATAATTGTCTTATCGACCATTTGATATGTTACATAACTAGGGTTTACTGCTTCAGCTTGTTTACTTGTGATCAGCCATTCATCTATGTAAGGAAAATATCTAATGTTATCTAAATTATTAAAAATATTCTGATAAATACTTTCAATTATGTAGTAGTCTAATTTACTGTTTAGTTGAAACTTAATATCAACCTCAAAATTTGATGTTTTATACTTATTCCTAAATGCCTTATAGCCCTTATTCAATCCAAAAATTAACGATAAGCCTTCTTTTTTCTTTTCATTAAACTTTCCAGAGATTAAATCTGAAATAAAAGAATCAACTTGTTTTCTTTTGCCTTTGCCATAACTTTCTAAAATTGCAACAAGATAAGTTTGTGTATTTTCTGAAATTTTATCTATTTGAACTAAGCCATTTTTTACTTCTAATTTAACCTTATCATTTTCTGCATACCGTTGAACTTCACTGTAATCAATCTCGGAATAAATTGTATTGTGGAAGTCCTTGAATTTCCCTTCATTAGTAAAGGCAAATTGAAAGCTATTTTCGATACTGATGTTTTGCTTATCAAGAATATTAGTAAATAAGTTATTGATGTTACCTAAAGTTGAAAAATAGTGTGTAGGGTAATTTTGAAAATTTTCTTTACTTATTTTCATTGTAGAAAAGCCGCCAAGAATTTGGTCGTATCTTTTTAAAAAATTAGTCCAGTTCCTTTCCGATGGTTGGTATTCTATATTTTCCAATTCCTTGGTATCGATACTTTCTTCCATTGATACTTTTAAAAGTCCTTCAGGGATAAATGCTGATCCAGATGTAATATCGAAGTTTGAACTAATTTTTTTTTCTTCATTTGTAAAATAAATTCCTTTTATTCTTGATATCGGTAAAGGCTTATCAAATAAATAAAAATTTTCGCTTATTTTTTTTGGTGCTTCTTCTTCCGTATTTAATACAATCTCTATTGCACAATTCGTATCTTTTGTGAACTTGGAAGAACTAAGTAGTAAATAATTTCTTAAACCATCTTGAATGTCAGCATTATTATTTTCGATGTATATAGATGGAGCAATGATCCCGCTCCCTAAATAGTGAGCCAGATTCATTGAATGTATCGGTATGTAAAATGAGTTACTCATATTATTCTGTTGTTACGGTATTTATATCACCGATGTTTGGAAAACCATTTCTACAAAGTAAAAACAGATTTGATTTTGTTCTTGTAAAGGCAACGTAATAGTCATTCTCTTTAACGGTATGTCCGTTTTCCATAAACCACCTGTACCTATCAAACTCTGGAATAATAACTGTGTCAAATTCAGTTCCTTTTGATGACTTGAATGGTGTTATATGTACTCCAGACAGACCTTCAAAAATATCGTCTTCTGCCCTAAACTTTGTCAAAGCAATATTTTCGGCAAGTTTACCTCTTATTGCATTATAATAGGTTTCTACCATTTTTTGTGTTGGAACTAAAATAGTAATATTATGTGTGTCACTTTGAAAATCAGTTATTATATCTATGATTGCGTCAACTTGTCCATCAATATCCCAACCTATATCCAATTTCATAATTGGTTTTAAACCAGTTGTCATGGCTCCGTTTATTGTATTTTGAGGAATCATAAAATTTGGAAATACAGACCTTGTAAATAGAAGTATTTCTTTAGAATTTCTAAAATTTCTACTTAGTGTTATTGGAACGTTAGCTTGAAATCTGTGGTCTGCATTGAACCAATTTAGTAACTCATTTAAACCTTCGGGGTTTAAATAAATACTTTGTCTTTGGTCAGCTCCATACGATATATTATTTGAGTAGTTGAAAAATCGTTGAAACCTTGCTTTTTCAATGTCTTGAGCTTCATCAATAATTATTTCTTCATAGTCAGTTGCATTATGTGATAACCACCAAAAAATTCTGTCAATGTTATTTCCTGCATTTGCATTTTGTGTATTTGCAGAAGCCTTTAAATAGTGTTCTAAAGTTTTTGTATACGTTAGTAACAAACTATTCCTTAACCCTGTAGAATGGTTTCTAATATGCCTCCATAGGCCTACAACACTTTTACCTGTTCCTGGTCCTCCTGATAAGGCAAGAGGATTTGTTTCGTCAACAGCTCTTTGCTGGTCAGGGGTTAGTTCTGTAATTAATGGTAAGTTAAAATAGTAAGGCATATTATTTTATCACTCTAAAGGTTAAATTAATTCTTTCATCAACCTTTTGACTTGTTTTAGGTACTTGATGTTGCCAAAAATGTTGAAGTTCTCCTTGCATAATTAAAAGGCTACCAGGAGTAAGTTCAATTTCTAATTTCTCTTTCGTTTTTATATGCCTAAGTTGAAATTTTCTTGTTGCCCCAAAATTTACAGAAGCAATAACAGGATTTATACCGAGTTCCTTTTCCGCATCTGTATGCCAAGAAATAGAATCATTTCCATCCCTATATCGATTAAGTAAAACACTATTAAAGTCAACCTTTGCTATTGGCTCAATTTTACTTTTTATAGAAACCAATTCTTCGTTCCATACTTTTGGACTTAATGTAATTCCAGAAAATGAATAAGGTTTATCATTGTCGCCATACCAAGCAGTTAATCTTGGAAAGTTAATTTTCTTACCGTAGATATTCATTGATTCCTGTTTCCATTCAATTTCGGATTTTAATTTTTGAAAAAAAATATCACTCTCTGATTTTGTAAAAAAATTCGGATAAAATAGATACTCTCCATTTTCAATAGTAGTCAAACCCGTTTTTGTTTTCGGGGCAGATTTACTTTCAACGATATTGCCAAAAATGTCTACTTGATTCATTACACAAACTTAAACTAATTGGGGCAACTCTTTTGGAGTACTTAAAAGCTATTTTTTCACCCCAACCTAAAAAAATTCCCAAACCTATCTCAAACCCATTTATTTTCAGGAAATTTGCAGATTAAATAAATTTTCTCCCATGTCAACTATAACAGAACCCAAACCACCGGTAACACTTACAGCAAAAGATTTTGCAACCGATCAGGAAGTAAGATGGTGTCCCGGTTGTGGCGATTATTCTATATTGGCACAGGTGCAGAAAATTATGCCGGGCATTGGTGTACCAAAAGAAAATATTGTCATCATCAGCGGTATTGGTTGCAGCAGCCGTTTTCCGTATTATATGAATACGTATGGAATGCACAGTATTCATGGGCGGGCTACGGCTATTGCCAGCGGTCTCAAAGCCAGCCGCCCCGAACTAAGTGTGTGGATCGTTAGCGGCGATGGAGATAGTTTGAGCATTGGTGGTAATCATACCATTCACCTGCTTCGCAGAAATTTTGATGTTAATCTGCTGATGTTCAACAATCAGATTTATGGCCTTACAAAAGGGCAATATTCACCCACCAGCGAGGAACATAAAATAACTAAAAGCACACCATACGGTAGTATAGATCACCCGTTTAATCCTTTGGCATTAGCACTTGGTGCAGATGCTACTTTCATAGCCCGGACCATGGACCGCGACCCAAAACATATGCAGGCCATGCTTACCCGCAGCCATCAGCACAAGGGTTCTTCTTTTCTTGAGATATATCAGAACTGTAACATCTTCAACGATGGAGCCTTTGAAATTTTTACAGAGAAATCGTCTAAGCCTGATGAAGTATTGTTTCTTGAACAGGGTAAACCATTGATTTATGGAGCAAATGCTAATAAAGGAATAAAAATAGACGGACTGAAACCTGTAGTTGTTGAATTGGGCGATGGAGTTTCAGCAGATGATCTTTGGATACATGACGAAAGAGATTTTTACAAAGCACAGGTATTGGTAAGAATGTTCGACAACCCTGTTAATGAGCATCATTTCCCAAGACCATTTGGTGTTTTCTACCAGACAGACCGTGCCTGTTACGAAGATGTAATGCAACTACAGATAGATGAAACAATAGCTACCAAAGGAGCTGGCGATTTGAATAAACTATTAAAAGGAAGAGAAGTTTGGGAAATACAGTGAACAATGAGCAGTGAATAGTGAACAATGAACAATGAATAATGAATAATGAACAGTGAATAGTAAACAAATAAAAAGTATGAGCTACTCACAACTGCCAACTCACAACTATAGACTCATAACTCACAACTCTCAACTCCTTTTCTTCTTCAAGCTCAGATAATCTAAGTAATAAATTACTCTTAGCGATAGGCTGTTTGCCTGCGGTGATTTCCACGTGTTGCCAAAGTTTTTAAAATAAATTTGATTCACATCATGGTCATAAAGAAGTGAAGCATCTTTCCAAACAATATTTATGAAACTACCTTGTGCAAATTGCCAGGTGTAAGACATGTCAATGTTGAAAAAGTTTACATTGTTATTGGGATCATCATCTGCATTGGCCGGTGTAAATGATGTTGGTGATAATTCGCCTTTATCGTTAAGTGTAAAAAATTCCTGGTAACGAACTTTGCTCCAATAATGCCTTGCTCTAAAGTTGAGGCCCATTTTGTTATTGAAGTTGTATTTAACAGTCAAAATATTTTCTAAAGTCCGCCTTTCCCTTAGCCCAAAAAGACCGGTACTGCCATTGTCACGTTGTGCAAAACCTGGTGTGCGATTGCCCAATTGAACATAAACCGAAGTGCTGATAGTAAGCTTATTGTTAAATCTAAATTGTTGATTTATGTTGCCTTCCAGTGACTTACTGTTGTATTGTGGCATATAATTTAAATAGGAACTAATGCTTGCAGCATACTTTTTTGCATAATTAGTACTTACCCAAAATCCCGGATTAATACTATATGGTCTTACAAAAACTTTACCCTGAATACGGGGTTCATAAAAATCATTTTCCTTTCCGTTATAGTTAAATTCCAAGCCTGCATTCCAGAGATTTTTTAGCTGACCATTTACATTTACATTCATCCAATAATTTTGAACTGCACGGGGTACATAACGTTGATTGTAACCCATATTCAGGTTGAAGTATAAATTTTTATAGAAGCTTTTGGGTTGTAACCATTTATAACCAACATATCCGTAATGGTTCAGATAATTGTTGTTTGTGAAGTATCCCATATCTCGTTGTTCGTATTTGTCATTGGCCAGGCTTTGGTTTATTGTCCAGGTGAAATTTCCTTTTGTTTTTGCAAAATAAATATCATGTATATAACCCGTTTGATTTTTGTTATCAGGCAGGTAATTTAGTAATTGACTAACACCAACTTTTCCAAAGAAATTATAATTCACATTTTTATCATAGATATCCCAAAGACCAGCAGTTACATTAGCATCATAATCTGCACCGCTGCGCCACACACTTGTATTAATAAGAGAAATGCTTGAGTTGTGTTTAAGTGCCTGATCAAAAACAACAATATTATAGTTGGTTAACGGATTGGTTTCCACTTTTCTTTGAGCTTTAGAGGTGGTATCTTCTATTGTTGCATACTGTGGAGCAGTAATTGCATTTAGCACCCCAACACCAAACCCCGTTGTTGTACGTCCGCTTATTTTTATCGCATTGATTAGTTTGGTTTCCGAAGGATTTTTTAATACTCTTTCATTAGGTAAAAGTTCTCCGTAACCATTGATAGGAGAACCGCCAATTCTTCTGCTGTAGAACAAATTTCCTTTGCTAAACAAGTCTGTACCTTCGGTAAAAAAGGTGCGGTACTCATTGTATTTCACTTCAAAAGGAGTGAGATTTAAAACCTGATTATCGCTCTGTACTTGTCCAAAATCAGGCACCAAAGTCATGTCTAAAGTAAAGGACTGATTAATGCCATATTTGACATCCATACCACCACTTACAGATGAACTCCAGTTTTTAAGTCCAGGTTGATTATATGGATAATGATATAAGTAAGTTGAAAAGTAGGGAGATATGGATAACCTTACCGGCACTTTAATATTTTCTATCCCTGTCCATTCGCCTGCCTGTATAAACAAACCATTTAATTTTGGGTCATTAGGATTCCACATAAATTGCTGACCACTTTTCTTTCTTCGGCGTGTAATATTAAAACCCCAATCCTGTTTTCCTTTGCTCGAAAAACGAATAGCAGCATAAGGAATTTTCATTTCAAATGTCCATCCATCGCTTACAATTTTAGCCGCAGTTGTATAAACGCTGTTCCAGCTTCCATCCTCTCCGGTAGAAGAATATTTGGCATCGTATTGCTCACCCAATGGTGTAACATAATAACCGAATCCGTTTATTTTATCATGATAAGTATCAAATAATATACCCACAAAATCGTTGGCACCAATTACATCACGGCCAACAAGTTCGGTACTCATACTATCTTTAGGTTCGTGGCAATATCCTGCTACATAAATTGCTTCATCGTCGTATAATAGTTTTATTTCTGTACGGTTGGCATATCCTTCTTTAGCTCCAAAGTTTGGTCTCCATTCTACAAAATCATTTGCAACAGGAGCGTTTATCCATGCACTATCTTTTAAATCCCCGTCTATAGCTATTATTTGATTTATTCTGACAGCAGGTAATTTTCTTGGGGGTGTTTGAGAAAAGCCAGTGAAATATAGTAGCACCCCAAAAATAAATGTCAATAATTTTCTCATAAAAAAGCATTCTGGACAACAAAACGAAATAACTATCGAAAAGTTACAAAGGTGTATAGTAAGAGAAATGCTAAGTAGGATAAATGGTTAACTCAATATTTAAAAGGTAAAAGCAAATCAGCATAAGTTCTTTATTAATGCATATTAAATCAAACTCGTGGCGTTATATTTGTATAGCATTCTTTATTAAATCAAGTATATGAGAGTTACTCCGTTTATATTCATTTTTGGATTATTGACCTTTGCTTGTCACAGGAAAATATCAAACGCTGCAAATAATAATGAAACTGTAATTGCATCGGGTAATGAAATCCCAGCCTGCATTCAGACTAAAATAGACAGCATTAAAAAACTGACTGTATGGAATCCCCCGGCCACTATAGAAGAATACGAATATAATGAAAAAAAGGTTTACGTTATTTCAGCAGACTGCTGCGACTTTTTTACAACTGCGGTCGATGAAAATTGCAATTATATCTGTGCGCCGTCAGGTGGTTTTACAGGAAAGGGTGATGGGCTTTGCAAAGACTTTAATGCCAATGCTAAATTCATCAAGTTAGTTTGGAAAGATGAGAGAACAAAAAAAAGCCAGAAATAATTAACCCTTTAGGCCTTCCAATTCTTTTTGCATTTTAAACATTACATCTCTTAGCCGTGCAGCTTCTATAAAGTCTAAATCACGTGCTGCCTTTTCCATTTGTTTTTTTGTTTGGGCAATCGTCTTTTCCATTTGAGGAATAGTTTTATACTCCATAGCGGCATCTGCAGCTATATCTATCAGGTCTCCATCGCTGCCAATGGCATAGTGGTTAGCAGGTTCTCCTTTAATATCTAATACTGATGTTTGTTGCATTATCTGCTCAATAGACTTTCGAATTGTTTGCGGAGTAATATTATGCTCAATATTGTAGGCAATTTGTTTCTCCCTTCGGCGGGTAGTTTCATCTATGGTCCGCTGCATACTTTCGGTCATTTTATCAGCGTAAAAAATAACCAGTCCATCTACGTTTCGGGCTGCACGGCCGGCAGTTTGAGTAAGACTTTTTTCATTTCTTAAAAAACCTTCTTTGTCTGCATCCAATATGGCAACCAATGATACTTCGGGCAAGTCTAATCCTTCCCTCAAAAGGTTCACACCAACTAATACATCTATATCACCTAGCCGCAACTGACGGAGTATTTCTATTCTTTCCAGTGTATCAACTTCACTGTGTATGTACTTGCTCTTTATATTGATTCTAGCAAGGTATTTGTCCATTTCCTCTGCCATTCTTTTAGTCAAGGTAGTTACCAAAACACGATCGCCTTTTGTAACACGTTTGTCTATTTCATCCAGCAAATCATCTATTTGGTTTACACTAGGACGTACCTCTATTGGCGGGTCAAGCAGGCCTGTTGGTCTTACTACCTGTTCTATTACAACACCTCCCGTTTTCTCCAGTTCATAGTCGCCTGGGGTGGCACTTACAAACACGGTTTGGTTTAGCAATCCTTCAAATTCATGAAAATTGAGCGGACGATTATCCAATGCACTTGGTAACCTGAAACCGTAATCTACCAAAACCAGTTTTCTGCTGCGGTCGCCGCCGTACATACCTGCAACCTGTGGCACTGTTTGGTGGCTTTCATCTATCACACACAAAAAATCATTGGGAAAATAATCCAGCAAACAGAATGGTCGTGTACCGGGTTTGCGACGGTCAAAAAATCTTGAATAGTTTTCTACACCATTGCAGTAGCCCAGTTCTCGAATCATTTCCAGGTCATAATTTACCCGTTCGCTGATGCGCTGTGCCTCAATGAATTTGCCGGAGGCTTTATAATACTCTACCTGTGCAGCCATCTCGTCCTGTATTTCATAAAGGACGGTTTGCATCATATCTTTTGGCGCCAGGTAAAGGTTTGCAGGAAATATGGCTGCATCAGGAATGCGGTTTATCCGCTTGCCGGTAGAGAGTTCGAGTGTTTCAATACTTTCTATTTCGTCGCCAAAAAAAGTGATGCGGTAGCCATAATCAAGATAAGGCAGATTGATGTCAACGGTGTCGCCTTTTACCCTGAAAGTGCCACGGGCAAAATCGCCTTGTGTTCTGCTATACAATGCATTTACCAATGCATGTAAAAAACCCTGGCGGGAAAGAATTTGTTTTTCATGTATGCGCACAATGCCATTTTCAAACTCGGCAGGGTTACCCATACCATAAATACAACTCACCGATGCAACAACAATAATATCCCTCCGGCCGGTAAGTAATTGACTTGTTGCATGCAGACGCAATTTGTCTAATTCCTCATTAATGCTAAGGTCTTTCTCAATATAGGTATCACTAACCGGCATGTAAGCCTCCGGCTGATAGTAATCATAGTAACTTACAAAATAGCCAACCGCATTGTCAGGAAAAAACTGTTTAAACTCACCATATAACTGTGCTACCAATGTTTTGTTGTGGGTCAGTACCAAAGTTGGCCGTTGTACATTTTGGATCACATTGGCCATAGTAAATGTTTTACCACTACCGGTAACACCCAACAAAGTCTGGTATTTTTCGCCATGCAAAATTCCGTCAGTCAATTGCTGTATGGCAGATGGTTGGTCGCCTGCGGGTTGATATGTAGAAACAAGGTTAAAAGGCATAGTGCGAAGGTAGAACGCAGAAACCAATTAGAAAGTTAAACGAATTTGAGTAAAGAACAAATTTCTATGATGAAATGAAATTAGAAATTCTTTTTAGTAATTCTCTATGGAGAGATGGCGATATTTTTCCAATACTACCTGCAATGTTATAATTTGCTACTACAGCAATAGAGAATAGTCTGATAACAGATGATTTTTTCAATCCTGTTTGAATGAAATCAGGGCTTTCCTCACTTAATATTTCATCATAATTATTAAGAAACTGTTTAAGTTGTGAGGAGATTCCACAAACTAATAAATCATTCTATTTTGGAAGTTCTTTTAATATCAATGCTGGTCTTAACTTGAAATTTCCATCAGATTGTATCATGTTTATTAATACAATGTTTCCCGGTTTTATCATATTAATCTACATCTTTAACTAATGATAAATCATAATCAGGCTCATCTGTAGAATAAGCGTTAGCTAATCCCTTTGCAGACAATTTATAAAAATCATTCGCTTCATTTTCCTCAATCAAAAAAAGAAGTTTAACCTTGGCATTCTTTAATGAAGGAGAGTTTTCAATTGTCATTTTACCATTACTGTCAAAAACTGCAAATGTTTCTATTGCTTGCATAATTCAAATTTTAATAAAGTTAAGTAATGGCAAAACATTCTACAACTTTCAAACCAACTTCACCCACAAATAATCATCCATTACCACATTGTTTTTTACCACAGCTTTTTTGCGGATGCTTTCCAGGTAAAAACCGTTTTTTTCTAACACTTTCATGGATGCTTTGTTTTGCTCAAATACTTCTGCATAAATGCGTACAACATCAAACTGTTGAACAATGTGTTGCACCAAATGCGCAACTGCTTCTGTAGCAATGCCTTTCTCCCAAAAAGCTTCTCCAACAAAATAACCAATCTCTATTGTTTTACGGTAAATGTCTTCTTTGGGTGTTACTCCAATACTACCTGCAACTTCACCTTTGTAAATAATGGCAAAATTCTGTAAGGGCTTTTGTGTCAGCGTAAATACAATCCATTCAACAGCATCTTTTACCGTATAGGGATGAGGAAAACGGTCACGGACATTCATCCATATTTTTTGATTATTGCAGATGGATGCCAAAGCTGCGGCATCTTCAGCTTTCCATGGGCGGAGAAAAACATGGTTTGACATTTAAAAAGAGGTAGTTTTTTGCACTTCGTAAATGTAACAGAAGTTTTGAATTATTACTGATTCTAATCAAAGTGTTAATTAACCATGAGCCCCCACCCACATTATCCCCCTTTAACTACGCCAACATGCTTTTGTATAAATTTGTTACAAAAGCACACTAATGCCAGATTTTGATACCATACTAGATTTTTTAGAGCCGATTAACCTGTATGAATTGTCGGAAGATGAAGGATTTAAAAAGACGCAATTGGGAAACCATATTGTGATAAATGATGAGTTTTATCCTGAACTGGATAAAGCTGATTTTGTAATAGTGGGCTTTG
>JANPGE010000210.1:0-23214 GCA_031423805.1 Segetibacter sp. | reverse complement strand
TTGAGTGCCAATACCGGCAAGATTGTCAAAGACTTCCCAATGCCAAACGGTACTGTCAGCACCATGAAAATGGAAGGCAACAGCTTGTATACAGCAGGTGACTTTAGTACATGGGGGCAAAATGCACAGGGATTGGCAAAGGTCAACAACACAACTGCAAAAGGTGATGTGGAATATCCGCAAACCAATGGAACTGTAGAAGCGATACTGCCTGATGGTACCGGGGGATACTTTATAGGCGGTTCGTTTTCTACAGTTGGTAACCTAAGCCGTCAAAACCTTGCCCATATATTGAGCAATGGTACAGTTGACCCTGTATTTAATGTGTCAGTAAACAGCACGGTTAATTGCCTGGCAACTGATGGTACTAACCTGTATTTTGCGGGAAGTTTTACGCAAGTCGGCACCACCAATCGTAACCGTGGGGCATCTGTACTCATCAGCAATGGGCTATTGACCACGTTTAACCCGAACCTTGACAATAGTGTGTTATCTATGGCTGTATCAGGAAGTACTGTTTACCTGGGTGGATACTTCAATACCATACGTGGCTCAAGCCGGCCTTATGCAGCTGCAATCAATGCTACAACAAATGTAGTAACTGCATGGAATCCTGCACCGGACTGGTATGTTAATAAATTATTGCTGAACAGCAATGGTACTTCTGTATTTTTAGGTGGGGCATTCTCAACCATAAAAATACAAAATTATAACTACCTGGCCAAGGTGTCTGCCACCACAGGTGTGCCCTCTTCATGGAAGCCACAACCCAATAGTCAGGTAGAGGAAATTTGCCTTTCCGGAAGCAAGGTGTATGTAGGGGGCTATTTTAGCGCAATTAATGGAATAAGCAAACAATATTTTGCAGAAATTGACACTACTTCCAACAACCCAACATCGCTGCAAGCCGATATGGATAATATCCCCGATGCATTAGCCGTCAATGGCAACAAAGTTTATATAGGGGGAAATTTTTCAACAATCCAGGGTGTAACAAGAAATTATGCAGCCCGTATTGATTTGGGCACCGGTTTGGTCGATTCATGGCAACCTTCAGTTGATTACTATATAGGTGCAATAAGTGTTGATGCTACTAATACTTACCTTGGAGGGGGATTTTCTAATGTCAACTCATCTAACAGAAATACACTTGCAGAAATTGATGTGCCTACCCGAACCCTCACATCTTTCAGTACACCTGTTACTAACGGTGGTGGAACTATAAATAGTATTGTTAAAAGTGGCACCAAGATATTTCTCGGTAACAATTCTTATTTCTCCGATGGCACTAACTATCATTATTACCTGATTGGGTTGAACAGTACAACCGGCAGTATATCTGCTGATTTCAGGGCAAAGTCCCCCAACAGTACGGTGGACGGCTTAATCATCAACAATGGAAAATTGGTGGTGAGTGGCAGCTTTACTGACATAATCAATGCCTCATCTGTATCTGTGGGCAAACGCCAAAACATGGCTGCTTATGACCTTAATACGCTTGCCCTTACTTCAGAAGTGTACGACCCAAATGGAGCAGTGCGGGGAATGTTCAACGATGCCAATGGCAAATTGGTTGTATTGGGAGATTTTGATTTGATGAACTATGCCGACAGAAATTATGCAGCTTCCATAGACATCAACACCGGCACGGTAACCAATTGGAACCCCAGCCCTAATAGTTATGTGAATGCCATTGCAGTAAAAGATGCCATTGCTTACATTGGTGGCAATTTTACCCAGGTCAACACGACGCCTGTAACCCGTAATTACCTTGCAGCAGTAAACACTACAACCGGTGCAGCCACTACATGGATTGCAAACGCCAATAACCCGGTATATGCCCTTGCGGTAAAAGATAGTTTGTTGTATGTGGGAGGTGATTTCACAGTTATTAAGAGTTTAGCCCGTACCCGTGGTGCAGCTCTATCTTTGGCAAATGCTGCAGTAAAAGGATGGATACCAAGTGCTAACGGAATTATCAGGACATTGCTACCTGTTGATACCACAGTGTATATTGGGGGTGATTTTACTACAGTAAAAGGAACTGCAAGAACTTATTTGGCTCAATGCAACACCTTTAATGGTAATACAATTGCCTGGACACCTAATCCTAATGGTGCGGTATATTCATTGGCAAGCATTGGCAGCACTTTATATGTTGGGGGAACATTTAATAGTATTGCGGGACAAACAAGATATCAGCTGGCATCTTTTGATGTAGTAAACAATGCTCTAACCAATTTGGATGCTGCATTGGTCTATAGTGGCTACCCTATGAATGCTTTGGCGCCTTATGGAAGGTCTCTTTATTTGGGCAATAGTTATTACAATTACATTGGTGCAGATACCCGCGGTTATCTTGCAGGTCTTGACACTGCTACTAAACTAGCTACTGCTTTTGATCCTTTGCCTAATGGTCCCGTAAACAGCCTCGCTATTGGCAAGAACAAACTGTTTGCCGGTGGTGCATTCAGTCAGTTGAATAATGATTTGTCTCCTTCTTATTTTGCTGTATTTACATTAGAACCACAAACACCTGCTTCAGCACTCAACTTCACCAATGTGCAAACCACCTCCGTGCAAGCCAACTGGTCCAACGGTAGTGGTGAAAACAGGATGGTGGTAGTGAAACAAGGTGCAGCACCCGCAAGCCCTAATGATGGATCTGTATATACCGCCAATGCAACCTTTGGCAGCGGCAGCCAAATAGGTACAGGCGGCAGAGCGGTGTACAATGGAAGTGGTAGTAGTGTAAATGTGACCAACCTGCTTCCTAACCATACTTACTACTTTGCAGTTTATGAATACAATGGTAGCAGCAGTTCAATAGATTATCAGCAAACACCGGTGTTGGTAGGTAATATTACCACACCTTGTCCTGTGTATACAGACCTTATTTCTCCAGCTGACACGGTATATGTATGTGCCGGTGCAACCACAGTTCTGACTGCTCCTGCAGGCTTTACTACTTATAGCTGGAGCAATGGAAAGACTTCTGTAAAAGACACAGTTGGTGCTGGTAATTACACCGTAACTGTTGCTGACAGCAATGGTTGCGTGTACACAACCCCCGCTGTCTATGTAAAAGAATATGCTGTAGTTATGCCTGTTATTACAGCATCTGGGCCCGTTACTTTCTGCAATGGAGATAGTGTTTCGCTGACTGTTTCGGGAGGTACTTTCTCCGGTGTGCTTTGGAGTACAGGAGAAACAACAACATCCATCACGGTGAAAACAAGCGGAAGTTATACAGTTGCAGCAACAGAAGCAGACCATGGTTGTACTGCCACATCTGCTGCTACAGTAGTAACAGTGAACCTGCCATCTTCATCAGAAACCACGGTAGCTGTATGTAACAGTTATTTCTGGAATGACAGTACCTATAAAGTCTCCGGAGATTATGTTTACCAAACTACCAATGCGGTTGGTTGCGATAGCACTGCTACGCTGCACTTAACTATATTGTCAGTTACATCTACCTATACCAAGACCGATGCCGGCTGCTTTGGTTCTGCTACCGGTTCATTAACTATCAATCCTACCTATGGTGTATCACCTTTTACCTACAGAATAGGTACCACCGGAGGTTATGTAACTGCAAATACGTTCAATAACATTAAAGCGGGTAACTACAGGGTTTCTATTTTGGATGCTAATGGTTGTGCCGGTGTATCTGCGCAAATCTCTATTGGTCAGCAGCCTCTAATCACAGGTACATTTACAAAAACTAATGTGGATTGTAAAGGTTCCGCTACCGGTTCTATAACTGTAACACCAACTAACGGCACTGCTCCACATACTTACCGTTTAGGTTCTACAGGTACTTTTGGCACATCCGGCACTTTTAGTAACCTGCGGGCAGGTACTTACAGGGTAACTATTGCTGACGCAAACAATTGCCAGGGAAACATTACCAATATAATTGTTACCGAACCTGCAGCTATAACTGCCAGTTATGCAAAAACAAATGTAGCCTGCTTTGGAAAAGCTACAGGATCTATTACCGTTACGCCATTAACAGGAACTGCCCCTTACATGTTTAAATTAGGGACATCAGGTGTATATGGTAGTGCGAATACATTTAGCAACCTGCGTGCAGGTAATTATAATGTTTTCATGAAAGATGCAAACGGGTGTACCATTAGCAGCATAGTGAATATTACACAGCCTGCAACTGCAATTACAATAACAGCCACCAAAGTAGATGAAAGCTGTCCCGGTGCAAAAGATGGTTCCATTACTGCAAACGGTGCAGGTGGACTATCACCCTATAGTTACAGATTTGGATCTACAGGTGCTTATGGTAGTGCTAGTACCTTCAGCAACTTAAAAGCAGGTAATTATAGAGTGTATGTTAGCGATGCTAATGGATGTATAGGTGGTTCTGTAGGAGTAAGTATTATACAGACTTCACCCACATGTACACCTACTACCAGGCTAAAAGGTGATCAGAATGAGCAGTTGAAAACTGATGTAATATTAAATGCCAAATTGTTTCCAAATCCTTCTGCCAATTTGTTTACACTTAAAGTGCTTACTGAAGACAAAAAGCTGATACAGATAAGAGTAATAGATATCAATGGAAGAATGATAAATACAGCTAGTATTCAGCATAATCAGCAATTTACTTTTGGTGAAAATTTATCACCAGGTACATATCTTATAGAAGTGAGACAAGGAGAAAATTTAAAAACATTAAAGGCTATTAAAGTTAAATAAGTCAAATTATAAAATGCCAAAACCAACAGGCTGTTGCAGGTACAAATACCTGCGGCAGCCTTTTTTTATTAAATTAAGATTAAGATACCCGAAAACAAATTTTAAATAGCAAGGGAGGGATTAAATTTGGATATAACTAATTGCTTTTCACCAATATGAATACCCTGCATTATGATGATATTATTGAATCAGCACCTGATGCAATGGTTATTGTAGATAGGGATGGAACCATAGTAAAGATTAATCTCCAGTTTGAAAATATGTTTGGATATACACGGGAGGAAGTATTAGGCCATAAAGTTGAAATATTTTTACCTGACAGATTTAAAAACAAACATCCTGTACACCGCAAAAATTATTTTGAAAACCCCCATATGCGTCCTATGGGTTCGGGGTTAAAATTACACGGCAAAAGAAAGGATGGTTCAGAATTTCCTATAGAAATAAGCTTAAGCCCTCTTGAAAATGGAGAATATGCATGTGCAGCTATCAGAGATGTGACAGAGCGTCAATTACTTACAGACTATTTAATCAGCCAAAACAAGCAACTTCAGGATTTTGCTCATATAATTTCTCATAACCTGAGAAGTCCCGTGAGCAATCTTAATTCTCTTGTGAATTTTTATAAAGAAGAAAAAAGTAGCAAGGGCAAAGAAGCTATAATGGGTATGTTTGAAACTACTGTACTCAAATTGGAGGATACTTTAAATAATCTTTTAGAAATACTTCGTATCAGACATGACTCTATTAAAAAAAGGAAAAACATAAAATTTGTGCAGGTATTTGAAAAAATCAAAGCCATTTGCTCGGCTCAAATTATGGAGTTAGGTGCGGAGGTTTCAGCAGATTTTTCTCAAGCGCCTGATATAGAGTATTCTTCCATTTACCTGGAAAGTATTATGCAGAATTTGTTATCCAATGCATTAAAGTACAGTTCTGATAAAAGGAAACCTATTATTCATTTTAAAACAGCATTTTCGGCTGAAAATATTATCTTAACTATTTGCGATAATGGTTTAGGAATTGACCTTAAGCGCAATGCAAAACATTTATTTGGGTTACATAAAACATTTCATCAGCATACTGATGCCAAGGGTATAGGTTTGTTTATAACAAAATCGCAGGTAGAGGCTATGGGTGGAGAAATAAGTGCTAAAAGTCAGGTAGATAAAGGCACCGAGTTCACGATTGTATTTTATAAAAACAATCACCACAATACATAAAATTTAAATTGCTCCTTCTTTTTTAATTGTAGATTTATTCAACATCCATTCCTCAATTTTTGGAAACGCAATACAAAACCACGCGGTGTATTTTTCAGGATTAAGTTTAATATCAGATTTTATATTTTGTATAGAGAGAAATTGAAAATCTTTTACTTCCTTGAGATCAGGAGTTATGATACCATCGTATGTGCCGGTGAATACATGGTCAAATTCATGTTCTATTAACCCGTTATCAAATAATGCGTGGTATTTAAAATCAAAAATCTTGGACAAGGTAGTAGTAAAGCCCATTTCTTCCATTAATCTCCTGGTTGCAGCCTCATTATTATTTTCACCTGGACGTGGATGGCTACAACAGGTATTGGTCCATAAACCCCCACTGTGGTATTTTTCAATTGCCCGTTGTTGCAGTAGCATTTCACCTTTTTCATTGAATATAAATATACTGAAAGCCCTGTGTAACTTTCCCTTGATGTGAGCTTCCATTTTTTCGAGTGTTCCAATCTCTACATCCTGTTCATCCACTAATATTACTTCTTCCATGCTGTAAAAATAAGCTAACTTTTAGAGCATATTTAATTGACTTCTTAATCCCGCTTTTGCTACTATCATTGCTTTGCCATAACCAGGTATTCTTATGCGGCTGTTTAATATCTGCCGGGCATTTGTCCTTTTTATTTTATAGAAAAGTGACAAGTAGTATTTATAAGCAACATACACACCAAAACGGGCTTTTAGTGGTAACGCAATAATACCATTGTAAGCGTCTTCAAAGTCTTTTTGTATATCTGCTTCAATTTTGCTTTTATCGCTTTGCGAAAAACTAACAAAACTACAATCAGGAAAATACATTCTTTGTAAAACCTCACTGTCTGCTTTGATATCTCTTAAAAAATTTACTTTTTGAAATGCTGCACCAAGGCTTCTTGCGTAAGGTTTTAAATTTTCGTAAGTGGTTAAATTGCCTTCACAAAAAACATACAAACACATAAGACCCACAACCTCTGCGCTACCATAGATATATTGAGAGTATGTGTTTTTATCATATTCAATTTTATTAAGATCCTGCTCCATACTTTGAAAGAAAGCGTTTACCAATTCCAGATCTATATTATATTTAGTTACTGTTTCCTGAAAGCTATTGAGAATAGGGTTGAGGCTTACTCCTCTACGTATAGCTGAATAAGTTTCAAGTTTGAATTGCTGAAGTAAATTTTCCTTATCAAAATCATGAAAGGTATCTACAATTTCATCTGCAAATCTTACAAACCCATAAATATTATAAATGGGGGTCCTCATATCTTTATGCAACAGCCTGATGGCTGAAGCAAAAGAAGTACTGTACGTTTCAGTTGTAATTTTACTACACTGCCTGCTTACCTTTTCGAATAGTTGCATCATAAGCCAATGTTTTCATTTAAGTACTAAAATTTCGGTTTCTACTATAGGATGACAGGAATCTTAAAATCCTTCGACACTTGTTTTGCAACTACTTCACCACTTATAAGACAGGGAGGCACTCCCGGACCCGGAACCGTCAATTGCCCTGTAAAATACAAATTCTTTACTTTATTGCTTTTAATAGATGGTTTTAATATTGCTGTTTGCATTAAAGTGTTGGCCAATCCGTAAGCATTACCCTTATAAGAATTATAATCATTCCGAAAATCAGAATGAGCATAACTTTTTTTGTAAATAATATTTTCGATTATTTGTTCGCCTGTTTGCTTTTCAAACCTTGAAACAATTAAAGAGAAATAATGTTCACGCAATTCTTCATTATCATTTGACAATCCCGGTGCTACAGGAATAAGGAAAAACAAATTTTCACAACCTTCGGGGGCTAGTGTTGGGTCAGTTACAGAAGTTGCACTTACATAAAAAAGGGGTTCTTCTGGCCATTTTTTTGATTTATAAATAGTTTGTGCATGTGGTTCAAAAGGTACATCAAAAAATAAAGTATGGTGTTGAATGTTTTTCAATTTTTTGTTCAGCCCAACATAATATAAAAGGCAACCGGGAGCCATCACCCTTTTTTCCCAATAGTCTTCAGAGTAATTTCTTTCAGACTTTTTCAAAAGTTTATTTTCTATATGATGGTAATCAGCACTGCCTATTACTACCTCAGCATTAATATTACCCAATTTTGTTTTAACTCCTTTTGCAACTCCATCCTCTACTATAATTTCTTGTACACTTTCGTTATAATGAAATGTTACGCCCAATTCCTGGGCCAACTTAACCATGCCGTCTATAATACTGTACATGCCACCTTTAGGAAACCATGTACCTCCTTTAATATCAGCATAATTCATGAGGCTATAAAGTGCAGGAGTTTCTTCTGCTAATGCACCAAGAAATAATACAGGAAACTCCATCAGTTCCCTAAGTTTGGGATTATTAAAATAAGAGGCAACATGTTTTTTCATAGAACTAAACAGGTCTAATCTAAACAAGCCTTTGGCTACATCCCAATCTATAAATTCTGTAATTGATAAACCAGGTTTGAGTACAAGATTTTGTATACCGGTTTTGTATTTATAAGCAGCTTCTTCCAAAAATGCGTCTAATTGTATGGCACTACCCGGCTCTAACTTTTCAAATAGGTTCCTTAACTCTTTATAATTAGCAGGTATGTCTATAGGACCATCTTCATAGTAGATACGATAGGAGGGGTCAAGTCGTTGAAGCGTGTAATAATCATTAACTTTTTTTCCAAAAAAACCAAAAAATCTTTCAAAAACATCAGGCATCCAATACCAACTTGGGCCCATGTCAAAGGTAAATCCATCAACTTCCATCTTACGTGCCCTACCACCGGGAGATGAGTTTTTTTCAAAAATTTCTACTTCCCATCCTGCCTTGGCCATAAAACAAGCGGCGGATAAGCCTGAAAAACCGCTGCCAATAACTACAACTTTTTTAGGAAGCATTTTTATTATTTGTAATGAAATTAATGACGTTGAATCTGTGATTTCAATAATTTTCTTGCAAAGTGAATTCTGCTTTTAATAGTTCCTAATGGTTCTTGCAACATGTATGCAATCTCATGATATTTAAAACCATCGAAATAAAGCAAAAAAGGTTTTCTGAAAATATCGGGTAATTGATTTACTGCTAAATTAATTTCTTTTAATTCCAGATTGCCTTCTGCACCATTTGTAATGGCAGTTTGGTTGTAATCTAATAAAAATTCATTGGGTGTACTATCTAATACAGTATTTTGACGTGCTTTTTTTCTGTAATCATTAATAAAAACATTGCGCATAATTGTATAAAGCCATGCTTTAATGTTTGTACCAACATTATATTTTTCCTGATTGTCTAAAGCTCTAAACATAGTTTCCTGAAACAGATCTTTTGCTGTTTCATTATCTCTGGTTAAGGTTATGGCAAACGGACGAAGAAAATCGGCATTCGCAAGAAGCATTTGGGTAAAATCGACAGTTGACATAAAATATATTGTTTAATGATTGATGGTGTAAAGTTAAACATAAATACTGTTCAAAACAAACTTTTTGTTTAAAATAGCTATATTTAATGTTAAACAAAAGTTTCTTAATTACGATTTTATGGATTAATAGGTTTTTGAAATTAATGAATTGTAATTATTTGAGAAACAAAGTCGTTCCTTGAAATTGAAGAATTTACCGGAAGTATCATTTATAAGTAATCATTTACTTTTGCTCCACTTGCTTAACTAGTCAAAGTCAAAAAGTCATTTTTCTAAAATTTTTTAATGAATAATCCTAAAAGATATACTGTTACTTCAGCATTACCCTATGCTAATGGTCTTAAACACATTGGTCATCTTGCAGGTGCCTTTTTACCTGCAGATATATATGTAAGGTATCTAAAAGCTCAAAAAAGAGAAGTGCTATATGTGTGTGGCAGCGACGAACATGGTGCAGCTATTACCATACAGGCTATGAAGGAACAAACCACTCCACAAGCGATTGTAGATAAATACCATGAAATTATTAAGCGCAATTTTAAGGATCTTGGTATTGATTTCGATATCTACCATCGTACATCTTCTCCACTGCACCATGAAACAGCGCAGGAATTTTTTACATTTTTGAACGATAAAGGGGATCTTGAACTAAAAGAGACCGAACAGTTTTATGACGCAGAAGCCAAAACATTTCTTGCTGACCGTTACATAATTGGTACATGCCCTGTTTGTGGTAACGATAATGCTTATGGTGACCAATGTGAAAAATGTGGTACCTCTCTTAGCTCCGAACAATTGATAAATCCCCGCAGCACATTAAGCGGAAATCAGCCTATAAAAAAAGCGACAACGCATTGGTATCTACCGTTGAATAAGCATGAAGAATTTCTTAAAACATGGATACTGGACGAACATAAAGACGATTGGAAAACAAATGTGCTGGGACAATGCAAAAGCTGGATAGATGCAGGATTGCAACCACGTGCTGTAACAAGGGATTTGGAATGGGGGGTAAAAGTGCCAACGCCCCCCCACCCCCCAAGGGGGGAGTCAGATGCTGCACCTGACACAGAAAACGAAAAACGTAATTATGCAACTGCCGACCCTGTGTTGTATGGATTGTTGAAAGATTATGTGAAGGAGCATAGAAGCAACCCTACACCTGCAGAAATGGCTATGTGGGAAATGTTAAGGGGTAAAAAGTTGGATGGATACAAATTTAGAAGACAACATATTATTGGGGTCTATATAGCCGATTTTGTATCCCTTTCAGAAAAACTCATTATCGAAATTGACGGGTATCATCACCAATTGCCTGACAATATTACGACAGATGAAGAACGAACCCTTTGGCTAAATCAACAAGGTTTTGAGGTCATTCGTTTTAAAAACAATGAGGTTTTGCAAAACACCGATGAAATTCTAAATAAAATTATTGCTGTCATAAAAAGAAAACATGAAAGCGCTATTCTCCCCCTATCGGGGGGCGGGGGGGCCAAAGTGCTCTACGTATGGTTCGATGCACCAATTGGGTACATAAGCGCCACCAAACAATGGGCTTTAGACAATGGAAAAGACTGGAAACCTTATTGGCAGGATAAGGATACAAAACTTGTACATTTTATAGGAAAAGATAATATAGTATTCCATAGCATCATTTTCCCGGTCATGTTGAAATTGCATGATTATATTTTGCCCGATAATGTGCCTGCTAACGAGTTTATGAACCTGGAAGGTGACAAGATGAGTACAAGCCGTGGGTGGAGTATAGAGATGGAGGACTATATAAACGACTGGATAAAAAGTGAGAATGGCAGGGAAAGTATGGCCGATGTTTTACGCTATTATCTTACTGCCATATCGCCAGAAACCAAAGACAGCGAGTTTACCTGGAAGGGTTTTCAGGATGCCAACAACAGTGAATTAGGTAATATTTTTGGCAATTTCATCAACCGCACTTTTGTGTTGATGCACAAGCTATGTAAAGGTAAAGTGCCTCCGCTGCACAACGATGTTTTTGATGAAGCTGACAAAGTAATGTTTACGGATATTGAGGCAGCAAAAGTAAAAATTGAAGCCCTTATAGAACATTATAAATTTAGAGACGCACAGTTTGAAGTTATGGACCTATGCCGCAAGGGCAACCGCTTTATGCAGGAGAAGCAGCCGTGGATAGTAGCACGTCAGGTGGGCGACGACGGGCAACCAACTCCCGATGCACAAAAGCTGATAGACAACTGCATGCACATTTGCCTGCAACTAACGGCTAATCTGGCTATTTTCATTAATCCATTTTTGCCATTTACTGCAAAGAAATTATGCTACATGATGAAGGTAGTAGATAAAATGCTCGATTGGGAAAATGCCGGAAAGACTAAACTCTTAAGCGTTGGCTACAGCCTAAGGGAACCACAGATTTTATTTAGAAAAATAGAGGATACCGAAATAGAAAAGCAAATGGAAAAATTAAAACAGAAGAGCCTCCCCAACACCTCCGAAGGAGGCGCTAATGTTCAAACACCTGACAAGATGATAAAAAACGAGAATGACAGTTCAAAGCACCCTTCTTTGGAGGGCAGGGAGGCCAAACCCGAAATAGTTTTTGATGATTTTGCTAAAATTGACCTGAAAGTGGGAACAATATTATCTGCTGAAAAAGTTCAAAAAGCTGATAAACTTCTAAAGTTGGAAGTGGATTTAGGTTTTGAAAAAAGAATAATTGTTTCGGGCATAGCTATGCACTTTCAACCCGAAGATATTGTTGGCAAACAAGTAACTGTTGTTACCAATCTTGCTCCAAGAAAAATGCGGGGAATTGAAAGCAACGGAATGATACTTATGGCCGAAGATGCATCAGGTAAATTGCATTTCATTAATCCCGATGAAAAAATAAATGCGGGTAGTGGGGTAAGTTAGGTATTGTTGTTTGCGGGATAAAATCAATAACTTTGATATATGCACAAACTTTCAGACTATATTACTGTTGATAAAAACATTCAGTTTGGAAAACCTGTTTTTAAAGGAACCCGGGTGCCTGTTCAAAGCCTTTTTTGGCATCTAGCGAAAGGGGTAAAACTGGAAGAATTCCTGGAGGATTTTCCGGGTGTTTCGCGACTGCAGGTGGAAGCTGTTATTGAGTGGAGTGCCAAACATTTTGAACAACCTAAAATAATAATGGATGAAACTGCTATTGGATGAAAATCTTCCTGTAAAATTAAAATATCGTTTTAAAGATGCGGGAATTGAAGTTCTACAGTTAAGGATATGAATTGGTTTGGAATATCAAACGGTGAACTATTAAGACTGCTTCTTTCTGAAAGTTTTACTACCTTGATAACAATCTTAAATTTCAGCAAAACTTTATTAACTATCCTATACAAGTTATAGTAATTGTTGCACCGGACAATACATATGTGACAATCATGGAAATATTCCCACAAATAATTGAAAAACTAAAATTAAATTTTATAGGAGTTCAAACACTTAATTATCCTGATTTTATCAAATAATAGTAATTCTAAAATATCATTTGACCATATGAAAAGAACCATCAATAATGTAGCAGTTTTGGGAAGTGGAGTTATGGGTAGCCGTATTGCATGCCATTTTGCAGGTATAGGAGTTCACGTTCTGCTATTAGATATGAAAACACCGGAAGGGTCAGGGGATGCCAACAAAATTGTGAATGAAGCGCTGACTACTGCTGTAAAAAGCAACCCTTCTCCTGTCTATACAAAGGATGTTGTTAAGCGTATTGCTACCGGCAATTTTACCGACAATATGAAAGATATTGCTGACAGCGACTGGATCATTGAAGTAGTAGTAGAAAGGCTTGACATTAAACAATCCATTTTTACTGAAGTGGAAAAGTACCGCAAACCTGGTACACTTGTTTCGAGCAATACTTCCGGCATTCCTATTAACATGATCGCGGACGGCAGAAGCGATGATTTTAAGGCTAATTTTTGCGGTACGCATTTCTTTAATCCTCCTCGGTATTTGAGGTTGCTGGAGGTTATTCCTACAAAATATACCAAGCCGGAAGTTGTCGATTTTCTCATGCACTATGGTAGCCTGTTTCTTGGTAAAACAACTGTGCTTGCAAAAGATACTCCTGCTTTTATAGCTAATAGAATCGGCGTTTTCAGCATGATGTCCATATTTAATCTTGTAGATAAAATGGACCTGACAATTGATGAAGTGGATGCCTTGACCGGACCAATTATTGGCCGGCCAAAATCCGCCACTTTTCGTACTGCAGATGTAGTAGGTATTGATACCTTGGTAAAGGTGGCAAGAGGTGTTGCCGACAACTGTCCAAATGATGAAGCAAAAGCCCTTTTCAACATTCCCACATGGTTGCAATCTGTTGTTGACAACAAATGGCTGGGGGATAAAACCGGACAAGGTTTTTTCAAAAAAATGAAAGGAAGCGGCGGAGAAAAAGACATTCAGGTACTTAATCTGAAAACGCTGGAATACGAACCTAGAGTTAAACCGAAATTTGCCTCAATAGAAGCGGCCAAGCCGGTAGATGACCTAAAGGCTCGGTTGAAAATGTTAGCTGCAGCAACAGATAAAGCCGGTGATTTTTACAGAGCGTTTCACTACAGTTTGTTCAGTTATATCTCACATCGAATTCCCGAAATTAGTGACGAGCTCTATCGCATAGACGATGCACTGATGGCAGGTTTTGGCTGGGAAATTGGCGCATTTGAAACATGGGATTTATTGGGCGTAGCTAAAACTATAGCAGCTATGAAAGCAGCAGGCTATCCGGTAGCACAATGGATAGACGATATGCTGGGAAGCGGGGCTACATCATTTTATAAAGTAGAAAATGGCAAGCGATTTTTTTATGATGTTCCTTCTAAAACCTACAAGCCAATACCCGGCAGCGAATCGTTTATCATTTTAAATAATTATAGCAATAATATAGTTTGGAAAAATAGCGCCTGTACGGTGTACGATACCGGCAACGATGTGTTTGCTCTGGAGTGGAAAACCAAAATGAACAGCATAGGCAGCGAAGTGCTGGAAGGTGTGAACAAAGCAATTTCATTATCAGAAGAAAAAGCAAAGGGACTTGTTATAGCCAACGATGGAGCAAACTTTAGTGCAGGTGCCAATGTAGGTATGATATTCATGTTTGCCATTGAGCAGGAATATGATGAGCTTGATTTGGCCATTCGCATGTTTCAAAATACCATGATGCGGGTTCGCTATTCATCAGTACCGGTGGTTATTGCACCGCATGGCCTTACACTTGGCGGTGGGTGCGAAATGAACTTGCATGCAGATAAAATTTGCGCTGCTGCTGAAACATATATCGGTCTTGTAGAACTGGGTGTAGGCCTTATCCCAGGTGGAGGCGGCACCAAAGAATTTGCACTTCGTGCAGCCGATGAACTACACGGAGACGAGCCTGATAACAATACACTGAAAAGCCGTTTCTTAACCATTGCAACAGCAAAAGTTGCAACCAGCGGTTTTGAAGCATTTGAACTTGGCATTTTAAGAAAAGGGCACGATGAAATAATAATGAACCAATCGGCACGCATTGGCGAAGCCAAAAAAAGTGTGATAGAAATGGCCGACCGGGGCTACACAAAACCTATACAACGGACGGATATTAAAGTGCTTGGCCGCTCTGGGCTTGGTGCATTGTATGCAGGTATCAACGGAATGTGGCGTGGTAATTATGCCACGGACCATGATGCATTGGTAGCCCGTAAACTTGCCTACGTGATGTGTGGCGGAGACCTTAGCGAACCTACATTGGTTACCGAGCAATACCTGTTGGATCTCGAACGTGAAGCATTCCTAAGCTTATGCGGCGAACGCAAAACATTGGAGAGAATTCAAAGTGTGTTGAAGAGTGGTAAGCCAGTGAGGAATTAACCTGACTAAACTAAGTTTGAAATATTTGAGTTAGGAATAAAACTTAAATGTTTCACTGATAATAAAATTGGACGGAGTAGAAATTAAAACTTTCTACTCCGCCCAATTTTATTTTATAAGCGTATCATTTTTGAAATAGAAACACTATACCCTATTTTGTTCTGATTGCAACCACAGGATTCATTTTGGCTGCTATTCTTGCCGGAATGATTCCTGCCAATACTCCCACAATCAAACAGATAGATATTGCCAGGGTAAGTGTATGCATGGAGATAGTTATTGCAAAAGGCATTACGGCACTCAAAATCAAGGTTAATAGGTAAACTAAAGCCAGCCCTATTAAACCTCCTACAAGGCAAAGGAAAGCACTCTCTAAAAGAAACTCGGTAAGTATAGTTGCATTCTTTGCACCTACGGCTTTTTTTAATCCAATCTGACTTGTTCTTTCTCTTACTGTCACAAACATAATGTTGGCTACACCAAATGCACCCACAATAAGCGATAGGCCTGCAATGAACCATCCACCCATATTAATAGATCCAAATAAAGAACTTGTCTGTTCGCTAAATGTATTTATATCATTCAACGCAAAATCATCAGGTTGCCTTGGACTTAATCTGTGCTGCGAACGCATAATCCCTTTTAATTCATCTAACAATCCGGCAGAAGAGATATTTGCTTTTCCCTTAACCATAATTTTGGGGTTGCAATCATCATCGCTAAACATTCCTTGCATTGCTTTGTAAGGCATAATAATAGCTTCGTCAAATTCCCATCCACCACCTATTATATTGGTACCTTGTTTTTTTATAACACCTACAACCTGTAGTTGCTTGTCTTTGTATTTAACTAATTTTCCTATTGCTCTTTCTGCACTGCCAAAAAGATTTTCAGCATTGGTATATCCAATCACAGCCATAGGCGAACCATGAGTAAATTCAGAAACATTCATGTACCTGCCATAGCCAATTGTAACGGTAAGAATGCTGTTAAAATCTTCAGAAACACCGTGACTGCTTACGCCGTTTAACACAATATCGCTATACTCAAGAGGTGCATTTCCACTTATGGTAAAACAAACACTTTCTGCAAGTGAAGAACGGTTTTTAATCACCTCCATCTCATAATATTTAGGAAATGGCCTTTTAATAAATTTCCACCACGGATAGTCTGCACCGCCACCGTAATCCCATTTGTCTATATAAATGGTATTGCTGCCAAGACCTTTGATATCGTTCTGTACCTTGCTTTCAAGGCTTTCTACCGTTGCCAAAACGCCAATGATGCAAAATATACCTATAGTAATGCCAAACAAGGAAAGAAAAGTACGTAGTTTGTTGTTTCGCAACTCCTGCAAAGCCATTTTAAAACTATTCCAGACTATAGATAGCACTGTAAACATGATTCAAATGTAAGAAGGAATGCGGTAAGTTTATTGGGTCAACTTGTTATTAATATGTAGAAATAATTTATTCTAACTCTTTTTTAAAAAAGTATAAGCATCATAATCTATAAAATCATTCACCCTTATGTCTATAGATTTTACTTTCTTTTCTGCAATAATAAATTTTACCGGAAAAATGCCATAAGCAATATTGTTGTATGTAAGCAGCCATTCACCATTGTCCATGTATTGTACGTTGGCCTTTAAATTGTTGTGACCTTTAAAGTTAATAGTCAATGCTTTTCCATCATTACTCTTTTTTATCTCTATGATACCATACAATTCATTCTCATAATTGCCCTCATAATAGTCTAAAGACAATTTCGGTTTATTGTCTTTTACTCTTGCCTGAACTGCTTTTGTTGCCTGAACAATTGCATCATGTTCCTGAACAAACTGTGGCAGAAACTCCTGGCTGCGGTTTGTATAGGCAACCCCCAGGTAAGCATCCAAAATTTGGTAACGCAATGCCTCAAAAAAACGTTGGTTATCGTTGTTGGTTAAGATTGTAATGGCCAGGTTTTCTTCTGGTACAAAGCAGGTGTTGGTCACAAATCCATCTGCACCGCCGGTATGATAATAAATTTGTTTTCCATTGTAATCAGCGGTAAAAACGCCTAATCCATATCCCTGTATGTGTACAGGAAAGAACGGATGTTTGCTGCTGCGGGTTATGGTATTGATAGCACGTGTTTTTTGTATTACTTCCCAGGGTAAAATTTGTTTGCCCATATACCTGCCACTGTCCAGTTGCATTTGCAGCCAATGAGTCAGGTCTTTTACATTGCTTACTATACTTGCCGCAGCACCCAGGTTGTCAATATTGTCATATTCCAACTCCGTCAGTTGCCCTGTAAACCCATTGGTATAAGGCTTTGCTGCATTCGGTCTTTGATTTATTCCTTGAGAAAGAGTGTAAGTATTATTCATTTGCAAAGGCATAAGTAGGCTGTCATATACATACACCTCCCATGGCTTACCGGATACTATTGGGATAACCTCACCTGCAGTTACAAAGCAACTGTTGCAATACCCAAAATCCTGACGAAAAGGCCCGACAGGTTTCATAAGCCTCATACGGTTCATAATAGCCGATCTGCTAAGGTTGCTGTTCCAATATACAAAGTCTGCCTGAAATGTTTTTGTACCAATACGATGGCTAAGCAGGTCCCTGATGCTTACCAATTCGGTTGAGTTTTTATCGTGCAAAGTATACCCCTTTATGTACTTACTTACCTTGTCATCTAAAGAGAGTTTTTTATTATACTCCAATTGTGCAAGGGCAGTGCCGGTAAATAGTTTACTGTTACTCGCAATCTGAAACAAAGTATTTTCATCTACCGGTTCATTTGTTTTTACATCCCTTACCCCATAACCTTTCATAACCACCGTTTTGCCATCTTTAATAATAGCTATTGCAAGACCGGGAATGTGCCAATCTTTTATGCCCAAATTTATATAACTATCAAGACTGTCAGCTATAAATGAAGGAGTTTGCGAATGAGCAATTACATTAGTCGTAAGGGAAAAAAAGGTAAGTACAACGGTGCGGAAATTCATTTTGTAAAATTGAAAGTTGAAAGTATGTAAATTTCTGTCAATGGTTATTCAATTTTGAATTTCATTTTTGATTTCCTAATTTCATTTTAGTAATGGGAATTTAGGACGATAACTTAGGGGAAAGCATTTTCTACAACTATTAGGTAAAATCCATTTATACAACACACCCATGATCACTTTCGAAACAGTAATAAAAAAGTTCGGCCAACAAGGTGAAAAGACCGGGTGGACATACATAGAAATACCCGAAGCAATTGCCATACAATTAAAACCCAATAATAAAAAAGCTTTCAGGGTAAAGGGCAAATTGGATGCTTATACATTTGAAGGTCGTAGCCTTGTGCCTATGGGTGGCGGAGATTTTATACTTGCGTTGAATACTGATATGCGTAAAGAAATACGCAAACCTGTAGGTGCTATATTAAAAGTAAAAATGGAAGTGGACAATGCTCCTACACAAATTAACGCAGCCTTGTTGGAGTGTTTGGCAGACGAACCTGCAGCTTTGGAATATTTCAATAAAATACCACTCTCTCACCGCAAATATTACAGCAATTGGATAGAAAGTGCCAAGACAGAAGTTACCAAAGCCAAACGTATTGCACAGGCTGTAACTGCCTGCAGCCGAGGTCAACATTATGGAGAAATGATCAGGTCCCTAAAGAATGATAGACTCACTTAGTTTTCACTGCACAAGCATTCAGTCTTATCTATGTTCTTTGTATTGATTAACAGGAAGCATATTTTGAAGTTGAGAAAATTCTTGTTGATTCAATGGTTCTGCTTGCAAAGTTTGTAAAGCATCTTCTAATTGGGCTAATGTTCTAATGCCTGCGACAGCAGCAGTAACCGCCGGATGTTTCAAAACAAACTGTATAGACGTTTGCGCTTTAGTTCTATGTTGTCCTGAAAGGCTGCCAACAGCATTGGACATCGTTTCAATTTCTGTAGTTGAATAGCCAAGATATTCTTTCGCAGGTTTGTCAATCAACAATCCTCCTGCAACACTTCCTCTTGCCAACACACCAATTTTGTGCTCTTTTAAAAAATCCAGGCATTGTTCTTCGGGTCTGCGGTCCAATAAACTGTACTGCATCATAACGCTTACAATATTGCTTCTTTTCACATACTCACGTATTACATTGGGCCTTATAGACGAGATACCATAATGCCTTATTTTTCCTTGCTGCTGCAAAGATTCAAAAGCTTCTATTGTCTCATCTATAGGGTCTTCTATAGTGCCGCCATGCAGTTGATAAAGGTCTATATGATCAGTCTTTAACCGCTTCAGGCTTTCTTCACAAGCTTTCATGATATAGGCTTTGGTAGGGTTCCAGATTAATCCGCTGCCATCGGGTTTTGGTAGGTTCCCTCCTTTGGTTGCTATAAATATTTTTTTACGAAATGGTTTTAGGGCCTTACCCAACTCTGTTTCGTTCCTTCCAGAATCATAAATGTCAGCCGTGTCAAAATAGTTAATACCCCGCTCAATTGCAGTATTCAATAATTTATCTAATGCTGCATAATCACCCTTTAGTGACATACAACCAAAACCTATCTTACTAATCTGAATGTTCGACTTTCCCAATTGTTTGTATTCCATTATTATTCTTTTAGTCATTACCCAAATCAATCTTAAAAAAACTCAAAACCCATAACTCATAACTCATAATTCCCGACGCACAACTCTTTAACAAGCATTGCAATGAGGTTGCAGTTCTCAATGTAGCTATGCAAATTTACTTTATCAAAAGTGTCAGTTATGTGATGATAGTCAGCATGATCTTCAACTCCGATATATAGAAAGGGAATATTTTGTTTGTGAAATGCATAATGATCGCTTTGATTTGTCCAGTCATCGCGAAAGGAACCCGAGTCATGACCAACAAGCAGGTTCACTGTTGTTTTGTTCTGTACACTATGAACGGCTTTGCTAAATTGGGGATAGTGCCGAAGTCCGCATACATACATTTCGTTTTGGTCGCTTCTTGCTACCATATCAAGGTTCACATTTAGTTTGATATTTTCTTTTGTAACTCCTTTTGGCAAGTTGGTTACAAAATATTTTGCACCAAGCAAACCTGTTTCTTCATTATCAAAAAAAGCAAATACTATTGTATATTGTTGAGGATGTTTTGCAAAATATTTCACCAAAGCTTGCAAACATGCTACTCCACTTGCATTGTCATCTGCCCCATGATAGATAGCACTGTCAGCGTTTCTGCCAAGGTGGTCATAATGAGCACTAATAACAATAAAACTATCAGCATATTTTTTCCCCTTTACATAAGCAATAATATTTTTCCCTTCTTTTGAAATGTTGAAACTTTCGGTTGTAAAGCCTTGTTCAAAACTATTGTTGAAATGATGGGCTTTACATTTTTTTAGGTTTTGAATTATTCTTTGTGCGGCTAGTTCGTGACCCTTAGATCCGTATTTACGACCCTCACATGTATCTGATGAAAGAAATCGGAGTTCATTAATAATCATCGCACTATCTAATACCCTTATTGCAGGAGGATTATTATTTTGAATTGTAGTATTGGCTTGTACTGCAGGTTTTTCAACAGGACGGCAACACAAAAAAGTAAAGGCTACAACTACGAGAATACTTTGCATAAAGGAATGAATCATGAAGTACTTATTTTCTACTATTAATGCTAACTATTTAATGAAAATAAGTATTCCAAAAATGATAGACATAAAAAAATCCCGGAATTCCGGGATTTTTAATTATTTCCAGCCGCCGCCTAAATCCCGGTACACATGAACTGCGGCATTGAGTTGTTCTTTTTTGGTGACAATCAATTCCAGTTGGGCTTCTAATGCATCACGTTGTGTCATTAACACTTCAAAATAATCGGCACGGGCAGACCTGAACAAATCATTAGATACTTCAATTGACTTATTTAATGCTGCTACCTGTCGTGATTTCATGTTATAGCTTTTATCAAGATTGCTGATTTTAGACAACTGATTAGATACTTCCATATAGGCATTTAGCAGTGTACGTTCATAATTATACAACGAATGTATTTGCCTTGCATTTGCATTGTTAAATTCTGCAGTAATGGCGTTACGATTAATTAAAGGAGCAGCTAAATCGCCTGCTAAAGAAAAAAGCATTGATTCGGGTATCTTGTACAAATATGTTGGCTTAAACGCCTGCAACCCTAATGCAGCGGTAATGTCAAGCGAAGGGTAAAACTCTGCATGTGCTACCTGTACATCTAATTTAGCAGCCGCCAATTCCAGCTCTGCTTGCTTTATATCTGGACGATTAGCCAATAACTGTGAAGGGATACCAGCGTTAACCTGTGCAGGTAGTAAATTTAAAAACTCAATGTTGTTTCTTTTAATTTCCTGCGGGTAACGGCCTAATAAAAAGTTGATTCGATTTTCTGTTTCTTTAATCCGCTGCAATATTTCAAACTCCCTGTTTTGAGAGCCTAATACTTCTGCCTGGAATTTTTGTACGGCCAATTCTGTTGCTCTTGCTGCTTCTTTCTGCACTTTTACAATTTCCAACGCATTGTTTTGCAGTTTGATATTCTTTCGTACAATCTCCAATTGACTATCAGCAGCAAGCAATTCGTAATACAATTCCGCTATTTCGGAAATTAGATTTGTGATTACAAAATTCCTCCCTTCTATTGTTGATAAATAACGGCTGATAGCCGCTTTCTTGGAATTGCGTAATTTTTTCCAAATGTCTACTTCCCAATGGGCATATGCCCCAAGCGTAATGTCAGTCAGCACATCAGGTACTTCATTGCCAGGTGTAATTTCGGTGGAAGCATCACCCGCTCCCTGACTTGTATATCTACCTACCTTTTCTAAACCGGTGCCTGCCCGTACACCTACCATAGGCAACAATGCACCTTTGCGTACACGAATATCGTTTCGGGCTATTTCAATTTCCTGAAGCGTAATCCTTAGTTCCTGATTGTTTTTAAGTGCAGTGTCTATTAAGTCTATGAGATCTTTGTCTTTAAAAAAACCTTTCCAATCTACAACGGCCATATTGGTTGTGTCCCTGACAGTTCCATAAGATTCAGGTACAGCAGACTTTGCATTAACTGTTGTAATAGCAGGAGTTTTACAACTTATAGCTATAAGGCAAAAACTAAATGGAATTAAATAGTGAGATAATCTTAGTTTATACATTGTGATCTATTTCTTCGGTTAAGGGATTTTCTTCTTCATTTTTTACAAAAATGTGTTTCTCTGATATGCGGCCAAATATGTAGTATAAGCCGGGAATTAAGATTACACCAAACACAGTTCCTATAAGCATACCACCCGCAGATGCAGAGCCAATGGTACGGTTGCCAATAGCACCAGGGCCCGAAGCAAACACCAATGGAATCAATCCTGCTATAAAGGCAAAGGAGGTCATAAGAATTGGCCGAAATCTTGCAGCGGAACCTTGAATAGCTGCTTCGAAAACAGAGTCGCCTGCACGGTGTCGTTGTACGGCAAATTCTACAATAAGTACTGCATTTTTACCAAGTAATCCAATTAGCATTACCATGGCTACCTGTGCATAAATATTGTTTTCTAAACTAAATATTTTGAGGAATAAAAAAGCCCCGAAAATGCCCACAACCAACGATAGAATAACAACAAATGGAAGTATGAAACTCTCGTATTGTGCTGCCAAAATAAGGTATACGAAACCAAGGCAAATAAGAAAAATGAAAATGGCTTCATTACCACGGCCAACTTCATCTTTAGAAATACCAGCCCAATCAATACCATATCCCCTAGGTAATTTTTTTTCAGCAACTTCTTTAATTGCTTCAATTGCTTCACCGCTACTATAGCCCGGTGCAGCCTGTCCGCTAATCTCCGAAGAATTGTACATGTTGTTCCTTGTAATTTCTGAAAGGCCGTATACTTTTTCCATT
>JANPGE010000209.1:0-44293 GCA_031423805.1 Segetibacter sp. | reverse complement strand
CTTTTTTTAAAACATTAGGATAATCTTCTTCAAAATCGCCATTCAATAAGCCGGCCTGTCCCATTAACAAACCTTCTAACTGATGAATTTGGTTTTTGTGTTTTGCCAATACATTTAAAGGAATACTTTTTGCAATGGTTTCAAATATATCAGCATTGGTTTTTATACCAAAGTTTCTGGCCAGCATCCACCAAAAGGTCTCTTCCCAGTTATTATTGGTCTCGGCCAACATTTGCTGAACATTCAATGACTTTCTTTGCAGTCTTTCTATGGATATTCTTTGTTTCCAGTTCATCCATTTCAATTCATCCAATAATGGCAAAAAATTTTCGCAGGGAACAAAAGATTTTTTAGACATCAATGCTTCATATCTGGCAAGCAATAGATTTGCAACAAGAGGCTGCATTACAAGTACAGGCAATACGACGCCTTTTGCATTGTGTATTTCAACATCGTGCTGCCAAACAACATGTAGCATTACATTGGCATAATTGATATCATTTGTATGCCTGTGACGATTCCAATCTGAAGATTTAATATGCACTTCTATGCTACCGGCCCACGTTGTGCTGCCGATAATTATTTTTCCGTCTAAAAAATCCGGGCCTTGTTGTGTATTATATTTTCCAGGATTCAGAATTTTAATTACTTCACCGGTTGTAGATGTAAGGACCGATTGATTATAATATTGAAACTGCCAAATAAACTGTAGTAAACGCTCCGTCATTAATTTACTTATTATAAAGCAAAATAATAAAAACGATTCAATTTATTACATTATGTGTTTACAACATAAAAAAAATCCATTTTATACTTCCCTTAATTCGAAAAGCCTTTCCAGAACCTTAAAGAAACCAATTCAATTTCTAACAACATATTTTCTATGCTTTAGAATTGCCACATGATGCTTACTTCTTAATTTGCACACAGCATTTTTAAAAAACACCAATGAATAAAATATTGCATCTACTATTCCTGCTTATTTCCCTTTCAGGTTACTCCCAAAATATTGATAGCCTTTGGTTTAAAAAAAATTATACCAAAAAAGAGCAATACATTATTATGAGAGATGGCGTTCGCTTGTTTACCTCCATATATACGCCCAACGATAGTATAGAAAAGCACCCGATTCTCATGACCCGTACTCCATATAATTGTGCTCCGTATGGCGTAGAGAAATACCGCAAATTCTATGATAATTATCTGAAAGAATATTTGAAAGAAAAATACATCATGGTAGTACAGGATGTAAGAGGTAGATTTATGAGCGAAGGTGTTTATGAAGACATAAGGCCATTTAACCCTGTAAAAAAAGATAAAGAAACTGACGAAGCAAGTGATACATACGACACTATAGATTGGTTGATAAAAAACCTGCGAAATAATAATGGTAATGTAGGCGTGTTTGGCATCTCATATCCCGGATTTTACAGTACTATGGCAGCTTTGAGTAACCATCCTGCCCTGAAAGCAGTTAGCCCGCAGGCACCTGTAACTGATTGGTTTATTGGCGACGATTTTCACCACAACGGTGCTTTTATGCTTATGGATGCTTTTAGTTTTTACTCCACATTTGGCAGACCCCGACCCAAACTGACCACCGAATGGCCTAAGGATATAGACTTCTTTACCAAAGACAGTTATAACTTTTACCTACAGTACGGCTGTTTGCAAAACCTGACCAATAATTTTATGGGTGATAGCATCTTGTTTTGGAAGGATTTGATGAATCACCCCAACCAGGATGAGTGGTGGAATAAAAGAACAGTAACAAACTATATAAACACGGTTAAACCAGCAATGCTTGTTGTAGGTGGTTTGTTTGATGCTGAAGATTGTTTTGGTGCATGGAAAACATATTCTACCATAGAAAAACAAAACTCTACTAACAACAACAGATTGGTTATGGGGCCATGGAGTCATGGTGCCTGGGCCAAAACAGATGGAAGCCGACTTGGCAATGTACAATTTGGCAGCAAGACAAGTGAGTGGTATCAGAAGAACATAGAACTCCCATTTTTCAATTATTATCTCAAGGGCAAAGGCAAAGTTCCCAATATAGCCGAAGCTTCCATATTTTTTACGGGTGAAAATAAATGGCGTTTGTTACCTCAATGGCCTCCGGCCAAAATACAACCCCGAGAATTGTATTTTAATAAAGACAAAGAACTAAAATGGGAAGCACCTGTTCAGGCAGCAGGAAGTGAGAAACCAAAAGATGCAGATATTTATACTGAATATATTAGTGACCCATCTACACCTGTTCCTTACAATGAAGGAATTCATTTTGAACGAACAAGAGAGTATATGACAGATGACCAACGCTTTGCAAGCCGCAGACCCGATGTACTAACATTTGTAACAGAAGTACTGCATAATGATGTTACAATTGGTGGTTCTGTATTGACCGACCTTATGGTAAGTACTACAGGTACAGATGCGGATTTTGTTGTAAAACTGATTGACGTATTTCCAGATAATTTTCAATACAGCGATACTGATAAGTACATTATGAATGGATACCAAATGCTTGTTCGTGGCGAGGTTATGCGTGGTAAATACCGTAATAGTTATGAAAAACCTGAAGCGTTTGTACCTAAAAAAATTACAAATGTTCAATTTGCTTTGCCTGATGTAGCACATACTTTTAAAAAAGGGCATAAAATAATGGTGCAGGTACAGAGTTCATGGTTTCCCTTGGTAGATAGAAACCCGCAAAAGTTTGTTGACATATACCATGCTAAGGATGAAGATTTTCAAAAAGCATCTATAAAAGTTTATCACGGACAAGGAATCAATAGCAAATTGGTATTACCTGTTTTAGAATGATGCTGAAGGGAGTGTTGTTAAATCATTTTTACCATCTGCATACAGATTTTGAAAATATCTTATTGCACCCATAATTGATTCTTCTGATTGACTTTGGGTATTTCCAAGTTTGATATGTTTATGTAAATACCCACCCCTTACTTCGTTGTAGTATTTTATTTCTATTTGAAAGTTGTCTGATACCTGTCCTATTTTTTCAACTTCTTTTAGTTGTGCTTTATTAAAGTTCTTCCAATTGGTAATTAATTTTTTACCATAGTATATGCCATTTTTATTAATCAAAATGAGTGTACTGTCCTGAAAAGCTTTGTAAACAAACAAAAGTGTAGGCCCAAGAAAAAATGGGATAGAGAAGTAATCTATAAATTGACCTGAAAATGTAACTATTGATATTACAAAGAAAAAAAAGCATAATCCGGCAATTAGCAAATTGAGGAACTTATCTTCCTTTACTACAAAATTAGTATCGGGTTGTAGTGGTGTTTGTGACATACTTAAAAAATTTTGACAACAATTTTTAGTATGAAGTTAATACCTTAAATGAATATTACAAAAATGGATAAGATTCATAAGAATTGATAAAATTACTAGAATATCAATTTTTGGGAAAAAGAAAATTATACCTGTAAAATTGAAAGTATTTTGTGAAAGAAGGAAGGAAAGAAACGAATGTTACAATAATAAAAAGGTGTTGCACATTCTTTATTGTGCAACACCTTTTCTTACATGAAGTATTATTAATTCAACTTAGCATTCAATGTAATCTCAAGATTATATGCCTTACTTACCGGACAATTCTCCTTGGCATCTAAGACACACTCGTCAAACTTTTCCTGGGTAATACCCGGTACTACAGCAGATAATTCAAGATGCGATGCTGTAATAGCACCATTCTCTAAGGTAATACTACAGGTCGTCTCTAACTTTTCAGGAGTAAAACCAAAATTGCCTAATACAAAACTCAACTTCATACAAAAACAACCGGCGTGGGCTGCAGCAATTAACTCTTCGGGATTGGTACCTATACCATCCTCAAATCTTGTTTTGTACGAATATTGACTATTGTTAAGTACATTACTTTGAGTAGTAAGCGTACCGTTACCTTCTTTGCCGGATCCGCTCCAAATAGCAGTTGCATTTCTTTTCATAGTGTTTGATTATTTATTTTTTGTAAAAATATGTATAAATGACGGGGGAAATGATTTGAAAGAATAAAAACTCTAGTTGTATAATTTTTTATCGTTTGTATTTTGCCTATCTGCTCTAACAATTAATAAATCAAATAGTTTTCTTCAAATGAAAATTGATATATACACCATGAACAAATAACAATCCTTAATTTTCTATTCGAATTAATGTATTTAAATGTCAGAAAAAGTGTACAAAACATACTACCAATCCCCTTTGGGTAAACTACAAATTGAAGCAACCGACCAATATATAAGTCAGGTCACTTTTGCAGATGAAAAAGTTACAGACGATGAAATTTCCTCAAATACATTGCTCACAAATTGTACAGAGCAATTAATTGAATACTTTAATGGGGCAAGACTTGTTTTTAATTTGCCGATTATGCAAAATGGCACCACCTTTCAATTGCGGGTTTGGAATGAATTAATGAATATTGAATTTGGCAAAACCATTAGCTACATGACTCTTGCCCGAAATTTGGGCGACCCAAAGTGTGTAAGGGCTGCTGCAGCAAGTAACGGCAAAAACCATATAGCTATTATAGTACCCTGCCACAGGGTAATTGGCAGCAATCAATCATTGGTAGGATATGCGGGTGGATTACGGAGAAAAAAATGGCTGCTTGACCACGAAAATAAAATAGCGAATGGTGTACAAACACTATTTTGAAAATTTCCCTTCAGAAATAAATTAAGCTAAAATAATTCCACAAGCATAAACACAAAAAACCCCGCAATAAATGCAGGGTTCCATAATCTCTATAGCAAAGTGATTAAGCTTCTTTCTTAGCGTAACGCTTCTTGAATTTATCAATTCTTCCGGCAGTATCTACCAACATATTTTTACCGGTATAAAACGGATGCGACGTGTTAGAAATCTCCAGTTTAATTACAGGATACTCATTACCATCTTCCCATTGTACCATTTCTTTTGAGTAGGCAGTAGAACGGCTCAAAAAGCTATGGCCATTACTCATATCTTTAAAAACAACTAGACGATAATTTTCCGGATGAAGACCTTGTTTCATAATAATTTTATTTTTAGGCTGAAAGCCAAACATTTTTTTCGAAGTGCAAAAGTATGTATTTGTGTATTTACAGCCAAAACAAAATTGAAAAAAACATTTATTTCAACTGTACATTTTTACGATTTCATGTTGACATATTGCAATGCCAAACCGAAATCAGAATTATTACAAAGTGATATAACATCTTGTAAATCATCTATTTTCTTACCCGTTATTCTTACCATATCATCCATAATCTGAGCCTGAACTTTTAAATTACTATCTTTTATAGCCTTAACAATTTTTTTTGCGTCCTCCTGCTTTATTCCATTTTTTACCAACACTTCTTTCTTTACTACTTTGCCACTTTGATAGGGTTCTTTGCTAAAGTCAAAGGCTTCAGGTGGTATTCCTTGCTTCATGCTTCGGCTTCTGATTACGTCAGTAATCTGTTCCAGCTTCATTTCGCTGTCAGCTTCCAGATTTAATTTATAATCTTTTTTGTTCAGGTCTATTACTACATGGTTTCCTTTAAAATCAAACCTGTTCTGTATTTCTTTTGATACCGTATTTATAGCGTTATCAAGGGTTTGCAAATCAACCTTGCTGGTAATGTCAAATGAGGGCATAAGCAATGCTTTGTTGGTTAATGAATGGATAATTTATATTATAAATGTAAGCTATTCTACAATTTTTCAAATAAAATTTTATGCAATTTTTTCTGGTTCAGCCAATACAATTTGGTCCTTTTTTCTGTTGAAATAAATCAGTAACCCAATTCCACTGATGATCATAAAACCTGCAATCAATTCCGCCTGTGTTGGGTTAATACCCCAAAAATGGTATTTTGTATTTACCCTGATTAATTCTATCAAAAACCTTTCTAACCCATTTACAATTAAGTAAATGCCCGTCATTATTCCCGGCGTTTTTATTTTTTTCCGTATGCTCCATAGAAAAGCAAAAAGTAGCAAAGCTGCTATAATTTCATATAATGGTGTAGGAAAAACAGCATGCGGCAATTCTGAACAATACTGACCTACACAGCCCGGTATTTGTACACCTTCATTCAATACGTTGTGCGGATACTTATAAGCCCAGGCCCAATCGGGCAACCAACTGAAGGGTTTTGGACGTAAGTTAATGATGCCCCAATCACCGTCTCCGGCAACCTGACAACCAATACGGCCCACACCATAAGCCAGCATCATAGCGGGTGCTATGGCATCGGCTACATGTATAGGCTTCATATTGTTGCGCCGGCAATATTGCCAAATGGCTATTGTAGCACAAATTAATCCACCATAAAAAGTAAGTCCGCTAAAGGATATTAACGATCCTATTGGGTCTTTTATAAGGTCATCTAAATTCTCAAGATTGTGAAAAATTTTGGCACCCAAAAATCCAAATACAAATGCGTAAATGACCATATCTCCTACCCTGTCGTGTGGCCATATACGTATGATGCGCTCTTCAGGAGAAGGCAGTTTTACTTTGTTTTTTTCCTGCCATTTTAAAAATGCAAATAAAAGCCCCACCAAAATACCGGCCACCCAATTGCCCTGCGAAGATAAAATGTAAGATTGAGTATCAATCATTGCATTGCGGTCTATAAATGCACCAATCAACTTAAAACCCATAAGAAAGCCCAGAAAAAAATTGAGCAAAAGCTCTGCAACAGAAGCAGGTTTACCAACAATAATTTTTTCTTCTTTAAATGACATTAAACCCATTTTACTCTTTCTTTTGAGTTCTGCTGTAAGTACTACAGCAGCCGCTATAAAAGAAATAGCAACAAAAAACCCGAATGAGTTTACAAGTTTTAAACCTGTCCAGTCAACACCGAACAAATCCTTAAAAGCGTAGTATAGGTTTGGATACATTTTTTTGAAATGGATTGAAACGAAAATTATGAATAATGACCGTCTTAAAGGCCATTTTTTATTATCTGAAATAATATTTTGCAATAACATTTTGTCTGCAAAACCAAACTATAATTACCAATCAGACAAAAAGAAGACAATTATATTAATCACAAATTAAAAACTCCTCCATAGAAATGGAGGAGTGTATTTACTAACCCATCCATGTTGTTAAAGCTGGTAAACTTCACGGATGAAAACTTTAATATTTTTATTTACAAAAATTGAATTAACAATGTTCATCAAATGCTGCAATTAGATTACGTGCTATAACCTGTGCAGGCCTTCCTTCAATCTGATGCCTTTCTATAAAATGCACCAACTCACCATTCTTAAACAACGCAATTGCAGGAGAAGAAGGTGGATAAGGCAACAAATGTTCTCTTACTTTATTGATTGCGGCTAAATCAAAACCGGCAAAACTTGTGGTAAGGTTTTGTGGTTTTTTTGTTGAATTAGCAACAGCCATCAATACTCCCGGACGTGCTGAACCTGCACTGCAACCGCATACACTGTTTATCATTACCAATGTAGTTCCTTCTTTTGTCAGATACTCTTCTACCAATTCCGGTGTTTCTAAATCTTCGAAGCCATTGTCGGTTAATTCCGCTTTCATTGGCAATACTATTTCTTCTGGATACATTTCTTATTTGTGTTTTATCTTTTTAAAATCGAGCAACAAAAATAAAGAATAAACCTATTTGGAAGGAATAAATGAATGTTAAGAGCCGTTTTGTCATAAAAAATTTACAATAATGACAATGTGTCATTAATATTTTATAAAATCCGACATGTTTTCCAAAAAAAAGCTTCGGTATATGATTTGAAAGATTTAAGTAAATTAATTAAAAAACTAAAAACAAATTAAAATGATAGTAACAAAAACATTTCCTGCAAGAAATAGCTTTAACAACGTATTTAATGACTTATTCGGAACTTTACAATCAAACATAGAAGCGCAAACCAAGACTTCAGATGTTGATGTAAATATTCTTGAATTAGAAAATGCTTTTGAGTTAAGCTTTAATGCACCAGGAAGAAAAAAAGAGAATTTTATAGTTAGTGTCGATAATGGATTATTGACCATTAGTTATGAGGTTGAAAAAACTGAAGATGCTACAAACAAAAAATTTGTCAGGAAAGAATTTGAAAACGGAAATTTTAAAAGATCTTTCAATTTGGATAAACAAATGAATACAGATGCAATAGCGGCTAAGTATGTGGATGGCGTTTTAAATGTTTTCATACCCAAAAAAGAGGAAGTAAAAAATAATCCAAAACAGATTTCTATACAGTAAGAAATTGTAAACCTTACCACGCTTAGGAAGAGAGGTTAAGAAATTTAGAGGTAAAATAGTTTCATAGCAGTTGGTTTTGGTTTTGTAATTACCCGGTGTTTCCACATCGGGTTTGTTTTTGTTCTTAAAAAAATGAATTATTTCTTTCCTGCTCTTTTTTCCAGTTCTGCAAATGGTATATTTATTTGTCTGCCCACTTGTTTTCCATTTTTATAGGCTACTACTTTAAGTGTAGCAACATCTTTGGGTATTGCAATTGGAGATTTGTAAAAAGGATAAAATTCATCCGGGTTAGTTTCGTCTAATGAATAGTAAAGTGTGAGGCCATCAACTTCATTTTCCATCTTTACTTTTAAAACCTGTTTATCATACAACGCAGTAATGATTGGCTCGTACATAGTTTGTGCATACTTTACTTTGCACAGATCTAATCGTTGAAATTCATTCTCCACACGACCAATAAAATCATTGTAATTTTTTCTTTCTTTAGCTGACCATACACTTTCTGCCACGGCAAGTGCACGGGGCCACAACATATATTGCAATGCCCTCATTTGCGGAATTTGTTCTGTCCATAAATTGCCTTGGCCTCCTAAAATTAAATCAGGGTTCACGCCCGGCGGCACCGGATCAAACTGGTAAGTTTTGCTTAATCTTACAGTTGAGTAAACATAGGGCTCGGTAATCTTATCGCCCTGCATAAGATCCAGGTAAACAAAATCACTTGGCGACATAACCACTTTGTGATTTTCTTTCGCTGCTGCAATACCGCCTTTCATACCTCTCCAACTCATAACTGTTGCTGCGGTATCTAATCCTCCTTCCAATATTTCATCCCACCCAATCATTTTTTTCCCTTTAGCTTCTACAATCTTTTGCACTCTTTTTATAAAATAGCTTTGTACCTCTTCAAGAGATAGCAGGCCTTCCTTTTTCATTAGTGCCTTTATAGTATCTGTCGTTTCCCAGATATTTTTTGCGGCTTCATCGCCACCAATATGCAAATATTCAAAAGGGAATAGTTGGGCTACTTCGGTTATAACTGAATCCAAAAAAACAAAGACAGACTCTTTGGCCGGGCATAAATTATTATCAACCAAAGCTGAAAATTTTCCACCTCCATACCACTGCATAAATTTCTCACCTGCATTTACATAATACTTTCCCGGTGTGCCGGTTAGTTCAGGATAAGCCGCAATAGCCGCCATACTATGGCCGGGTATATCTATTTCAGGTAAAATATTTACGTACCTGTCTTTAGCATATTGTAATAGGTCCCTAATATCATCTTGCGTAAAAAATCCTCCATAAGTGCGGGGTTCAGTAGAATCAACCGTTTGAGGAACATTGCCCCACTTTCCCTGACGGTTTGGTCGCCACGCCCCTGTTTCAGTAAGCTTTGGTAAAGCATTGATTTGCAGCCGCCATCCCTGGTCGTCTGTAAGGTGCAGGTGCAACAGGTTAAATTTATACCGCACCATATTGTCAATGAAATCCTTCACCTGATTTACATCAAAAAAATGCCTGCTTACGTCCAACATTAAACCTCTCCATCCAAAGCGGGGTTTGTCTATGATACTTATTAAAGGTAATGTCCAGGCAATATTTTTTACTACACTTTTACTTTCAATCTCGTTAGGTAGTAATTGAAGCAAAGTTTGCATACCATAAAAAACGCCGTTGGGAGTATTGGCTAAAATGCTTACGCCTGTTGAACTAATATTCAATGTATATCCTTCATTGCCGAGAGAAGTATCAGCCACCAATCCTAACAAAATTGTGTTCCCATTTTTTTTTGAATTGGCTTTATTTATTGCCATTTGAAATCCTGTTGCACCAGCGATTTTTGCAGAAAGGAAACCGGCAATTTTTGCCAATTCGTTGCTACCATCCCTAATTTCAATTATGGTTGATGGCTTGATTTCAAATAAACCATTACCTATCTTAACAGACAATGGAACAGGGATAAGATTAGGTTTTATGTTTTGTGCAGTTGCAATGCAACCAACTAATATGCTTATAATAACTAAGGTAATTTTCATGGTGTTGATTAAATATTATCTGCTAAGATCAAATTATTTTCCGATGAATTTATTTATATGAAATGCTAATATCTCCACATCCGCCTTTTCAATTGGATGAGGTGTTGCCGGCAAAACGGCTAATTGTGAGTTAGGCAAATGCTTAAAAGTTGTAACCGTTTCATCTAATGACACCATTTTATCTCTGTCGCCGAGCATAAGTAAAACAGGAGTAGTGATGCTCTGATAATCCTCCATTTGCAAGGGATTTTCTTCACCCATTTCGGTAAGCATTTTCCCCGTTTTTGTCATCAGATCCTTCCAATCATTTGGGCAGTGCATTTGTTGTAAACCTTGTGCAAATGCAGGAACTTTTTGCTCAATAATTTCAGGCTGCATCATTGCTACTTCTTTAGCCGCAATGACATTATCCCAAAGCAGTTTTGTACCAAGAGTTACCACAGAAGTTATCAAATGGGGATGATGCCTTGCAAGATATAAAGCAACATATCCACCCATGCTATAACCGAAAAGATGTGCTTCTTTCAATTGATTCGTTTCGCAAAAAGCTACCAATTCATTTGCAAAGGATGGTATCGAAAATTCTTTAGAAAATGGCTTTCCGCCGTGACCTAAAAAATTAAATGAGTGAACTGCATAGCAGCCTTCCAACTGTTTCCGAAGGGATTGCAACTGCACTTCTGAACCCATAGCACCGTGGAGTAAAACAATCGTTTTCATTTTTTAAGCATAAAAAACAAAAGGACATAATGAGCTTTTTGCAAAGCGTTTTATGCCCTTTCTAAAATTAATTACTTCGGTTTGAACTATTATATTTTCTTCATCTCCCACACCAATGCACTTGCCCCTAAAATTGCTGCATCTGCTTCTTTCAGTTCACTAAAAATTAGTTTTACTTTATTCTTAAAAATGGGCAAAATATTATCCTCCATGTGTTCTTGTGTAGGATTGTAAATCAATTCACCAGCCCTGCAAAGTCCGCCGAAAAGAATGATTGCTTCAGGTGATGAAAACATAATAAAATTTGCAAGGGCTTTTCCTAGTATCTCACCAGTAAACCTAAAGACTTCATTGGCAATTCTATCACCTTGCATTGCAGCCTCATATACAATTCTGCTATCTAATTCTTCTTCTTTAAAATTGCGAAGCAAACTGGGTTCCTGATCAAACTGCTGCAACATTTCTAAAGTAGTAACCTTAACACCTGTTGCAGATGCATATGTTTCCAATGAACCTTTGGCACCTGTGCTTGGGTGCAACCTTCCGTTGGGGATAATGATAGTATGCCCAAGTTCCCCTGCAAAACCATCGTGACCCAATATGAGTTGTCCATTAGCTACTATTCCGCTGCCAACACCTGTTCCCAAAGTAATCATTATAAAATCTCTCATTCCCCTTGCAGCACCATACATCATCTCACCTACTGCAGCAGCATTGGCATCATTGGTAATAGCACAAGGAACCCCAAATTTATCGGTTATTAATTGAGCCAAAGGAACAATCCCTTTCCATTTAAGATTTGGTGCGTATTCAATAGTGCCTGTATAAAAGTTCGCATTGGGTGCACCAATACCAATACCACGAATATGATCGATACCATTTACTATTTCTAATGCAGGGCTAACTGCTTCATACAATGCTTCTATATAATCGGTTACGTTTTCATATTTATTGGTTGAGATGGCACCCCGATATTTAATTTCACCACGACTATCTACAATACCAAAAGTTGTGTTTGTTCCCCCAATATCAATACCAATACCAAGTTGAGAAGTTTGAGAAAGCATGCTATGATTATTATTTTTTAGATAAAGAATGTTATAGAAAGGCAATTTATAAATTTCATTTCAAGTTCATTCTACTACATATAGAAGTGGAATAAGTTTTAAGCAACCTCAGGTGATAATGACGAAGTTTCAACCGCTTCAGCATGGTTTTGTTGCATTGCATTTTGCTTACGTAATATTCCAGTAACTGCGAAAGCAAAAAAGGCCAGATAACCATAACATACAGCAGGAATCCAATAGGAAGCATGAATACCTGAACCCGGAATATTTGAACCTGCTTGCAAAAAGTCTGCAAACTTCCCCTGAATTGGAGGAATAATGCCTCCGCCTAAAATCATCATGATTAAAAATGCCGAACCCTGGGTAGTGTATTTACCAAGACCTGCAACTGACAAACTAAATATACAAGGCCACATAATGGAACAAAATAAACCCCCACTAAGAAATGCATAAATAGCAACTGTGCCGGTAGTAAGTGTACCAACAATCATAGCAGCAACACCTAATAAAGAAAAGATCAGTAAAGTTCTTGCGGGCTTATCATTGCTAATATAAAAAGCTACAATTTGTATTAGTACACAAATTACATAATAGTACAATGCCTGCATTGAGTAACCAAAAGCTGTATTAACTGCTATTAATATTACAAAAGCAACCAACGGAACAATAAACTGTAAGATGACTCTTTTTTGTTTGGAAAAACCGAATGCACCTACAGCACCCGCCCATCTACCTATCATCAAACTTCCCCAATACATGGCAATGTATGGAGTTGCTTCAGAAGAGGAAAAGCTTCCAAATGCAGGATATTTCATTAACTCAGCAAGATTACTACCTACAGTAACCTCAACACCCACATAAAAGAAAATACCCAACATACCCAATAGTAATTGAGGATATTGCATGGCTCCCCATCCTGTAGGATTTTTCTTAGCTGATATATTAGTATAAACTAACCCAATAACGATTATAGCAAAAGCCCCCATTAACCATTTTAGTCTATACGACTCCAACGCATGTTTTTCAACGTCTGAAATGGTTTCTGACAACCCAATATAGCTGCTAAAAATAGGTACAAACATTACCGCCAAAAGCCCGGTCATAATTAATAACATACTCAATGCTTTATTGGCTTTTTCTGTTTTCTCTACAGTAACTCCAGAGGGTACTTTTTTAGAGAAATTAAACAATGCAGCAGCAGCAATAAACAAGGCGCCTACACAGCTATACAATAGGATAACTTTTCCCAAACTAAGGCTCGCAATTTTTTCATCTGTAATAGCCGCCGTAGTTCCAAATAAAGCTATACCTACCACCAAAGGACCAATAGTGGTACCAAATGAATTGATTGCACCGCCTAATGTAACACGGTTGGTACCGGTAGAAGGGTCGCCTAACGTAATAGCAAAAGGTTGTGCCGCAGTTTGCTGTAATGAAAATCCAAGTGCCACCACAAACAATCCAGCAAGCATACCGGGAAAAGTACCAAGATTAACCGCAAGAATCATAACTGCGGCTCCCAATGCAGAGAATAATAAACCATATACAATACTCTTTTTATAACCCCATTTGGCTACCGGGTCACTCCCTTTAAGGGCTCCTACAATAAATATTATAAGTGCTCCAATAAAATAAGCAAAATAAAATGCTGTGTCAACCAATTGGCTCTGAAACTGATCTAAAGCAAATTTGTGCTTACAAAATGGAATAAAAACACTGTTGCCGGCGGCAATAAAACCCCAAAAGAAAAATACTGTAACTAAAGTACCAAGTGCTCCATAATTAGTGGGAATTCCCTGACTTTGTATTTTTTCTGAAGATGCAATCGAAGAGGTAGCTCCTGCCATGTTTATTTTTTAATTTAGGGTCATGAAAGTATATTAATTTTCTTATTCGGCTCTATTTTTCATTTAATATTTGTTGGTAAGAAAATGTTGCTTAATTTAAACCCCTATAAACTGTCTATGGAAATTTTACACATAAGCGCAGAATGCTATCCTGTTGCAAAAGCCGGTGGTCTTGGAGATGTAGTAGGTGCATTGCCTAAATACCAAAATAAACTGGGTCATATTGCCAAAGTAATAATGCCCATGTATCGTACCCCATTTTTGTATAAAAATGAGTGGGACGTAGTTTTTAAAGGGCAAACCCGTCTTGGCCCCAGAAATTTTGAATACACTATCATTAAAGAAAAACACAATAAACTCGGTTTTGATTTATACCTTGTTGATATATACGGACTGTTAGACCGGGAAAAAATATATGGTTATGACGATGATATGGAACGGTTCATCGCATTCCAGATTTCAGTAGTTCACTGGCTTAATTATAGATATGAAAACCGTCCCGATGTAATCCATTGCCACGATCATCATACCGGGCTTATTCCGTTTATGATGAAATACTGCTATGAATTTAATTATAACCTTAGTTATATAAGAACAGTTCTTACCATTCACAATGCACAATATCAGGGTTGGCTTAGTTGGGATAAAAGTTATTTCATACCCGCATGGGACAATTGGAAACATGGTTTGCTCGACTGGCAGGAAATTATCAACTCACTGGCCTCCGGTATTAAATGTGCAGATAAAGTTACTACAGTAAGCTGGAGTTATCTAGATGAATTACGCCATTCGGCAAATGGTTTAGAAAAATTATTTGAATATGAACGGGGCAAATGCACCGGTATATTAAACGGTATTGATACTGTGGTTTGGAATCCTGAAACTGATTCTTACCTCAATGATAAATACAAACCAAAAGCAATTAAAGAATGGAAGGAAGCAAATAAAAAATTGCTTTGTGACAAATTCAATATTGATTCATCAAAACCGCTAATAGTTTTTATAGGTAGATTAGTAGGTGAAAAGGCAGCGGATATTTTGGCTGATAGTATAGTTGGCTCACTATATCAGCAAAACAAAAGTGTAGCATTTTTAATATTAGGAAGCGGAGATCCCATGATTGAATGGCGGTTAGCTAACCTTACCAATGAGTTTTATGGTAACTATAATGCAGTGATAGGATATAATGAAACACTTAGCCACGAAATGTATGCAGGTGCAGACTTTCTGCTAATGCCTAGCCGTGTGGAGCCATGTGGACTAAACCAAATGTATAGTATGAGATACGGTACTGTGCCAATGGTCAGAAGTACAGGCGGATTAAAAGATACAGTGATAGATATGGGTGACCCCGGTGGCTATGGAATAACTTTTAATAATGCCACAGTTCAGGATGTTATGTATTCTGTAGGCCGTGCAGTTGAAGCCTTTCACAACAAACAAAAACTGAATGAAATGCGTATAACAATGATGGCAATTGACAACAGTTGGGACATTAGTGCACACCGGTACTTGGAGGTTTATTTGGGGTAAGTGTGAAGTGTAAGGTGTAAAGTGTAAATTATATGAAGTCAGAACTAAATTTTAGATAAAAATTCATTTTCAAATGAAAAAAAGTATTTTAAAAGATAAGTCTTTTGCCTTTGCGATAAGAATTGTCAATTTATACAAGTACCAAATAGAAAAAAACAAAGAATTTGTGATTAGCAAACAACTTTTGCGTTGCGGAACATCAATTGGTGCTAATATTAGAGAAGCATTTAACGGAGAAAGTAGCAAAGACTTTATCCATAAACTTGCTATTGCACAAAAGGAATGTGACGAAGTATTGTATTGGTTACAATTGCTTTTTGCAACAAATTATCTAAACCAGGAATTATTCAACTCCATTTCTCAAGATGCTACAGAATTAATGAAAATAATTACAAAGAGCATATTAACAGCCAAAACAAAACTACAACTACAACCACTTAACACCTAACACTTAACACTTAACACTTCATAAATATGACCAATCATTCTAAATCAACAGTAGCAGTAATTCTTGGAGGAGGAGCAGGCTCCCGGTTACATCCATTAACAGCTACCCGCAGCAAACCCGCAGTGCCTATAGCAGGAAAATATAGGTTGGTAGATATACCAATCAGCAACTGCATAAACAGTAACATCAACCGTATGTTTGTGTTGACACAGTATAACTCTGCGTCGCTTAACAGACATATCAAAAACACGTACCACTTCAGTGCTTTTAGTACAGGGTTTGTGGATATTCTTGCTGCTGAACAAACACCAGATAACCCGGGTTGGTTTCAGGGCACGGCAGATGCGGTGAGGCAATCATTGAGGCACATTGATAGCTTTGATTGCGAAAATGTATTGATACTTAGCGGAGACCAATTGTATCAAATGGACCTACGTGAAATGTTGGATCAACACGTAAATTCCGGGGCAGATATAACAATAGCTACACAGCCGGTAGCAGCCAGGGAAGCAAATGAATTTGGTATCTTAAAGGCTGATGACAACAATATGATTACTTCGTTTATAGAAAAGCCTGACAGCTCTCTATTACCAGAATGGGTAAGTGAAACCAGCGATGCAATGAAGGCTGAAGGAAGATTTTATCTGGCATCAATGGGCATTTATGTTTTTAAAAAATCTCTCCTGTTTGACCTTTTGGAAAACACCATGAAGGATGCTACAGACTTTGGAAAACAAATAATGCCTGAAGCAATTAATAATTACAAAGTTGCCAGTTATCAGTATGGCGGCTATTGGACAGATATTGGTAATATTTATTCATTTTATGAAGCAAATCTTGCGTTGACAAATGCCTTGCCGCCATTTAATTTATTTGACAACAACAACACCGTTTTCACTCGTCCACGTATGTTGCCGCCGGCAAAATTTACGTTGACGGTACTTGAACAATCAATTGTAGCCGAGGGGTCTATCATACATGCAAGCCGAATAAAAGGAAGCGTTGTAGGCATCAGGAGCCGTGTTGGAAAACATTCAGAGATTGTCGACAGCTACCTGATGGGAAATGACTATTACGAAACACTTGAACAACTCAACTCAAATCTAACCAAGGGGGTTCCTGCCATAGGAATTGGCGAAAGATGCCACATAGAACATGCTATTATTGATAAAGATTGCCGTATAGGTAATGATGTAAAAATAATGGGTGGAAATGGCATTAAAAATGTGGAACATGAACTATACACTATTAAAGATGAAATTGTGGTGGTGAAAAAGAATGCGGTATTGCCTGATGGGTTTACAATTGGATAAGCAACCCTTCTTAAATTTTACATCATAAAATTTTAAAACAAAGTACAAAGAATCTAAATTTTATCAGAATTACTACTTAAAAATAAAACATCCTTTACCGGATGTTTTATTTTATTAATTTTATCGTTGTGTATATATTACACACTTAAATAATTTTAAAGAAAAAAATAACGATGCCTGCTATGGAAGATGCCTTATTAATGGATGTTTCGCCACATGCCCCTAAAGTAAGTAAACCACGACTTACATTTTTTCAGATTTTTAATATGAGTTTTGGGTTCTTCGGAATTCAGTTTGGTTGGGATTTGCAAAGGGCAAACATGGGGCCTATATATGAATACTTAAAAGCAAGTCCCGACGAAATACCATTGCTTTTTCTTGCTGCTCCATTAACCGGTTTGCTGGTACAACCTATAATCGGCTATATGAGTGACCGTACATGGCACCCTTGGTGGGGAAGGCGGCGACCTTACTTTTTTGTTGGTGCAGTACTAAGTACCATTTGCCTGTTTTTTATGCCTAATAGCTCTGCCTTATGGATGGCAGCCGGCTTACTTTGGATATTAGATACAGCAGGCAACATTGCTATGGAACCGTTTAGGGCATTTGTAGCAGACAAACTATCAGAAAAGCAAAGAACCGCAGGATTTGCCATGCAAAGCCTTATGATTGGCCTGGGCGGTACTATAGCCTCTGCCCTACCCTGGATGATGGCCAATTGGTTTGGGCTTTCAAGAATAAGTACTAATGGTAGTATTCCTGATTCAGTAAAATATTCATTTTATTTTGGCGGAGCTATATTTTTTATTGCGGTTTTATACACAATACTCACATCAAAAGAATACCCACCTGAAGATATTTCTTTTAAAGAAAAAGTAAAAGAAAGTAACAAGGGTTTTGGTGGGGGTATTACAGAGATAACGCATTGTATCAAAAATATGCCCGTGAAAATGAAACAACTCGCATTGGTTCAGTTTTTTACATGGCCTGGTTTGTTTTTGATGTGGTTTTATTACAGCACCGCAGTTGCACGAAATGTATTTAAAGCAACCAGTGAAAGTGATCCTATTTATACAAAAGGAGTTGAGTTTGCTGGTCTTACCCTTTCATTTTATAACATAGTTGCTTTTATCGTAGCTCTTTTTATTCCCTTTATTGCTGCTCAATTGGGAAGAAAACTTACACATTCACTTTGTCTTTTTTGCGGCGCTATCGGATTGTTGTCTGTCGGTCTGGTCCATGATAAGTACTTATTGTATGCATCCATGACGGGTGTGGGTATTGCCTGGGCAAGTATTTTGTCAATGCCTTATGCAATGCTTGCCGGCTGCTTGCCTGAAGATAAAATTGGTGTTTACATGGGCATTTTCAATTTCTTTATCGTGCTACCGGAAATCATTGCTTCCTTATTTTTTGGATGGATAATGACCCATTTACTTGATAATAACAGAATGGCAGCAGTACAAATAGGTGGTGGATTAATGATACTTGCAGGTATTATTTGTTATTTTGTTGTAAAAGAGACAAAGGATGAATCTAATGGTATAGTGGTGAGTGGTGGGCATTAAACAAAAGTCTTGTTTTTCTAGAAGAAAAGTTTTGTAACAGACATTAGTTTTTCAATTTAACATCGTTGTGTCATAAATATCCCGTCATTCGGGACTCACTTTTACTTTAAACCAAACTGCAACATTTTCTGCAATATTTTATTAAAGGTCTTAGTAAACAATTATTCCACATGAAACCAATTTCAATTTTATTATTTGTAGTACTCTTTCACTTTACAGTAGCGGGGCAAAACGAAACCGCCATCTACCCTACCCATTGGTGGGTAAATATGAAGAACCCCAAATTGCAACTGCTCATCCGGGGCAAACAAATAGGGGATGCAACAAAAGTTGACATTAATTACCCCGGTGTAAAAGTTGAAAAAATAAACCGTTTTGAAAACAAAAACTATCTCGCTGTTGACCTCAATATCAGTGCTGCTGCAAAACCGTGTAGTTTTAAAATAAATGTAAAAACACCCGGCAATCCATTGGTTTATATTTATGAGCTAAAATCTAGGAGACCTGGTAAGGGAACTGCATTTGCCCAGGGCGTCACACAAGCCGATTTCATATACTTTCTAATGCCCGACAGGTTTAGCAATGGAGACCCAACCAATGACAAACTCCCCGGCATGCGTGACCAAACCCTCAACAGAGATTCTGTTTATCACCGCCATGGGGGAGACTTTCAGGGCATTATCAATCACCTTGATTACATAGAAAGTCTGGGTGCCAATACCTTATGGATGACACCGGTTTTAGAAAATGACCGCACCACACGTACCGAGCATGGCTATGGATTTACTGACCATTACAAAATAGAACCCCGTTTTGGCGGAGCCGACCAATACAAAAAACTAAGTAACGAACTACACAAACGTGGTATGAAACTGATTCAGGATGCCGTGTACAACCATGTGGATATTCACCACTTTTTTCAGGTTGATCCACCTTCTAAAGATTGGATACACCAGTGGCCAACATTTACCCGCCCAAACTACAAAGACCAAACACTGTTTGACCCTTATGCAGCCCCATCTGACAAGAAGAAAATGGTGGATGGATGGTTTGATTATGAGATGCCTGATGTAAACCAAAACAACCCTTTTGTAGCTAATTTTCTTATACAACATGCTATTTGGAGTGTAGAAGAATTTGGCATAGATGGATGGCGTATTGATACCTACATTTACAATGACCTCGACTTTATGAACAGCTGCAACAAAGCATTGTACGATGAGTATCCCAAGATGACAATGTTTGGCGAAACATGGGTGCATGGCACTGCAAATCAGGCCTATTTTACCGCCAATGTTTTCAATACACCTTTTAAAAGCAACCTTACCGGAGCAACAGATTTTCAAACACTTTTCTATGGAATTTTTCCGGCAATAAAAGACAACTTCGGATGGACCGATGGTGTAAATAAACTGTACACCACTTTGAGCAATGATTTCCTTTATAAGAATGCAGGCAACAATTGCATTTTCCTTGACAACCACGACCTTACCCGCGTAGCTACAGAGTTTGGTGGCGATGTAAACAAAGTAAAATTTGCACTTGCATGGTTGTACACCTGCCGCGGCATTCCGCAATTATATTATGGCACTGAAGTTTTTATGAAAGGTGATAAAGGCATCAACGATGGGCAGGTACGACTTGACTTTCCCGGAGGTTGGGAGGGTGATGTAAAAAATGCTTTTACAGGAAATAATCTTACTTCCGAAGAAAAAGACATGCAGGATTATGTAAAGAAGTTGGGGAATTTTCGCAAAAATTCATCTGCAATAAAGACCGGCAAAATGATGCAATATTTGCCTGTAGATGGCTTATATGTTTACTTCCGTTATGACCACAATCAAACCGTTATGTGCATCATGAATACCGGAAAAGAAACCAAAACCATTAATTTTAAAGATTATAGCGAAAGAACAAATGGATTTAACAATGCAAAATCGGTTTGGGGAACTGAAAGGTATAATACCAATGACCATCCAACAATACCGGCGGGTACAATGTGGGTGTTACAATTAGAAAAATAAAATTTACCCGATTGTGTAACCTTTTATAAGTTGGTTCGTTTACAGTTTATTAATGAATATTCTGATGCTTTTAACAACTCAAAAACAAAGTAGTATTCAAATAATTCTAATTTAGCATAACCAAATTTTAGCTTATGAAACGGGTTTTACTAATTACATGCATAGCAGGAACTTTTTTAACCAGTTGCAATACAAACCCATTTTCCAATTTTGATTCCGGAGTTAGAGTGGTTACAAAATGTGGTAGAGAAATTTCCGTTTTAGGTTCCAAAGGATGCAAGTTTATTGAATCAAACGAAAAGATTTCAGAAGAAAACACCAATTCAAAAGGCCTGCTACCAACTTATAGTTGGGATGCGAAACAAATGCTTTGGTAATATTTCTAAGATAGTAATAATATAAAAGGTCTGTATTTTATGCAGGCCTTTTTCATTCTCCAACATATTACAAGTACACTTTTCCTTTTGTACATTTGCGCCAATACTAATAAGCCAATAAACGAATTAACCAGTTAACCAATTAACCAGTTAAACAATTACCGAATTAACAATCAAATGGAATTAAGCAAAAACTTTATACCCGGCGAAACAGAAATTAAATGGAATGAACATTGGAAAAACAAAGGCTATTTCAATAGCACTCCTGATGATAGACCTGCATATACAGTAGTCATTCCTCCGCCAAATGTTACCGGTGTATTACACATGGGGCATACACTAAATGAAACCGTACAGGATATATTGGTTCGTAAGGCAAGGATGAGCGGTTTCAATGCTTGTTGGGTTCCCGGTAGTGACCATGCCAGTATTGCTACCGAATCTAAAGTGGTGCAAATGCTGAAAGACCTGGGGATAGATAAGAATACACTTACCCGTGAGGAATTCCTGAAATATGCTTTTGAATGGAAAGAAAAATATGGTGGTATCATTTACAACCAAATAGAAAAACTGGGTTGTAGCGTGGACTGGAACAGGGTTACTTTCACCATGGATGACCACTACTACAAAGCAGTCATAAAAGTGTTTGTTGACTTGTATAAAAAGGGATTAATCTACCGTGGAGCAAGAATGATCAACTGGGATCCTGCTGCAAAAACAGCTTTGAGCGATGAAGAAGTGGAGTTTAAGGATGTTACGGGAAAGTTGTACTACTTAAAATATTACCTCGATAGTGCTGGAGTCATTCCCCCTTCGGGGGAACAGGAAGGGGGCTCCTTCATCACCATCGCTACGCAAAGGCCTGAAACGATTATGGGCGACACCGCTATTTGTGTCAATCCCAACGATGAAAGATATGCCCATCTGAAAGGGCAATATGCTTTTGTACCGTTAATCAACCGCCGCATACCCATCATCTTTGATGAATATGTAGATCCGACTTTTGGTACCGGTGCTTTGAAAGTGACTCCTGCACACGATATAAATGATTACAACCTTGGATTGAAACATAACCTGGAAGTAATAGACACACTGAATGAAGACGGCACATTGAGCGAAGCGGCGCAAATATATGTGGGTGTGGAAAGGTTTGCAGCACGCAAAAAAATCATTGCAGAGTTAGCAGAAAAAGACCATTTGCTTAAAGAAGAAGAATACCCAAGCCGAATGGGTTACAGCCAACGCAGCGGTGCGGTTGTTGAGCCCCGCATCAGCACACAATGGTTTCTGAAGATGAAAGAAATGGCTGAACCTGCACTAAATGCGGTAGTTGGTGGCAGCATTAAAATACATCCCGGCGATAAGTTTTTGGCTACTTATAAATACTGGCTGGAGAATGTAAAAGACTGGTGTATCAGCCGGCAACTTTGGTGGGGCCAACAAATCCCTGCCTGGTACGATGATAAGGGAAATGTGTATGTGGGAGAAACGTTGGAAGAGGCTTTGAAAAATGTGAGTAGTGAGTCGGGAGTAGTGAGTGAGGACAAAACTCACAGCTCACAACTCACAACTCACAATCTTACCCAGGATGCTGATGTGTTGGACACATGGTTCTCCTCGTGGTTGTGGCCAATGGAAGTTTTCAATGGCATTTCACAACCGGACAATAATAAAGAATACTATTACTACTACCCTACTGCTGTTCTTGTAACGGGACAGGACATCATATTTTTCTGGGTAGCCCGAATGATTATGGCGGGTATGCATTACAAAAATGAGAAGCCATTCAGCGATGTTTACTTTACCGGAATGGTACGAGATAAGCAAGGCCGTAAAATGAGTAAGCAACTGGGCAACAGCCCGGATCTGCTGGATTTGATTGAAAAATATGGTGCTGATGCAGTTCGTTTTGGCATTATGATTTCGAGCCCTGCGGGAAATGATTTGCTCTTTGATGAAGCAAGCCTTGAACAAGGCCGCAACTTTAATAACAAATTGTGGAATGCCCTGAAGTTGTTGAAGATGTGGGAAGGAAAACAAAGCAATGAACAGGGAATAGTGAACAGTGAACAATCTGTTCCAGGTGTTTTTGCTCCCTCTCCTTCGGAGGGGTCTGGGGTGAGGCCTAATTTCGCTATTAACTGGTTTCAAAACCGGCTGAATGAAGTAAGAAGTGAACTTGAAAATATGTATGCACAGTTCAAATTGAGTGAAGCTTTAAAAACTGTTTATTCACTCATTTGGGATGATTTCTGTAGCTGGTATTTGGAGTGGGTTAAACCCGGCTTTGAGCAACCAATTGAGGCTGATGTTTATAAGAAAACAGTTGAATTTTTTGAAGAACTGATGCAGCTACTTCATCCGTTTATGCCTTTTATTTCAGAAGAAATTTATCATTTGCTTTCGCAAAAAGAAGATGACCTGTGTGTGAAACAGTTTGGAAAAATGGAAGCAGCCGACAAGTCAATTTTAGCCGAAGGCGAACTATTGAAAAATGTAATCACAGCGTTGAGAGATGCACGAAGCCGAAATCAACTGAAGCCTAAAGAAACCATCAAACTGCACATTTTATCAGAGAAAAAAGAAGTTTATCAACCGATTGAAAATATTCTTGCAAAACAAGTAAATGCAGAAAGCATTCATTATGTAAATGATGCTGTGGCGGATACAACGGTAGTTGCAATTGAGAAAGATAAATTTTACATAGAAAGCGAAAAGCAAATAGACAAAACAGCATTAAAAGAAACATTGCTTAAAGACCTCGAACATCAAAAAGGATTTTTGATAAGTGTGCAGAAAAAACTGGGTAACGAAAGATTTGTTGCTAATGCCAAACCCGAAGTAATAGATTTGGAAAGAAAAAAACAAGCCGATGCAGAAGCTAGGATTCAAACGATTGAGGAAAGCCTCGCTACGCTTTAATGTGAAAATTTGAAAATGGCTCAATGGGAAAATGAAATGATGTCTGATGTATGATTTCGGATGTATGACATGTAATTTATAAAAAGAAATTCACTTTTTGACCTATTGACTCATTGACCAATGACTTATTGACTTAATAACATGACCAACCACCACCCTTCATCTGAACTAAATATTCGACCTGCTTCTTTTGAGGATATTCCTTTTATCAGGGATATTGCTGCAAAAACATGGCCGGTTGCTTATGGTTCCATTTTGAGTAAAGATCAGTTGGACTATATGTTGGACATGATATACAGTCACCAGGCATTAGAGCAGCAAATGAAAGACAGGCATTATTTCTTTCTTGCCTTGCTCAATTATGAAGCTGTTGGTTTTTGTGCATTTTCCAAATTGGAGGGGAGCATTTACAAACTGCATAAATTATATGTACTTCCCGGAAATCAAAAAAAAGGGTTGGGAGAATCATTGTTGAAAGTAACGGAAACTACTTCTAAAAGTATGGGTGGAAGACATCTGCAACTTAATGTAAACCGAAACAACAATGCACAACATTTTTACCGAAAAAATGGTTTTGACATAATACGCGAAGAGGATATAGACATTGGCAACGGGTATTTTATGAACGATTTTATAATGGAAAAGCCGTTGTAACCCACATTAATCCAACAAATCCTCCCAGGCCATTTGCAATTCGTTGAAACTATGGGTATCGCCGGCAGCTTTTGCCGCAGCAAGCCCCTTTTCGTACCATATTTTGGCGAGGTCTATTTCATCTGCCCTTTCCAGCAATTTGGCTAAATGGTAATAGGAACCCACATAATCAGGATTTCGTTCCAATATATTTTCAAACAAATCCCTTGCCTCCGCATCATTTCCTGCTTTTATATATTCTAATGCCAAAGCATGTTGTAAAAAACTGTCATTTGGCGAGGAATGTAAGTATTCAACCAATTTACTAATTCTATCCATAATTTTTAAACAATCAATTATCAAACCTCAAAGGTCTATTATATTTGCACCTCAAAAATACATTTCTCAAAGCAGAAATAAAGCGGTAAGATACACAACGAAATTAACCAGAATATTGTTGCTTTCTCTTATCCTTTTCAACTGCCCGGAAATAAAATATTGCTTTTATGAAAATACTTGTTTGTATCAGTAAAACCCCCGACACAACCTCAAAAATAGCCTTCAAAAATGGAAATACCCAATTTGAAGACAATGGGGTACAATGGATTATTAATCCATACGACGAATGGTATGCACTTGTTCGTGCTATCGAATTTAAAGAAAAAGATCCGGCAACTGTCATTCACCTGATAACCGTTGGTGGTGCAGATGCAGAACCTGTGATTCGCAAAGCACTTGCCCTTGGTGGAGATGAGGCAATAAGAGTAAACAGCACCACTTTGGATGATAGTTTTTATGTTGCTTCGCAAATAGCTGATGTGGCCAAAAACGGTGGTTACGACTTAATTCTTACCGGTAAAGAAACCATTGATTACAACAATTCATCAATAGGCGGTATGGTTGCCGAATTATTAGATATGCCTTACATATCACTTGCCAGCAAAATGGATATCAACGGCACAACGGCAACCCTTAACCGCGAAATAGAAGGTGGCGAAGAAACCAACGAAGTTGCATTGCCAATAGTAGTAAGCGCATCTAAAGGCATGGCTGAAGCAAGAATACCCAACATGAGAGGTATTATGGCTGCCCGTACCAAACCTCTTAAAGTTGTAGAACCTATTGCAACAGAACCGCTAACAAGTATTAGCAGCTTTGAAATGCCACCCGCAAAAGCCGGTGTAAAAATGATTAGTCCCGATAATATGGCAGAACTGGTAAGGTTGCTGCATGAGGAGGCTAAAGTAATCTAATACAATGCGATAATGTGATAATTAGCTAATATGCTAATGAATACATCATCATTTTTTAAAACCGATTTAATTAAAACCTATTATCAAATTATCTCAATATCAAATTATCACATTAATATGTCAGTTTTAATATTCGCAGATCAAACAGAAGGCCATATAAAGAAATCAGCTTTTGAAGCTATGTCTTATGGGGCTAAAGTTGCCGAAATAATGGGCACTACAGCAGAAGCATTGGTATTGGGAAATGTGAGCGACAATCTTGCATCTCTGGGTAGTTATGGTATTAAAAAAGTACATCAGGTTACCAATGATACGCTTAACAATTTTGATGCACAGGTTTACACTAAGGTAATTGCAGAAGCAGTGAATGCTTCAGGCGCAACTGTTCTTATACTTTCTCATAACAACACCGGACGTGCTATTGCACCACGCCTGTCAGTACGGCTTAAAGCAGGTATGGTACCCGGCGCTATAGAACTACCCAATACTACCAATGGATTTGTAGTAAAGAAAGCCGCTTTTAGCGGAAAGGCATTTGCCAATGTATCTTTAAACACGGCAATTAAGATCATATCTCTTAACATGAATGCTTTCAAAGTAGTTCCTATTGAAGGTACAGCTGAAGTAAGCCAATTGAATATATCACCTGACACTTCAAAAATAAAAGTAACAGGTACAGACAAAGTAGTAGGCGAAGTGCCTCTGACAGAAGCAATACGTGTTGTAAGTGGAGGCCGTGGATTAAAAGGACCTGAAAACTGGGGCATAGTTGAAGACCTTGCCAAAGCTTTAGACGCTTCTCTTGCCTGCAGCCGCCCTGTTGCGGACTCTCATTGGCGACCACATCATGAACACGTTGGGCAGACAGGTATTGCGATAGCACCTAATTTATACATTGCCGCAGGCATATCAGGTGCCATCCAACATTTGGCGGGTGTGAACAGAAGCAAAACAATAGTTGTAATCAATAAAGATGCAGAAGCGCCATTTTTTAAAGCTGCAGATTATGGTGTAGTTGGAGATTTATTTGAGGTATTGCCTATGCTTACCGATGAAGTTAAGAAATTTAAAGCCGCTCACTAAATTACATACCGTTATTTAAGCTTAAATAATTCCATGATTTCTATAATTATTTTATATAAATAATGTATTTATATTTATGTAAATGATAAATAGAGGTATGGATTATACCTGATTTTCTTGCAGGTTTTTAATATGATATGAAAATAACTTTTAAAAATGCACTTCTTACAGATTTGACTACTATAGTAGAAATTTATAATTCAACGATACCGTCAGGTATGGTAACAGCTGATACCAAACCTGTTAGTATAAAAAGTAAAGTTCTTTGGTTTAAGCAACACAATTCAGATAAACGACCTTTGTTGCTGATAAAGAATGAAAGAAAGCATATTATAGGATGGGTAAGTTTTCAATCCTTTTATGGTAGGCCTGCCTATAATAACACTGCCGAGATAAGTATTTATTTACATGCAAAAGTAAGAGGGAAAGGTTTAGGGAAAATGGTGTTGGATCATTGCATTGCAATAGCACCGGGTCTGGGTATAAAGACTTTACTTGGATTCATTTTTAAGCATAATGAACCGAGCCTAAAACTGTTTCACAAGGCAGGTTTTACAGATTGGGGTGAATTGCCCAATATTGCCGAAATTAATCAGGTAGAAAGAAGCCTGGTCATCACCGGACTTCGCTTAAATCAATTATAATTCTGCATGTACATAACTTTAGTTAAACTAATAATTTATTCACTTATTGACTAAAATGTTTAAAACCATTTTAAACTATTTCATCTTTATATTGTAAAAAGAGTGCTGAATATGAAAAACACCTTTTTTTAACTTATTACATTATAGTTTTTTTTTAATAAATTATAGAAAATTACATGGTTCCCCCTTAGGGAAATGACTAAACAAGACGAGCGGCCTAATAGCCGCTCGTCTTTTTATATAATCAACAGTTTAATTGTTCTTATTAAATTTACGGTGCATCAATTAGTATATCTAGGTTTAAATCATATATCGTTATGAACTTTATACAATACCCGTTTTAGTCGCTTTAACAATCCTTTTTACTTAGGTCGCAGCTAAGTACTTCCTGTCTTTTACACCCATGGTGTTTATATAAATACCTGCGGTGTTTTACCCTCAAACCTATTTGATAAAACTCAACATTTACCAATAAACTAATAGTACTTGAGTGGCTCATTACAGAGCCCACTACACTCAAAGAAATAATAGCAACTAAACGCATTCAACAAACACATACCCATAATACTTTAGTAGTTTTTAAACCCGCTAAAGCATACCTGATGGTTCTTAAGACTTTTATTCAGAAAAGCAGATACTTGAATTCAAAAAAACTCTGATTACCATATATGAACCCGAATACTATCTGCCCTATACATTTTATTACCTGGTTTTACATTGAAAGCTTCATAAAATTCAGGCACGTTTACCACAGGTCCATTTACTCTTTCCTTTGCTGGAGAATGAACATCTGTCATTATACGGTTGGCAAGTGTTTCTTTCCTTATTTTAAACATCCAACTATAGGCATAACCTAAAAAGTAACGTTGTATTGGAGTAAGTCCGCCAATCTTTTTTTCATTTTTGTAAGTTTCTGTTTTTTTGAAAGCATCCAGGCCAATCAGTACTGCTCCAAGGTCCGCAATATTTTCGCCCTGTGTAGCATCGCCATTTATGTGCAATGTATCTACCGGCATATATTCATTGAACTGTTGAATAATTTTTTTAGCTCTGTCACTAAATTGTTTTTCATCATTGCTTACCCACCAGTTTTGCAGGTTGCCTTTTTCATCATATTGCCTGCCCTGATCGTCAAAGCCATGTGTTATTTCATGACCTATGGTAGAGGCGCCTGCATATCCATACACAAATGCATCGTCCAGGTCTGCATCTTTCATACCGGGAACAGCAAATATACCCGCAGGTAATACAATCTCATTGTTGCTTGGATTGTAGTAGGCATTCCACTCTTGTGGCGTCATGTCCCATTCAGTTCTGTCTATTGGTTTTCCGAGTTTGTTAATCATATAATTATGCCACCACTCACTTGCCCTTTGCATATTCAAAACATAAGCCCCACGGTCTATTTTCAATGCACTAAAGTCCTTCCATTTTTCAGGATAGCCTACTTTTTTGGTGATCTTAGTTAGCTTGGATATGGCTTTTTGTTTTGTACTGTCACTCATCCATTCCAGTTTGTTGATGCGGTCTTTGTAGGCTTCTCTAATATTCTCAACGAGATCTGAATATCTCTTTTTAGCTGTTTCATTAAAATATTCTTTTACAAATATTTGGCCCAAAGCTTCACCCATAGCATCTGACTCTGCATCTATCACACGTTTCCACCGTGGACGAGGTGCGGTAGCACCGCTAAGGGTTTTGCGGTATTGGAAATTATTGTCAAAAGTTTTATTGTCAAGAAATGCTGCATTATCTCTTAATAGGTGAAAACGCAAATAATTCTTCCAATGCTCAAGAGGTGTATTTTTCAATTCAGTACTAAGCGTTCTATAAAACTCGGGTTGGCCAACAATTACTGAATCTATTTTATTTGCATGAATGGTTGTAAAATATTCTTTCCAATTGATGCTTGGTGCTAAGTTAGAAAGCATCCCAACATCCATCTTGTTATAGTTCTTATAAGGATCACGTAAAGCAGCTAGCTTGCGGCTGTTGTTGGCAAGTTTTTTTTCCAGCTCATATACCGAAGATGCATTTGAAGCTGCACCGATACTATCATTTCCTAATTGAATAAAAGTTTTGTACAAGTAAGTATTATAAGCTTTGCGTACCCCCTCTGTACGAGCATCGGTATTAAAATAATAATCACGGTTAGGCATGCCTAGGCCGCCCTGTGTCATCATGTAGGCATACATTTCACTATTCTTATCATCTTGTGCTACATAATCGCTAAAGAGTACGTTTATCCCTTTGTTGTGAAAGTCTGCTGCAACAGCTAACACCCCATTTACATCTTTAATATTGTCGATTTTGTTAAGTTCGGGCTGTATTGGTTTCAGCCCTTCTTTTTCTAATGAAAGTGAGTCCATACCACTGTGCCAAAAGTCACCTATTTGTTGCTCAACACCTGAAGTAGCTTTTTTTGCGGTAGCCTCATCATTTATTTTTTTCAGACGGTTGTATATTTCCTCCTTTACCAGATTACCAATACCCCATGAACTCTCCTCCGCAGGTATCTCGGTATGTTTCATCCAATTGCCTTCTGCATAATCAAAAAAATCATCGGCAGGATTAACAGTAGTATCAATATTATTAGCTAAAAAATCTGCAGCAGATTCATTTGAATTGTTTTTGCAGGCAACAAAAACTATCAATATCAATAACACAATCAGTGATTTGCTTTTCATCATTATTTTTTTATTAAGTGGGAAAAATGAAACTATGAGTACTATCAAAATATCCGAATGCGAATTAAACACTTAATTGGGTGAATTTCAAATTTGGGTTGGTATAGCATAAGTTGAGTTTAAAATATTGCTGTAAATTTTGATTAAAAATATTAGAACAATTGTTTTCAATTTTAATAAAAAAAGAAATTTCTTTCAATAAAAGAATGCAAAGTTGCATATTGCTTACTCTTTTAATTATAAATTCAGCATAAACAAACCAATTAAAAATAAAATTGAAACATTCTTTACAACTGATAATATTACTTTTCATTTTGCGTCTGCCTGCTTACAGTCAGAAAGATAGCAGTGTTTGGACACAAAAGCCAACAATTACTTATTCTGGCTATGTAGATGTATTTTATGCTTACGATTTCAATACACCTTCAACTAATTACCGTCAACATTTTTTATACAATTACAACCGGCACAACGAATTTAATCTGAATCTGGGGATTTTAAAAGCCAACATAAAACATCCTAAATACAGAGCAAATATTGCCCTGCATGCAGGTACGTATATAGTGGATAATTATGCTAACGAACCCTCGGTCTTGCAACATATTTCTGAAGCCAATGCCGGCATTTCCATTAATAAGAAAAACAATCTTTGGATCGATGCCGGTATAATAGCATCTCACATTGGATTTGAAAGTGCAATTTCAAAAGACTGCTGGACTTTGACCCGTTCCTTACTTGCAGAAAATTCCCCTTACTATCTTTCAGGTGCAAAACTTACATACTCGCCAAATGAGTTTTGGGAAATGGCAGCAATAGCCTGCAATGGCTGGCAGCGCATTAAAAAAATCACCGGCAACTCTCTGCCTTCTTTTGGAACACAAATAAAATATACCAAAAGTGAAAAGCTTACAATAAACTGGAGTACGTTTATAGGTACTGATGACCCCGACTCAACGAGAAGAATGCGGTACTTCAATAACTTTTATGTACAATCTCAACTAACAAAAAAGTTGGGAGTAATAGCAGGTTTTGATATTGGTACACAACAAATCATAAAAGGCAGTACTGATTATAATATTTGGTTTAGTCCTGTTATTATTCTAAGGTACAAACTAAACAACAATTGGTTTACAGCTTTACGTGCAGAATTATATCAGGACAAGAAAGGTGTCATTATTTCTACCAGTACATCAAACGGGTTTACAACCAAAGGCCTTTCATTAAATTTTGACTACTTACCTGTTAAATATATTGCCTGCCGCATAGAAGGTCGTTGGCTGGGCAATTCTGATAATTTATTTTTTAGAGGAAATAAAAGTGTTAGTGAAAATTTCGTGATAGCAAGCTCAATTGCAGTCGCTTTTTAAATAAATAATAAAGAATGTAAAAAATGTTTTTATTAAAATGAGAATCCTATTACTTTTTATTTCCCTTGTATGCCTTTTTTACTCCTGCCAAAATAGTTCTAATAATTCAAATTCTAATTTAAAATTTGAAAAATTTGATAGTATAAAATGGAAAATTGAAGAGAATGATAATTATTTGTACAGAGATTTAATGATTAAAGATTTAATAGAAAATATCAGATTAAAAGGTTTAACAAAAACTGAAATTTTAAATACATTGGGCGAACCTGACCGAAGTGATGGGAGTTATCTTTTTTATACAGTTCATAAAACCCAATTATGGAAGTTGCCCGTTCCTTTGCATACAAAAACTCTTGTAATAAAACTTACAAGTGAGGGTACTGTTGAGTGGCGCAAAATTCATGAATAGGAAACCAATTCTATGTCAGATTATATAAGGCAGACGAAATATTTCTATAGTAAAATAGTTGATTTTGGTTAAGACAACTTACTTTTATTATTTGATACTCCCATTTAAAAAATTAATGTTTTCATGAAAAAAACTCCCATACACATTTTTTTGGTATCGGCCTTATTTATGATTTGCAGCTGCAAAAAAGAATCTCCTGTTACAGATACAAAAACGCTGATACTGGGCAAATGGATTGGGGTAAATAAAATAACAAAAAACACTACTCAAAACCCATCTACACTTGCATATAATTACTTCAGCGATACTTTATATGAAGCCTCTACAGGGTCAGCATTCAGCATAGAATTCAAGGCTGACAGCCTTAACACAACAGGAAATTATATTTCAGGCAATTCATCTTCTGTAATAAATATTTCGCACTATAATTTGCCATATACAATTCATAACGACTCCCTTTCATTTATGATTAATCCTTTTACACTGGAAGGATTAATAAATAACACAAGTCATATTACTACTAAAATACAACAACTGACTGCCAACAACCTGGTATTGTATGACATGGATACTATTCAACCAAGTCCCTTAGTACTTCATGAATCATGGTTTTCTTTTAAAAGATAATGAAGGTATTATGTTGTATTTTATTTTACAAAGATTCATTTGAATGATTGCCTTATCGATTGATTCGGTTTTGGAATTTTGATTTTCGCAGAAATGTTTTTTTTAAATTCAATTAGAACCATAAGTCTATTCATTGAATGACTTTGGAACATTTGGGTCAGTAATAATTATGTAATCCCCAAGATGCTTATGTTTACTCCAAACTATGTTAGGAAACGCATCGTCTGTGCCTGACGAAATAACAAGTACTTTTATTTTGGAGCTATATTTTTTAAGTTGTGTAACTATAGCAAATCTTTCATCGCTATGAAAGCGACCATTTACCTGCAATATTTTTTTACCTTTATGCTTCTTTAGATATTGGCAAATAGACCAGGCCATTGTTGCATCCCACAACGATTGGCTGACTACTAAATTAAAGCTTCCCATGGGCATAGATGCAGGCATTTTTTTAGAAGTATCAGTTGATGCATTACCATGACCACTCATTTGCTGAAGCTTTTCATAATACTTACCGGTGGCTGTATCATACGGCAATGGGGCAAAATTCTTTTTTGATTCCTCTGATAGTTCCATTAAAGCCTGCTGCCCCTTTCTTCCGGCAAGATTGGTATAACGGCTTGGTGCATTGGCACAAATAATATCAATGTTATTAGCTTTTGCAAACTCTACCATTGGTTTATAATCTTTGTAGTTGCTCCACACTCTTGCATCTTTTAAAAAATTCTTTTCTCTTATGCCGCCTTTCAGATATTCGTTCATTACAGTCTGCACATCCCGGTCAAACATTTCAAGCGAAAGTGCTACATTTCCAATAAATTGTTGAGATAACAATTCAAGCATTTTAGCTTCAAGATAATGCGTAACTGAATCATTGTGCTCTTCTCCAAAAAACAATACATCATAAGCTTTCATCTCATCAACAATCTTACCTATACTTACTTCATTACCCAATTTTGAGGAATATATTTTATAGTTCTTTTCGGTAAGCTGACCGTAAGATTGAAAAGCAATAATTAATACCGGAAAAAATAAAATCGCCTTTATAAGTTTTTTCATTTTGCAAATTTTATCAACTAAATTTCTCTTTCAATTGCAGTAACATAAATAAATTATTTTCCCATTGACTACTTAATGGCTTTTGTGTAAATGGTTCTAAAGGCATATAAGGGAATGGCCCAAATTCTGTAGTAATGGTAAAATATTCATCGCCCTTGCTTTCTCTGTATTGTACAATTTGCTGCCACCAATTCATGTACGTTTGTACATGCTCTTTCCATTCAGGTGCGGCGGGGTTATTTACCTGTGGGCCTTCCTCAAATCCTATTCTTGCATGTATATGTCCTACATGAGGGATAATTGCGTTTAAGATGTCTTGTTGGTCTTCTAACATACTTTCAGATACTGTACAGAAATGAGAGAAGTCACCTACAAGTTGCATTTCAGGAAATTTATTAAGATAGGGTAATAATGTTGCAGCATGAAATGAGAATCTTCCCCTATGGGTTTCATGCATTACCCTGACTCCTGTTTTAAGGCTTATGTTTTGTGCAGCCTCAATTACACGACAATTGTCTTCAAACGAATAGTAGTCTTTGCCTGTATGCGAATTGATGAACAAAGGATTCAATTCCGCAAGTGCAAGAAAATTATTTTCCATTTTAGCAATATATTCCTTCACCGATTCCTTCACAGGTATTGTTAGTTGCAAGGCAATCAGGAAAAAGTCAGGCTTTTGTTTCCTTATTTCATCAATTGCCACAATAAATTCAGCAGAAATTTTATCTGGTGGTTGCAGAAAAACCTCTACCCCATTATAACCTGCATCTATAACCTTTGAAACAAATTCTGAAGGAGTTAGATAATCACTTCCCCAATAAGTGCAGCCATATTTTATCTGCATAATTTTGGTTTTAATTAAATCCTTTTAATAAATCCATATTGGTATGAAGCCAATTTTCTTCAGGATACTTAGCCCCCGGGTTTATGGTATGTATAGCATAAGCCTGACGGGATTTTCCACTTGTATTGGGCAAACTGTAATGTGGCAGATGACCATGCAAAACTATACAAGTTCCCTTTTTAACTTCCAGCGGTATCATACCATCGGTTGAGTAAGGTTCATTATCTAATAGCAACATTTCAGTTCCTCCACCAGCTTTCCTTTTAAACCATGAACGGAGAGGCGTATTATGTCCACCCGGCTTTGCCCAAAGACATCCATTTTCAATAGTTGCATCTTCTAAAGCAAACCAAAAGCCAATACAGGTATTGGGTTCGGTATACAAAAACGTTGAATCCTGATGCACATCTACTACCCCACCAATTTTTGCATGTTTAAGAATGAGCATACTTTGAATTATTACCGAATCATTTAAGCCTAATTCATTGGCCAAATCTCTTAATTGTGGTGACCTTGAAAATGTATTGAATTCAGGGTCAAGGTCGTGGAGTGCATGCCCAATTTTATTAAGAGAATGAAAAAGATCAGACTTTAATTTACCTGCTTTATCAAAAGCATCTTTCTCAAAAAAGAAAGAAATTTTATCGCCTGAATTCAGGAAATAATCATCACTCGTTCTTGTTTGTTCGTCTGTCTGAAATATAGATGGATGCCCGTCAAAATTGAAATTATTTGCTAATTCCAAACCGCGATTCATTAAAGCATCACAAGCTTCATGAGTATTGAAGTTTTCCAAAACCAAATATCCCTGCGATTCAAATAATCCTTTCTTGTCCATAGTATAATCAGGTTTATTAATCAATTGTCTAATTGGAGAAAATTACAAATCTATGTTTTCCCTTCCAACTAAATATCAACAATAAAAGTATTAAAATTGACCACAAATCCTTTAGTAGTTATAGTTACAAAAAGCATTGGCTACATAAAATCATTCTCAAAAAGTTTAACTTGCAGTTATGGAACCAATAAAAGACCTGCGCCTTGCTATGCTTATAGATGCTGACAATGTACCCTACAGCAACATTAAGGGCATGCTTGAAGAAATAGCCAAGTACGGCACCCCAACCTTCAAAAGAATCTATGCCGATTGGACAAAGCCCACAGTTAGCGGATGGAAGAGCGTGTTATTGGAAAGTGCCATTACCCCCGTTCAACAATATAGTTATACTACAGGCAAAAACGCTACGGATTCTGCCATGATTATTGATGCTATGGATATTCTCTATTCAGGCCGTGTAGATGGGTTCTGCATTGTAAGCAGCGATAGCGATTTTACCCGATTGGCTATAAGGCTTCGTGAAGCAGGTATGAAAGTTTTTGGTATTGGGGAAAGGAAAACGCCTGTTCCTTTTATCTCTGCATGTGATAAGTTCATTTACCTTGAAATACTAAAAAACTGGAACGAACCAGAAAAGCCCGAAAAGGTGGAAGTAAAAAACACCAAAAGCAAAAAGGGTAATAAAAATACACCCCCCGAGCCTGAACCATTACCTCAAGTTCCACAACCCGCCCCCATTCAACCCTTTAGTAATAATAACCGGGATCTGGTAAAATTGGTTGAAGACAGTATCAACGATCTGGCTGATGAAAATGGCTGGACATTTCTCGGCGACCTTGGCAATCTGATCCTTAAAAGAAAACCTGACTTTGACCCACGAAATTATGGGTTCAAAAAATTACTTCCCCTCATAAAAGGTTTGGACAAATTCACTATTGATGAAAGAAATACCGGCAAGAACAACATTGTACATGTGTATGTAAAGAATGCGTAAAAGCTGGCACCCCTTTTCTCTTACGTTAATTGCAAAAACTTATTTGTCAGGTTGAAGGTTGCTTTTATGCACTCAAATCTTCTGCGGTAAAACTCAATGGCAACAATTGCCCGGCTTTTTCTATTATATAAACCTTGCCAGACAATCCGCCCAGAATAATACGAATAGGATGCTTTACCCTTGATTCATACTCCAACAAACTCTGCCGGCACATTCCGCAGGGAGATATAGGATGGCTACTATCGCCGTTTTCATTATGATAACTAATGGCCAAAGTCTCTATTGGAACCTTAGGAAAAAGGGAGGCCGCCGAAGCCAACAAAACTCTTTCAGCACATAATCCTACAGGATAACTAGCATTTTCCTGATTGCTGCCTGCAACAATTTCGCCGTTGTGTAACCGGGCAATTGCACCCACCTGAAAGTGTGAGTAAGGTGCATAAGCATGTTGTGTTACTTCTCGGGCTTCATTTAGCAACCATGCATCATTTTCAGTTAAATCATCAATGGAATCATAGACTTCAAACGAGAAACTATACTGTTCATTCTTCATATTTGGCAAAATTTATCAGACAAAAAATCCTTCCCGATTTTGGGAAGGACTATTAAATTGATGCGCTAAGTTAACTTATTTTATGCTTTTAAACAAACGGTTCCATCTTGGCCCCTTTTCCCAACTAAACCAAATAAGAGAGGCTTTGCCAACAATATTGGTTTCAGGCACAAAGCCCCAATAGCGACTGTCCTGACTGCGGTGGCGGTTGTCTCCCATCATCCAATAGTAGTTCCACTTACATTTATAGGTGGTTGTTTCCTGCCCGTTAATGAAGAATTTGCCGTCCCTTTCTTCTAGTTTGTTGCCTTCGTAGGTGGTTATTAACCTCCGGTAAATGTCAATATTGGCGGCAGAAAGTGTAATCGTACTGCCCTTTGCAGGTACATACAATGGCCCAAAATTGTCAGCACTCCATGTATTTCCTGCAGAGTATGGAAAAGTAGTTCCCTGCATAGTGTTGAAGAAAAAAGTGACCGATGCAACATTCGGCTGTTTTTTTACTATTTCAGCATCCGCAGGTGTCATATTAATGACATAAGTGTTAGGCTTGCCCTGATATGCATAAATCTGATCTTTAGGGTCTTCAACATTTATGTGCAATTGTGTCTCAAGAAATTCATCGCTAAAAGCCTGTCCGTTGGTTTCCACCAAATACTCGGTTTGAGAGGCTACAGGTATTGGCGATGGCTTGCTGTCAATATAAACTTTACCGTTTATAATCATAAGTGTATCTCCCCCAACTGCAATGCATCTTTTAATGTAGTTGTCGGTTTTATCCATAGGGTGTACATGTATCGGATATTCCGCCATTAGGGCATCTCTGTTGCCTTTGTATTGTGTCCTCAAAACATCGTAATATGGCACCTTAGACCCAAATTCAGGAAGGTTTATAATCGTATCTCCTGCGGGGAAATTAAATACTACTACATCATTCCTCTCTACCGGTTGAAACCCGGCTATCCTTGTGTAAGGCAACTGTACCAACTTAGTGTAAGATGGAGTGGTAGTACTAAAAGGCATTATGTTGTGAACAAAAGGAAAAGATATAGGAGTTTGAGGAATACGTGGTCCGTAACTCATTTTATTTACAAACAAAAAGTCATTAACCAACAGGGTTTTTTCCATACTCTCTGTAGGTATAGTATAGGCTTCAAAAACAAAAGTGCGGATAAGCGTAGCCGCAACAATTGCAAATACTGCCGCATCAATCCACTCTCTTGTTGTGCCTTTCGTGTAACGTTTTACAGCTTCGTGGCCAACATATTTATCCTCTTTATTAAAACCAAGATAAGGCAGATAAACAAATGGGACCAACACAGCAGCCGTATGATGTATCAGATTAAACTTTCCAAAATGCATTACAAAAATGATGGTAATCCAAATCGTAATAAACTGACCCGCTATAGGAATCAATTGCAACCAAAACCAAATTTTACTGATGTTTGTTTTTTCAACAATCAGCCAGGTACTGTAAAAAGGAATAAATGCCTTCCATGGAGTAAGGCCTGCTTTTTTAAACATGCCATACATACCAATATGCCAACCTACAATATAGAGAATAATAAATGTCCAGCCCATAAGAATTTTTTGAGTAGTCGCAAATGTACCAATATAATTTCCGCTACAGTTTTGGTGATTGAAAAATTTTCTTAAAGCCTGATAAAGGGCTAATTGAGGGTATAAGCGGGTAATATATTAGGCTTATACATTGCAATTTATATTTACAAGAAAGCTGTCTTGAATAGTAATTAATGGTTTAAACTAAAAATATTTTTCTACATATACCCCAATATCTTCAACATACTCTGCGCAGTTTGTTCTTTGGCGTATACCCAATCTTTTAGTTTACCGTCTTTATCTTGTCCTACAATAATGTGTTTGGGGCTTGGTATCAGGCAGTGTTTTATACCTCCGTATCCACTTATCTGATCCTGATAGGCACCCGTATGAAAAAAGCCGACATACAAGGGTTCCTCACCAATTAGTTTAGGTAAAAAGACTTCATTTATATGCTCTTCACTATCATAGTAATCATGGCTGTCGCAGGTGATTCCACCAAGTACAACCCTGTGATATTCTTCGTCCCATTTATTAATCGGCAGCATCAGAAATTTTTCTCCAATGCCCCATGTATCAGGTAGTGTTGTGATAAATGAAGAATCAATCATGTACCAATTTTCACGGTCGTTCTGCACCTTTTGGCCAATAACACTATATATGTGGGCCATACTCTCTCCTACCGTATAACTACCAAACTCTGTAAAAATATTTGGCATTGGCACCTTTGCATTTTTACAGGCTTTCTTAATGTTGCCAACTATTTCGTTAATCATAAACTGATAGTCGTACTCAAAACCTAATGAATGTTTAATGGGAAAACCACCTCCAATATTAATGCTGTCTAACTCCGGGCAAATCTTTTTCAACTGACAATAAAGGTTGATCACCTTATTCAATTCGCTCCAATAGTAAATATCATCTTTAATGCCTTTGTTCAGGAAAATATGTAGCATTTTAAGGGTGAACTTATTTTCATAGCCCTCAATCTGATCTACATAAAACTCGAGTATGTCTTTTGATCTCATTCCAAGCCTTGAGGTATAAAACGGAAATGAAGGTTCTTCTTCAGCCGCAACCCTAATGCCCAGCTTAAACGGCACTTTGACAGATTTACGATAGGCATCAAGTTCTTCCATATTATCAAGAACCGGAAATACATTTTTAAAACCTGTATTTAGCAAATTGGCTATTCGGCGGGTGTAATTTTTCTGCTTATAACCATTGCAGATGATGTAGGTATCCTTCGAAATTTTTTTCTTTTGGTAAAGCTTTTTGATAATTTCTATATCATAAGCATACGACGTCTCAAGGTGTATATTATGCTTAAGTGCTTCTTCTACAACAAATGAAAAATGGGAGCTTTTTGTACAATAACAATAGTTGTAAGCACCCTCGTATTTATGCTTTTTAAAGGCATTGGCAAACATTTCCTTGGCCTTCTTTATCTGCATCCCAATTTTTGGCAGATAGGTTATCTTCAGCGGCGTACCGTATTTGTCAATCAATGCTTTTATATCAACATTGTTGTACTGCAAATAATCGTCTTGTAAATGAAATCCTTCCTGCGGAAAATGGAAAGTCTGCTTCACCAGGTCGGTGTAAGTATTATTCATTGATGTAGTTCAGTTCGTTCTTTAGTGTTAAACAAAAAAAGATTACTTGGTAAAATTAATAGTTTGAAATTAATAATAAGAAACAAAAAAACCGGATCGTTGGTACGAACCGGTTTTATAACATTTTATGTCTGGTATTTTATTTTACAGAAGCAACCAATGCTTTGAAAGAAGCGGGTTCATTCATTGCAAGATCAGCCAGAATTTTTCTGTTTATTTCCAGTCCTTTCTTAGAAAGTGCATTGATAAATTCGCTGTAAGTAATTCCTTCTTCTCTTACTGCTGCATTTATACGTGCAATCCATAAGGTACGGTATTCGCGTTTTTTCAATTTACGGCCTACATAGCTATAGGTCATACCTTTCTCAACAATATTTTTGGCTACGGTATATACGTTTTTACGCTTACCATAATAACCTTTGGCCTGGTCAAGTATCCTTTTTCTCCGGGCTCTTGATGCTACCGCATTTTTAGAACGTGGCATATTTTTAAGTTTTAAGTGTTAAGGGTAAGGTGTAAAGCCATACATCTCAACAAAATTTTTTAGAATTTAAATTACGTTTGAATTTTAGTCCTCCTTCGGAGGATTTAGGAGGCTCCTACTTTAACCTCAATAGTCTTTTCACAAAATCCAGATTAGCAGGTCCAACCATACCTTTCTGACGAAGACTACGCTTACGTTTGGTAGATTTTTTTGTAAGAATGTGGCGTTTGTAAGCCTTTTGGAATGTGATTTGGCCAGATCCGGTTACTTTGAACCTCTTCTTGGCACTAGAGTTTGTTTTTACTTTTGGCATTAAATAATCTTATTAGATTACACCCTGCTGGTGTTCCCGAACAGACGGGACTCTTATGGAACCTTGTGGGTAATGTCAGCTTTGTTTTTGACAAAGCGGCTGCAAAAGTAAGGGAAATGGAGTGAAAATGTATCTTTATTTCGCTGAATTTTTTCAAAATAAGCTGCAATTATTCAAAAATCTCATTTTAGTATCTCAAGAGTTCGCAACACAGCCATATAATGAAATATACTGGCTGACAATACAAATATATGCCAAAGCGCATGGTGGTATTTCCAACGATGCCATAAGTAAAAGAATACCCCTATTGCATATAAAACGATCCCTGTAATTACCAAAGTGCCAATATATGGAGGCATTGACCCAATTAAATCTACAGGAAGAAATAAGAAAATCAATCCCATAAAGAGATAAAAAACAACCGAAATAGCTCTGAATCGATCAGGGAATTGTATTTCAAAATAAATACCTAAAATGACCAAACACCATAATATTTTTAACATGTTGATGCCGTCATCATTAAACACATAAAATTTGATTAGGGGAGTGTATGTGCCGGCAATAAGGAAATAAATACTTATGCGGTCCAACTTAAGATAGAGCCTTTTTATTTTTTTATCGGTGGAGGAATGATATAATGAGGAAAAAATAAAAACCATCAGGTAACAAACCCCATAAATACTGATACCTAAAAGTGAATATGCATCTTTACTAAGGGCTGAAAATATAAGAAGGGGCACCCCAAAAACACCGAAGAAAATACCTAAAATATGTAAGTTAGCATGAATGCGCTCCTGTTGTGGAGTGAACTCTGCGAGGGTTTTAAGTGTAGTTTCTTTTGACCTCATGCCTTTACTTTTATATAATAATGACATTATTTTCATGCTTAATGATGCAGGTATTGCTACATAATTTATTAGCGTCTATAACCATGCCGTTTACTAATAAACGAAAAAAGAATTAATTAGATTTTATCAGGTTAATTATTTTACAAAATAAATGCACCCACAACCTCATCTCCATCTACTTCTACCTGTATGTGGTCTTGCAAAGTTGTAGCTACAGAAAGTCCTATATAGTCAACTTTTACAGGATAATTTTTATGCAACCTTTCCACCAATGAGACGGTTTGTATCCTTTTGGGATAAAATTGCAATAAAGGCTTTAAGGCATACAGCATGGTTCGTCCGCTATTAGTTACATCATCTATCAATAACACATTTTTATTGGTAAAATCAATATTATCGCTATAGGTTATTGTATCAGGTTTCTTTTTATTGAGCGAACATGAAATAATACGAACAGGTATAGATAAAAGTTTGTTTACCAAATTGTATATCCTCTGTGCTATCACCATTCCACTGCCTGCAATACCAATTATAATGAGTTCATCTGAATCGCCATACAATTCTTCAGCTATTTCCAATGCTATGCGCTTCATTTTTCTTTCAGCAACTTCTTTGGTAAGTATTTGTGTTTTAGCCATTTTGGGTAATTGGTTAATTTGTTTATTGGTTAATTTGTTTATTAGTTAATTGGTTTATTGGTGTATTGGTTTATTGGTTAATTGGTTTATTGGTTTTGTCTTAATACTAAATACTTGATACTAATTACTGTATTTATTTTCACCAAAAATAAGCAATAACTATAGGTTACTTATCTTGCAGGCGTAATTGTTAGCCATGCAAATTTTTCAGCAAATTTTATTTATCCTGCTTACCGGGGGAGCAATTTGGTTGTTTGCCAAGAATGTAAAAAATATTCGAAGAAACATACTGCTTGGCAGAGATGTTGACATAACCGATAACCCACAGCAAAGATGGAAAAATGTATTACTGCTTGCGCTGGGCCAAAAGAAAATGTTTAAATACCCTTTGATTGCGGTATTACACTTTTGCCTATATGCAGGTTTCATCATTATTAATATTGAAATACTCGAAATAATCCTTGATGGTATTTTAGGCACTCATCGTTTGTTTGCCCCAATGTTGGGGCCTGTTTATACTTTTCTCATTAATGGTTTTGAGGTATTAGCTTTTCTGGTTTTAGCGGCTTGTGTGGTGTTTCTTATCCGTAGAAATATTTTAAAAGTAAAACGCCTCGACAAACCTGAACTCAACGGCTTTCCCCGCAAGGATGCTAATATTATTTTGTTTGTGGAAATTGTATTAATGTCATTATTTCTACTGATGAATGGCGTGGACAAAGCCTTACAGGCACAGCATTACGGGCATTATCATGAGACGGGCAACTTCTTCATTTCCGGACTGCTTTTCAATGCGTTTGCTGGCATGAATCCTGCAACTTTGGTAGCTATTGAAAGAATAGCATGGTGGATGCACATTGTAGGCGTATTGGCATTTTTAAACTACTTGCCTTACTCCAAACACCTGCACATTATTCTTGGTTTTCCTAATAGCTATTATGGCAGCCTGCAGCCCGAAGGAAAGCTGACCAATATGAAAGAAATTCAAAACGAAGTACTTTATGCTATGCAGCCTGAAATGGCTCCCACAGGCGAACAACCACCTGTAAAATTTGGCGCCAAAGATGTTCCCGACCTTACCTGGAAAAACCTGATGGATGCGTACAGTTGCACAGAGTGTGGCCGCTGTACTGCCGCATGTCCGGCTAATATTACAGGCAAATTGTTAAGTCCACGTAAAATTATGATGGACACCCGTGACCGTATGGAAGAAATGGGTCGCAACATTAGCAAAAACGGTTCTTTTGTGGATGATGGCAAAACACTGCTACACGACTACATAACAGTAGAAGAACTACGTGCCTGTACAACCTGTCAGGCCTGTGTAGAGGAGTGTCCTGTTAGTATTAGCCCGTTGGATATTATTGTTCAATTACGCCGCCAACTCATTATGGAAGAAAGTAATGCCCCACAAGAGTGGAACGCTATGTTTGGTAATGTAGAAAACAACTTTGCCCCATGGAAGTTTAGTCCCGATGACAGGGATAAATGGGTGACGGAAATGTAGCTTTGATATTTATGAATTAGAGTTAGGAATAATTAATGTTGAGTTTCTAAAATACTATTTGCGAAATAGAGTTTCGTGCAATTAATTCCTTTATCCTCACATTGCTTTTCAGCCTTTTATTTGACTTTCCCGCTTCATAGCTTCTGCTTTGGTTGAAAAAATTTCAGTGTAAACAACTTTCCAATCTTTTGCCTTGCCGGTAAATCCTCTATGATTTGATAAATGTTTT
>JANPGE010000208.1:0-24108 GCA_031423805.1 Segetibacter sp. | reverse complement strand
ATGTTGTAAAATGACCCTTTTATTGTTTTGGTATCGAACTACCTGAACTGCACTTGCTTTAGATGCTGTTTTAACGACCCTTATTTTCATTATAAAACTTGCCTTAGTGCGGTAAATTTATAAAAATAAAACACTAAAACGTTGATATTCAATACTTTGAAAACGCACTAATTTTAGAGGGGACAAGTCGGGATCAATATGAAAGCTTCTATGCTACGCAAAAAATCCATGAATAAACCATTGATAAGCTTCGTTGTAATGTCCTGATCTAAACAACCAATACCGGCAACCTTCTTCATCCTCCACAGCATAGTAATCCCGGTGTTGCCCTTGTTGTATCCACCACTCCTGTTCTATTCGCTCCGGCCCATCTGCTTTTATTATTTTATGCAACTTTCCTTTGTATCTAAAGTTCATGGGCGGGTAATCAGGCACCGGAGCTGTCACATCAATGTGTTCAGGAGTAGGCAACACTTGTATGGGTCTTGGCCTGTCCAACTTCCATTCAATCGTTTTCTGTTCTTTCAACGAAGTGGCAGGTTTAACAGACCTTTCAGGCCAATAATGTTCTGACGGTAAAAAGCGCTGAATGGCATCTGCCCCAAATTTTCCTGTCAGGCGATCTATCAATTCTGATAAGTTAACGTGATCAAGTCCCACTGTTGTTTCCCATATTTTCTGCTGGGTAGCAACATGCTCTTCTACTGTTGGAGCCTCTAGTACAAATAGTTCAATTCCAAGATCAGGTTCTATCGTGGTTAGTTTGGCTTCAAACAATGTAAACAGGTGTTTCACATGGTGTGACGGGCTAATGGTTGTAATACTCACCTGTTCTATTTTTCCATCCACCCGATAGCATTGCAGGTTCGCAATACGAAGGCCTTTTCCCTCCTGCTGCAGTCGTTGACACAAAGTTTCGAGCAGTCGTTGAAGCGCAATGTGAATACCCGTTGCTGTTACGATAGGTTCCAGGCATGGCAACCTTTCCTGGTAAGCCACTACTGGTATAACAGGTACTATTATCTCGTCCTCCAACCCCAAAGAATGGTTTAACCTGGTAATAAGATGGCTGCCGAAACGACGACGAAGTGCAGAGCGGGGCATGCTGATGAAACTGCTGATCTGGCGAAGCCCCAATTTCTGTAAACGTTCTATTGTATCAGCTTCTAACCTAAGTGCCACAGGTGGCAATGAAAGTAGTGCCTCATGTTGTTTTCCATTCTCAATAATAAGCGCTTGTTTTCCATACCGTGCTATAGCCCAAGCTGTGCCAATGGTATCAGCTATCGCAACCCGCACATCATATCCCCGACTGTTCAGCCGCATCAAGATGTCTTTTGTGTATGGTTCATCACCACCCCACAAATGTGAGCAGCCGGTTACCTCCAGTACAATGCCGTCCGGCAAGTCAATAGCAGCAATTGGTGTAAATCGAACACACCATTCAGCAATACGTTTTAATAACCTACCTACAAGATCTGGCTGGTTATCAACTACCTGCAATCCTTGAATGATTGTCCTGGCATCCGCTAACACCATTCCGCGACTGATACCTTGTGCTTCCGCTAAAGCGTTTGCAGCGGTTACGATCATGCGACCATGCGAAGGATCGGTTACAACAAAAGCGGTATTGCGTAATGCCGGCTGGCGGACAGCAAACCAGTCCGTTACAAGATGCCGGAACCATATTGATGCAAATCGTTTGGTCATTATCCTGCTTTTCTTTGTATTTCATGAATAGCAGCGCTTTGTTTAACCACATGCCTGAATCTTCCTACAGCCCATTCCAATTGCCAGTTACCCGGCGTGCCATTACGAACTTTTACCAGCGATACATCCCATCTTGGAAAACCCAGACCCGGTAAGCCTGCTGAATCTGAAGGGATAGGAGTTATCCTCCAGCGGGTGACACACGTGGTAGCCATGTTTTGGGGATTATGCCTAATAACAAAACCAGTCACACAACTTTGTTCAACTGCCAACTGGAATCTCCTGCTGGCATTAAAAGATATTTCCGGTGTCTCTGCTATCACTGCTGCAATGCCTTCGCATTTCAATGCTTCTTCCATAGCCCACATCATCTCTTTCTCCTTCTTTAGGTAAATGAATATGATCTTATCAGGCTCAATACCAAACGCTTTTAAAGCAGGCGGGAAAATCGTTCGTGTTGAACTGATCCAAATTGACACACCACCTTTTTGCATAACAGCAGCAACAATACCGGCCACAAATCCTTCAGAGGCAGATACATCTTCACTGCTACTACAAAGAAATTCATGAATAGCTCCCAACGGAAATGAAGCATTGGGGAAAGCATGTTTGATAAACCCAAGGCCCCCATCAAAACCAATATTGCCTGCAACAGGCTTAAAGCCTTGAAAAGGAAGAATATCCCTTTGCAATTGAGCAATAATATCAGCTTTTGAGGATGGCATTTCGGCTCAAAAATACTAAAATTTTTAGCATTTTGACCTGCTTATTTCTTTCCCTGTTCTATAGGCTATCCTTAGTCTAAACATAGACTAACGAATTAACTCACTGTTAAAAAAATGGCCAGAATGCTTCCCAAGCGCAAGGGTCTGTTTCTTTCAGGCTATACTATTAAACTAAAGTTTTGGTTGTAAGATTTAATAGTCTTATCAATTTCTCTTTTATAGATCTTCATAGCGGCATCCGAAATGCCCAGCAAATTCACAAGCATTTAGAGTAATGATTGGTGTACAAAAAATCGTTTGTGGTAAATTAATATTTTTAAATAAATTGAGCCACAATAAATACTTGTTAACCTTGAATTTTACCGAAGACCAAATACTAGCGCTTGCTCCTGATGAGTCGTCTAAGAAAGCAGGCAAGGATTTATCTAACCCTGGTAAATGGGTAACCAAGGGTGTTAACGAAAGTGCAATGTGGGGTGAGTGCCAGGGAAGCGGTAGCAAACCTTATCAAACTCAAATTGACCTTACCAATATTGCTTTTAAATGTTCTTGTCCAAGTCGCAAGTTTCCATGCAAACATGGCCTGGGATTGTTTCTTTTGTATAGCCGTCAGAAAGATACTTTCAACAATTCAGAAATACCCCCATGGGTAAATGAATGGATAAGTAAGAGAGCGCAAAAGGAAAATAAAACGGAGAAAGAAGAGAAGTCTGTGGATCCAGCGGCTCAGGCAAAACGGCAGGAAAGCCGGGAGAAGAAAGTGGCCGATGGTATAGAAGAATTGTTGCTTTGGATAAAAGACATTATTCGAAATGGTATTATAAACATACCTGAAAAGCCATATAACTTTTGGGAGCAAATGGCAAAGCGAATGGTTGATGCGCAAGCTCCCGGATTGGCAGGTATGGTTAAAGGATTAGCACAAATAAATTTTTATAAAGATGGATGGCAGAGTGAGTTCCTTGACCAGCTATTAAGTATTTATCTTATTGTCAGTGCTTATAGAAACAAAGAAATGCTTTCCGTTGATATCTTAAATGAGGTGAAAAGCTGGATAGGTTTTACCCAAAAGCAGGAAGAATTGAAAGAGCAAACAGGTATTCTGGATACGTGGCTTATACTAGGAAAGCAAGTATCAGATGATGACAATCTAACTGTTGAACGATATTGGTTGCATGGTACCAACACTGGTCAATCAGCATTAATAATCCAATTTATTTTACGAGGGCAAGGGGGTGTGCTCTCACTTACGCCGGGCATGTATATACAGGCAGAACTTGTATTTTATCCTTCTGTTGCACCTTTAAGAGCTTTGATTAAAAAGCAGCTTACTACAAATACATCATTACCTAAAAATGTATATTCTTTCTGGAAGGAAATTGCTGAAACGGAAACTAAGGTAAATGCTCTTATTCCTTTTAACTCAGTAAGACCATATGTTGTTAAGCAGGTCACTCCTGTGATATATGACCAACGTTGGTGGTTGGCAGATGACAATAACGACTTAATTCAGTTGAATGAAAACTTTAAGAATATCTGGAAGTTATTAGCTATAAGTGGCGGTAAACCTGTTACTGCTGCTGTAGTCGGCAAAGAAAATCTATATGAACCACTAGGTGTATGGGATAACGAAACATATAAAAGTCTGTAAATGGAATTTTGGGATAATATAATACATACGGCATTGCTTGGTACAGATAAACGGCAATTAAGAAAAGAAGACTTTTCCGAAGAACTTGCTGAAGTACATGAAATAATAAATCAAACTGGGGATAAGGAAGAGCAGTATTTAAATATTGCTTCTGTTGCTTTCAATTACAGGAAATGCGGTTTTCAACATACTAATAAAAGTGTGGACAGAACACAAGCCGGAGAAGAGCTAAGGTTGCACTGCAGTCCTCAGTCTCACCAGCTTTTAAATGATATTCTTTCAGCAGAAAGTGCTGCATTATTTGGGTTGTGGTTGCGGGAATGCAACAATAAAAATCAAATTGTTCTTTCTGAATACATTCCTTTATTGTTTGATTCTGGTATAAAGTATAAGCATCTGCAGCAAGAAATATTCGCTGTAACAGGTAAGAGAGGTGAATGGCTGCTGCCATTTAATGAAGCATGGAAATTTGAATCAGTTACGATTGATGAAGGCATTTGGCAAACAGGCACTGTGGAACAAAGGCGGGCTTTTCTGAATAAGCTGAGACAAACTGAAGCCGACAGATCTCGGGAGCTATTGAAACAGGTGTGGTCGCAGGAAAATGCGAATACAAAAGCGGAACTGCTAAAACAATTATCAGTTGGAATAAGCAATGAAGATGTTGAATGGCTTGAGCAGTTAATGAATGAAAAAAGCCAAAAGGTTAAAGACGAAGCGTTGAAATTATTGAAGCTCATTCCTGGTTCTAACGTTGTTCAACGGTATTGGGAAATACTGAAGCAATCAATATCCATGAGGAAAGAGAAAGGCTTGTTGGGGATTGGGTCGAAAACTGTTTTGGAAATTAAGCTAACTGACAAGATTGATGACAGCATTTTTAAAACAGGTATTGAAAAGGTGAGCAGTGATAAAGGAGTGTCTGAAAATGATTTTATTGTTTACCAGCTACTTGCAGCTGTACCACCGTCTTTATTTGAGGAAAATTATCAATTACCGAGAAAAGAAATAATCGATCTTTTCAACAAGAAAAAAGAAACGAAACAGTTTATACCTGCATTTGGATTGGCAGCAGGCACATTTAAAGATGTTGACTGGTTAAAGGCCGTAATTGCCGTCAGCGATAACAAGCTTTATGCAGAAGCATTGCAATTATTGCCGGAAGATGAAAAAGAAAAATATGCACTCGGGTTCTTTGAAAATGAAGAAACAACAGAAGGTGTCCTTCATTATTTACTGTTTTATTATAAAAAGCAATGGAGCTTACGATTGACTAAAGAGATTTTTAAGCACACAGCTAAAAATCATTACCGTTATGGTCGCCCGTTTTATAAAGAGCATATTTTATCCATTCCGTCGGAGATAATACCGGAATTAGAAAAGTGTACACCAAAAGAAGATTATGCGAGGGATATGTGGACTAAGACAAGTGAATATATTACACAACTATTAACGCTACGAACACAAACTTTAAAAGTATTTCAATCATAAATTATTATTCATGTCAACATTACTACGGGAACATGCTGAACAATTATTTGCAGAGGAGCTTGAAGAAATAGCTAAGGAGGAAACAGGTAAGCGACCAACAAATTGGAGGTTAGCTCCGCAATCAGTTGTAACCTATTTGTTAGGAGGTAAACTCAAAAATGGATTTGAAGTTACCCCAAAGTATATAGGCAAAAGGCGACTGATGGAAATAGCAGTTGCTACACTAACAACAGACAGGGCATTATTGCTTTATGGATTGCCAGGTACTGCCAAAAGTTGGGTGAGCGAACATCTTGCTGCTGCCATTAGTGGCGATTCAACTATGATCGTCCAGGGAACAGCGGGAACAAGTGAAGAGGCTATAAGATACGGGTGGAACTATGCAAGATTGCTAGCTGAAGGTCCAACAGCGAAGGCTGTTGTAGAAACACCTGTGATGCGTGCAATGAAAGATGGTAAGATTGTAAGAATTGAAGAACTTACAAGAATAGGTGCAGATGTGCAGGATACTTTGATTACAATACTATCTGAAAAGTCTCTTCCTATTCCTGAACTAAACACGGAAGTCCAGGCAACAAGAGGCTTTAATATCATTGCTACTGCAAACAATCGTGATAAGGGTGTGAATGAATTATCCAGTGCAATGAAGCGTCGGTTTAATACCGTTATTCTTCCGGTTCCGGAAACGATGGAGGAAGAAATTGATATTGTAAAGCGAAGAGTAGAAAGTTTTGAAAAGATAATGGAGTTGCCTGCTGAACCACCTGCACTGCAAGAGATTCGTCGCATAGTAACCATCTTTAGAGAGTTACGTAGTGGTGTAACATTGGATGGAAAATCAAAAATAAAAATACCGTCGGGAACATTGAGTACTGCCGAAGCTATATCGGTTGTAAACAATGGACTTGCAATGGCTGCATATTTCGGAGATGGTGAATTGAAGGCTGCCGATTTAGCTGCCGGAATTATTGGCGCTGTTGTGAAGGACCCTGTTCAGGATAAAGTGGTTTGGCAGGAATATTTGGAAACTGTTTTGAAACCAAGAGAAGATTGGAAAGATGTTTATAGAGCTTGTCGTGATCTGGGCTAAAAGTTTTTTGAACCACGAAGGCACAAAGACACAAAGGTTCACGAAGTCTTGATATTACCTGGTGTACTTCGTGTCGTAGTGGATTAATTCGGTCAATAAAGATATACAAGTACAAGAGTGCGACGCAACGGAAGCATCATAGTAGCAATGAAGATGGTTTCATAAAATTTACTTTTAAAGAAAAAGATAAATGCCAACACATGTTTTAGGCATACGACATCACGGACCTGGTTCGGCTAAAAATGTAAAAGCATTTTTGGAAGAACTGAAGCCGGATATTGTTCTAATTGAGGGGCCCCCGGAAGCGGATGCGATTTTGCAATGGGCTGATGACGCATCGCTGAAACCGCCGGTTGCAATATTATGTTACCAGCCTGATGACCCGCAACGGTCAGTGTTTTATCCTTTTGCCGAATTTTCTCCTGAATGGCAATCGATATTGTATGCACGGCGAAATAAAATACATGTTCGTTTTTTTGACCTTCCCATTTCGCACCAGTTAGCAGTTGAAAAAGAAAAATCGGATACACACAAAACCACAGAAAAAGACTTAGTTGATCCGGTTCAACTAAATAATGTTATAGATGAAACAGAGCAAGAGGCGGTACGAATAAGACTTGATCCAATTTCTTACCTGGCAGAAGCAGCAGGTTACGAAGAAGGCGAAAAGTGGTGGGAGCAAATGTTTGAGCATCGTCAAAATTGTGAGCAGGTATTTGATGCGGTAACCGAAGCTATGCAAAGCCTGCGGGAGGATTTACCTTTCCATGAAGATAAGCTGGAGCAATTGCGTGAAGCATACATGCGCAAAATGATACGCCAGGCTGAAAAAGAAATGTTTCAAAACATTGCTGTGATATGTGGTGCATGGCATGTTCCAACTTTGGTTAATATGCCTAAGCCCAAAGATGATAACGAGTTATTGAAGGCTTTACCAAAAGTCAAGATTGAATGTACATGGGTACCGTGGACCTACAATAGATTGAGTTATCGAAGCGGTTATGGTGCAGGTATTAACTCACCTGGTTGGTATGAGCACGTGTGGACTTATCCTAAAGATGATGGAACAAGATGGATGACAAAGGTTGCTCACTTGTTTCGTAAGAACGGAATGGATACATCTGTTGCGCATGTGATAGAAGCAGTTCGCTTGGCTGAATCGCTGGCTTCGTTGCGCAACTATTCAAAAGCAGGTTTAGAGGAATTGAATGAAGCAACATTAAGTGTGTTATGCAATGGGGAAAATGTTTTAATGAAGCTTATTCATGATGAATTGATTGTTAGCAATAAGCTTGGTGAGGTTCCCGCATCAATACCAAAACCACCATTGCAGGTAGATATTGAAAAGTTGCAAAAGAAGCTTCGACTTCCACCTACTGCCGACTTTAAAGATTACACGCTTGACCTGCGTAAAGAAACTGATCTCGAACGAAGCATATTATTACATCGCCTAAGATTACTGGATATTCAATGGGGACAACAACATGATGTATCAGGTAAAGGAACATTTAAAGAACAATGGCGATTGCAATGGGATCCTGCATTTTCAATTGACATCATTGAAAAAGGCGGCTGGGGGAATACAGTTGAAGAAGCAACTTCAAAGTATGTAAGTGATGAAGCAAGAAAGGCAACATCATTATTCAAGGTTTCGCACCTCTTACAACAAACGCTCCCTGCCGAGTTGCACAAAACTGTTGAAGTGTTGATAGAACATATAAACAATTTAGCAGCAGCAAGCGGAGACGTTGTTCAGCTAATGGAAGCGGTTCCGCCTTTAGTGACCGTTAGCCGTTATGGTAATGTTCGCAAGACAGATGCAGAGCTTGTAATGAACATTCTTGAAGTAATGATCACAAGGATTTGTGTAAGCTTACCAAATGCAGTCACCGCAATTGATGAAGACGCTGCGCAACATTTAATCGACTTGTTGTATAAGTTGAATGACGCTGTAAATGTTCTACAGAAAGAAACCATAACTGCTCAATGGCAACAAACTTTGCGCATTATCGCAGGCAATCAAAACACTTCGCCGGTTGTTGCAGGTTATGCTGTAAGGTTGATGACTGACTATAAATTATTGGAAGGAGATGAGTTGGTGAAAGCATTTGGTTTTAGAATGTCACTTACCAATCCTCCTGATATAAGTGCAGCATGGCTTGAAGGTTTTTTAAAAGGAAGCGGAACCATTCTCCTAATAGATAATGGCCTTTGGAATGTGGTGAACAACTGGATTGCGGGGTTGGATGAAGGTGTATTTATACAGGTGCTTCCATTGCTAAGAAGATCGTTTTCCAACTTCTCTCAGCCTGAAAAAAGAAAGATAGGTGAAAAGGTAAAGTCAGGGAAAAGCTCAGCTACAACCTCAAGGGAGGATAACAACTTTAACTATGAAAGGGCAAAGCAAGGGATACCAATTGTATTACAACTATTAGGTTTGCAAAAACAACAGCATAATGAGCAATGAAGAAGTAACACGCAAATGGAGGATGATATTGGGTGGTAACCAAAATGATGGTACCGGCTTTGCTTTAGGTGGGTTAGATGTGAAGCTGGATGCAACACTTGAAGCATTATATGATAACGATCGCAAAGGCGGGTTAGGCCCTTCCTCACCTAATGTTGCACGATGGTTAGGTGATATACGAACGTTCTTTCCATCGACAGTTGTACAGGTAATGCAACAGGACGCACTCAAACGTTTGAACTTAACTCAAATGCTTTTCGAAAAAGAAATGTTAGAGAACGTAGAGCCTGATGTGAACCTTGTAGCCACCTTAATGACGTTAAGCCATGTGATACCAGATAAAACAAAAGACACCGCACGGCAGGTAGTACGTAAGGTTGTAGATGAACTGTTACGCAAACTAGCTACCCCAACACAACAGGCAATTACCGGTAGTTTAAACAGGAGTGTTCGCAACCGCCGACCACGTCATAACGAAATCAACTGGCATGCAACTATCCTAAAAAACCTGAAGCATTACCAGCCTGATTATAAAACCATCATACCCGAAACAAGGATTGGATATGGCAGGAAGCGGAGCTCTTTAAAAGATGTTGTACTGTGTCTCGATCAGAGTGGTTCTATGGGTTCCTCTGTTGTTTACTCCGGCATTTTTGGTTCTGTTATGGCGTCTATTCCCGCTATCAAAACAAAGATGGTTGTGTTCGATACTGCAGTTGCCGACCTCACCGAAGAACTTACCGACCCTGTTGAGTTATTATTTGGTGTTCAACTTGGTGGCGGTACCGATATCAATGCCGCCCTCACTTATTGCAAACAAATCATTACAAAGCCGCTCGATACTGTCCTTGTTCTCATCACCGATTTATACGAAGGTGGCAACGAACTGGAGATGCGCAAACGTGCTGTGGAGATGGTTTCTGCAGGTGTTCAAGTAATTGTATTACTTGCCCTCAACGACGAAGGGGCTCCTTCATACGACCATGGCAATGCTCAATTCTTATCCAACTTAGGCATACCTGTCTTCGCCTGCACCCCAGATAAATTTCCGGATCTAATGGCCGCTGCATTAAGCAAGCAAGACATCAGTCTATGGGCAGCAAAAGAAGAATTGGTATTGAAGAAATGATGTAATTACGTCATCGGTGTCAGGATTTCTATCAATGGATTACTATATCAACCTCATGTCTCGTTAGGTTAACACTCAATCAGATACAATTCATAAAATGCTTCATAGCTGTAATACCGGCGCCTATTCGGCCAAACTGGTTGCATCAAACAGCACATGCAGTGCTGCAAATGGCGAAGTAAGGAAACGGGTAAAGTTTTTGGTGATGAAAAAGTAGTACAAACGAACCTTTTTGATTTAGCAATAGCAGTATTAATGACCTTTTAAAAAATTATTGCCAACCACATTTAAAAAAAATGACCTAAATGCTTACCAAACAAAAGGTTCAGTTTCTTTCAGGCTATACTATTAAACTAAAATTTTGGTGGAAATAAAAAAGCACCTACAATTTTTACATCGTAAGTGCTTGATTATTAAGTGGGCCCACTAGGATTTGAACCTAGGACCACCTGATTATGAGTCAGGTGCTCTAACCAACTGAGCTATAGGCCCCGTTTGCAAACTTTGCAGCCTGCAAAACTATTTTAAATGAGTATGTAGCAGATCTTTTTCCCTCAACGGGGTGCAAATATAAAAGTTTTCGCATTTCCCGCTTCAATATTTTTGCAGTATGCAAAAAATAAAAAACATCATCTTCGATCTGGGCGGCGTTTTTATAAATATAGACTTCGCCAAAACAGAAAAAGCATTTGCCGATCTTGGACTTTCCAATTTTCAGCAGTTCTTTAGCCAACATACAGCATCACCTCTTTTTGAAGATCTGGAAACAGGGAAAATAACCCCATCAGTTTTTTACCAACTTTTCAGGCAGCAAACCCATACCAATCTTTCAGACGAACAAATAGAAAAGGCATGGAATGCTTTGCTGGGGACATTCCCCCCGGAAAGGCTGCAATGGCTTAATGAAATAAAACTGCGCTACAACATTTATCTGTACAGCAATACCAATCTTATTCATTACAATGCTTTTCAGCTCATCTATCAGCAATGTACGGGTCTTAATAGTTTTGATGATAATTTTATAAAAGCACATTATTCTCATGAATTGGGATTACGAAAACCCTATCCCCAATCATTTACCAACTTACTTGAAATGGAAGACTTACTACCAGAGGAAACATTATTTATAGACGATACTATTGGTAATATAGAAGGGGCAAAACAGGCAGGATTGCAAACCATATTATTGCTATCACCTACAACAGTGCTTGATTTAGGGTTATAATAAAAAGTTTGCGGGTAGGCTATGTGGATGCACTCCGATTAATAAAATTAACCTGCTATTTCACTTCTTCAAAATCAATATAATCACCTTTGGGCGTATTGGATTGCTGTTCAGTATTTCTATTATTAGGTGTGGGTGGCTGTTCTGCATGGGGTTGATTCATATTGTCCTGCATATTTTTCATTGCATTCCTCATTTTTTTTGATGCACCGGCTACAGGCATTACAAATCCTACAATGAATTTGTACAACACATAAATAATTATAAACCAGAATAAAAATCTACCTAGTATCATAGAACGAAGGTACTAATCAACATTATTATCCTTTATCAAAACGCTCAAATTTTTATCTTTTTGCAAATACTTAACGGGTTATTCTGACACGTCCGCAAATTTTCATCAACAAAAATTTGGATGACATCCTTATTATTTTGTACATTTGCGGCAGAAAGAAAAACAACAGAAGGGAACGGAGACGTTCCCTTCTTCTATTTTACCATGTCAAGCGAAACACATATTCAGGCTGTAGAAAACATGCTCGGCGAACTGTTGTCAGCCAATCCGGGAGATTTTTTGGTTTCACTAAAAGTAAAACCAACCAACAATATTAAAATATATATAGATAGCGACGAAGGCATGTCTATTGAGAAATGTGTTAGATACAACCGCAAATTGTATCAACAGATAGAAGAAGCAGGTTTTTTCCCAGACGGAAATTTTTCTTTGGAAATTTCTTCCCCCGGTGTAGAAGAACCACTAAAACTTCACAGACAATATGTGAAAAATATTGGAAGGCATTTGCTCGTTACGTTTCAGGACGATTCAGAAAAAGAAGGAAAACTGCTTGAAGTAACCACAACAGACATAATAATAGAGACAACGACAGGAAAAGGAAAAAAAGTAGAAACCCATCAGCACATTATTCCATTTGAAAACATAAAATCAGCAACCGTTCAAATCCAGTTCTAAAAAAAAACCTTGAACCTTTCAAACAATTGAACCTTTTGAACCTCATAAACATCACAAAAAAATAAACTCAAAATATGGCAAGTATCAACCTCATCGAAGCATTCCAGGAGTTTAAGGATGCTGAAAACATTGACCGTCCTACCCTAATGAAAGTGGTAGAAGATGTGTTTAAAACCCTGCTCCGCAAAAAATATTCAAGCGACGACAACTTTGACGTTATCGTAAACGCAGAAAAAGGTGACCTTGAAATCATCCGTCGCCGAATGATTGTTGATGACGGTGAGGTGATTGACCCCTTGGCCGAAATAGCCTATAGCGATGCCACCAAAATAGAACCCGACTTTGAAGTTGGGGAGGAACTTTACCAGGAAGTTAATATTTATGACTTTGGTCGCCGTGCTATTCTTGCAGCCAAACAAACACTTGCCAGCCGCATCAGCGATCTTAAGAAAAACGTATTGGTAAAAAAATATGGCGAACGCATTGGCGAAATAGTAAGTGCCGAAGTTTACCAGGTTTGGAAAAAAGAAGTTTTGCTGCTAGACGAAGACGGTAGCGAACTTATTTTGCCTAAATCAGAACAAATACCAAGCGATTTCTTCAAAAAAGGTGAAACCATTCGTGCAGTAGTTGAGCGGGTAGATTTAAAAAATAACTCACCGGTAATCATTCTAAGCCGTACAAGTACCAAATTCCTTTCTAAATTGCTCGAAATTGAGGTGCCCGAAATATTTGATGGTCTTATTGTTGTAAGAAAAATAGTTAGAGATCCGGGAGAAAGAGCCAAAGTAGCTGTAGAAAGTTTCGACGACAGAATAGATCCGGTTGGTGCCTGTGTTGGTATGAAAGGAAGCCGCATACATGGTATAGTTCGCGAACTTAAAAATGAGAATATAGACGTAATAAACTGGACAAATAACATAAACCTGTTGCTTCAAAGGTCATTGACACCTGCAAAAATCACAAGCATGGATCTTGATCACGAAACAAAACATGCAAGTGTTTATTTAAAACCAGATCAGGTTTCATTGGCAATTGGCCGCCGTGGTGTAAATATCAAATTGGCGTGTGAATTGACAGGTTACGAGATAGATGTTTATCGCGATAACGAAGGAGAAGTAGAAGAGTTTGATATAGATCTTGAAGAATTTAGCGATGAGATAGAACCATGGATAATAGATGAATTAAAGCGCATAGGTTGCGATACAGCCCGCAGTGTACTAGACCTTACAGCAGAAGAATTAGAGCGCCGTACCGATTTGGAAAAAGAAACAATCAACGACTTGCGCAGTATTCTGCAAAACGAGTTTGAAAAAGAATAAGAATCAAAGTGGATTATAGGGTGCCTTAAAACACCTGATAATTTTTTGGATACAGGCATTTGTACCCTGATGAATCATCGTTGCGACGCATTCCGTTCAAAATTTGATTTTTCAAGTATGCTTTTTTCGCCATTCATGACTTAATATTATTATTATCGACAATAGCAATTAAACAGGGTTACATTTAACTGGTATTAGCATTAAAGAATAACAAATAAATATAATTACCGCTCCGGCGGTGCATTGCTGAAATAACAAGATTTAATCCCTAAAAAGAAAAAGTATGTAACATAAACACTTTCAGCACAAAAGTTGGGTTACTTTTGGAGCCACTTGCTTAGGCAACGGGATCCTTTGGATCAAATAAAAACATTGAATGACAGAAATTAAATTACCGAGATTATTAGCTGCTGCCAAAGAGTTCAACATTGGACAGGATACTCTTATTGACTTTTTGGTAGGAAAAGGATTTTCCAAAGACGGTCTTACACCTACTTCCAAGCTGAACGAAGATCAGTATCGTGCACTGCAGACACAGTTTCAGGGCGATAAAGTTGCAAAAAATAAAGCCGATCAGGTAGAAATACCCAAAGGCGTGCAACCAGAATCTCGTAAAAAAAGGGACGAAGAGGACTTATCTTTTGTAAAGAAAGAAGCTGCCAAACCTGCACCTGTTGCAGAGCCAGTAGTAGAAGTGCCTCCTGTAGTGGTAGAAGCCAAGCCAGAAGTTGTAGTAGCTCCAGAGCCCGAAAAGCCTGCTCCGCTTCCTGTGGAGAAACCGGTAATAGAAGTGGTAGCGCCGGTCGTAGAAACCGAACCTATTCCTGAAGTCGTTGCTCAAATGCCGACCGAAAAAATTGAAGAGCCGACAAACTCACTTAAAATTGAATCCCCGGAGTTAGAAGGACCCAAAATTTTAGGGAAAGTGGACTTATCTGCAATAGATTCTTCTACCCGCCCTAAGAAGGGTGCTAAAAAACCGGCAACTACAGCTAAAGCCCCTGCAAAAGAGACTAAAAAAGAAACCGTTAAAGCCAAGGTTGCTGCAACACCTACGCCTCCAGTGGCACCGGTTGCTTTTGTTGCTCCAATAACAGCCCCGCCTGTAGTCATAGAGGCGCCGGTTATATCTAATATTAAAGCTGATAAACTTGAAGGCCCTAAAATATTAGGCAAAATTGTTCTTCCTGTTGAAAGCGATACAAGACCAAAACCACTTAGTCAGCAGGAAAAACGCAAAAGAAAACGCATACCTGTTAAGGGTGAACAAGCCCAGAAAGATCCGCAGGCCAGAGCAGGACAACCAGGAACACCGGGCACACCAAGTCAGTCTACAGGACCCAACAACCGTTTTGGACCACGTTCATCCGAATTGCCGGGTGCACAAAACCGTGCAGCAACAGGCGGTGGACAAGGCGGTGGCAACCGCAGCGGTGGAGGTGGACAAGGTGGCGCAAACCGTTTTGGTCCTCGTAGTACAGAAAAACGCAGAGACGATAAAGAAATAGATCAAAAAGAAATTCAGGATAAAATACGGGAGACACAGGCAAAACTTTCAGGCGGTTCAGGTCGTGGAAAGAGTATGAAAGCCAAGCACCGTAAGGCAAGAAGAGATGAAATGGCTGACCAAATGGATGGTCCGGATGATAATAAACTACAGGTTACAGAATTCATCAGCGTTAGCGAATTGGCCAACATGATGGATGTAAGCTTTGCCGAAGTTATTGGTAAGTGTATGGGATTGGGTATCATGGTATCTATTAACCAACGCTTAGATGCAGAAGTTATAGAATTGGTAGCCGGAGAGTTTGGCTATGATGTTGAGTTCATAGATATGGAGGCACAAGCCGAAATGGAAGATGAAGACGATGAGGATGATTCAGACAACTTGCAACCCCGTGCGCCAATTGTTACTATCATGGGTCACGTTGACCACGGTAAAACATCCTTGCTCGATTATATCAGAAATGCAAACGTTGTAGCCGGCGAGGCGGGTGGTATTACACAGCACATTGGTGCTTATGAAGTAAGTACAACTTCAGGCAAAAAAATAACTTTCCTTGATACACCGGGTCACGAAGCATTTACAGCTATGAGGGCACGTGGAGCAAAGGTTACAGATATTTCAGTTATAGTTGTTGCTGCAGATGATGCGGTAATGCCACAAACCAAAGAGGCAATCAGTCACTCACAGGCTGCAAGTGTTCCTATGATTTTTGCCATCAATAAAATAGATAAAGACGGGGCAAATCCACAAAAAATATACGAACAACTCTCCGGTATGAATATATTGGTAGAGGAGTGGGGCGGTAAATTTCAAAGTCAGGAAATTAGCGCCAAGAAGGGAATGAATGTGGATCTTTTGCTTGAAAAAATTGGTCTTGAAGCAGAATTGCTTGACTTAAAAGCGAACCCCGATCGTGAAGCATCAGGAACAATAATAGAAGCTACCTTAGACAAAGGACGTGGTTATGTTGCAACACTTTTAGTTCAAAATGGTACACTACGCCAGGGAGATATTATGGTGAGCGGACAACATTTTGGTAAGATAAAAGCAATGTTCAATGAGCGTAACCAAAGGGTAAATGAAGCTCCGCCTTCTACACCGGTTTTAGTATTAGGTCTTAACGGTGCACCACAGGCGGGTGAGAAATTTAAAGTATATGAGGATGAAGCAGATGCTAAAGAAATAGCAACCAAGAGAGCACAGATTCTTCGTGAACAGGGGCTACGTGCAAGAAAACATATTACCCTTGATGAAATCGGCCGTCGTCTTGCTTTGGGTAACTTTAAAGAACTGAACCTGATAATTAAAGGTGACGTGGATGGATCTGTAGAAGCATTAAGTGATTCATTGCAGAAGTTATCAACCGAAGAAATTGCAGTACGGGTAGTACACAAAGGTGTAGGACAAATATCAGAAAGTGATGTATTGTTGGCTACAGCCTCTGATGCAATATTGATAGGCTTTAACGTACGACCAAGCAGTCAGGCGGCACGTGTGGCTGATACAGAAGGGGTAGAAATCAAACTTTATTCCATCATCTACCAGGCTATTGACGAGATCAAGAGTGCCATGGAAGGTATGTTGGAACCTAAGTTTGTTGAGAAAATTACTGCCAATGTAGAGGTAAAAGAAGTGTATAAATTTGACAAGGCTACAGTAGCAGGTTGTATGGTTATAGAAGGTAAAATATTCAGAAACTCCAAAGTCCGCATTATTCGTGATGGTATTGTAGAATATCCAAAAGGCGAAGGTGGTGCTGCAGAACTTGGTTCACTAAAACGTTTCAAAGACGATGTGAAAGAAGTAAACAACAACATGGAGTGCGGTCTTACCATCAAAAATTACAACGACCTTAGGGCCGGAGATATAATAGAAGCTTTTGAATCAGAAGAAGTGAAGCGGACATTGTAAAATGTTTCTTCTAAATAATAAAAAAGACCCGCTGAAATTTCAGCGGGTTTTTTGTGGACTAATATTTTAGTTTATTGTCAATAGTTTTCTCCAATCTTAAATGTCCAAAAGCAAAACATTCATCACTTTCCCATGTTCCTTTTAAAATTGCCTTCTTCTTTCTCATCACAATTTTGAGGGTCATTATTTGCAGGCAGCTACTTGCCGCATTAGGGGGGTCTAAAATGGCTGTTTCCTGTAAGGTTATAGAATCATAACCTTTAACCAGGTAAGCTACATTGCAAACAACCGTAGTATCTTTTCCATTAATTGTCTTGCCGGGTGAATAGCTTTTAATGTCATAAGTGCTGTCCTTGTTCCATGTAAATTGTAGTTTGATGGGGTTGGCTTTAGGCGAATTAATGTTCAAAAAGAAACCGTTCCACTCGCCTTCAAAACCCTGACATTTTGCAGTTGTAGTAAGCAGGGTTAGAATTGTTATGATTAGAATGGGTTTCATTTTGGGAAAAGGATAATTCTATTTTATAACGATTTAATATCTGTAATAAGGAGTTTTGAATGTTATTAATTACTAGTGTTATTATCAACACGCCCTTCTGCTATCCTTTCAAATATTTTAATCACATCTTTCGGCAACGGCTGGCTTCTGTAAAAGTCTTCCCCATTCGGGTTTAGATCATTCTCAATCATTAGCCGCAGGCATTCCTGTATAATATACCACGCCATATTTTCATTCTGAAAATCGGCAACGGGTTTTACCATATAGGGCAGTGCAGTAAAATCCCCTAAATTATTAACCTTAGTAGTCCATTTACAGAAGTCCAAAATAATTGGCACTATTGTTAGCTTTTTCCCTTTATCCTTTCTTTCAAAAGCCTTCTTGATCTCATGCTCGTGAATATACTTTGTCTTCATGAAGTTGGGGCTAATCATAAAGCATGCAATATCTGCCGCATCAAAGTGCTCCTGTATCTCATGGTTCCAGTCGCCACCGGCTGTTAGTTCTGTACAGTACCAATGCGCAATCTTACCATCCAGTTGCAGAGCCGACAAATGTTCTATAAATTTGTTCACCATCCGCAGGTCTTCTTTTGAGTAAGAAATAAATACCTTTTTCATTTGCCCTTTATCTTTTTCAGGTAAATACTTGTTGTAGTCAAACACCGAAATCGTCTTCACTTTCCTTATTACTTCTTTGTTGTTTTCGATCATTAATTCTTGAACCGTCTGAACTTGAAAAATTCCTTGTTCAACTTGTTTTACAATGGTGGTCCATGGTACAAAGAATTTTCCATCAAGACTGATAAGAACATCAAAATAGCCGCTGTACCAACTACCCATTATTCCTCTTTCAATCAATTTGTCTTTTGTTTTTACCTTTACTTCGCTTGGAGTAACATCAAATTTTTTCGCCAATTCCTTCCTTCTTTGCTCTATGTGTTTTTGATTTGGAATATCAAGGATAAACCTTACCACCTCTTTTTGAAGGGTGAAATTGTTATGATGATTGTCCGGATACAATTCAATATACTGTTTCACCCGATCAAACTTCACCATCAATAGCATGTTGTCTTTTTCTATCACAATCCCATCTTTCCAAAACAAGTGGTCCTGCTTGTTATCTTTTTTTACATAACTCCCATATTTGCCAAATACTTTTAGCATTGCCACGTTCATCAGGAAGTTATCAGACGCTATGCGAATGTTTGCCTGGTTAAATTGATGTCGATGAAAAAAATCAATAAAAGAAGAAGGTGCCGAAAGATATTGGGGAATAAAATATACCTCCGGTTCATCTGGTATTTGGAAAACAAGATCAAAATGAAGCAATAACTCAATTACCTGTTGATTCTGTAATTCCAACTTATTATTATCGATAGCTTCATTAATTTTTTGCCTGGTAATGCTCTCATTTCCCTTATTGTGTAACACCTTTTCATACAGTAAGTCTAATAACACCTGTGGTTGGGTAAATACTTTGTCTGGTATAATGGAAGGAAAGTATAGCAGCAATCCCATGTTATTAAACACCTCCATCGTATTTTCAACACGTTTTCGGGAACCATCAACATCATTGTTATAGATGTCTTTCAGCAACACAAAGGGGCTCTTTCTTTGCCTGATTTTTTCAAGATATTTTTTATAGAATGGGGGTCTTTTAAGAACCAAGCCTCTCGCCTTTTCCGCAATCAATTCTTTGAGGCTTTCAAAGTATTTTAGCGGCACGAGATTGATGCCTGTAAATGTTAGCTCAAGTTCTGCAAACTTCTCTTGTATGGCAGGTTGATTCAGGTGAGCTGTTTTGTAGCCTGACATGTCAATTTTGTTTTCACACACCAGTACTTCAATCTTCTTTCTTTTGTTTGTTTCGTCTTTATTATCATCTTTTTGATGGCTTATCAATTGTTCTATGCAACGAAGCCAATACGACAAATCGAAACATAGTTCGGGCTTGTTTGTAAATCGTTGTACGTCTTTTTTGCTCCACAACACGATATGCAAGCCACCTGGACTAAAAAATAGCTGGTGAGTAGCATGGTAAAATTCCTGGCCACCAAAATCCCAGCAATTAACATTAATGTCCTTTATAAGGTTTGTTAGAGCTGAATATCGAATCCCGTGTGTTGTATCTTCTTCATACATTAAACTGTTGGTTTCGAAATAGTTTAGCAGATTTGACTTTCCTACATTAGTATTACCGAGCAGCAACAATTTTATCTCATTAATCGGTTCAAATACTTCTTTGTTATTAGTTGCAATTAGCCAGTCACGGATAGCAGCCCACCCTGCTTCCACAAGATCTGAGGGCAATTGTTGTAAAACCGCGTTGTTACCAATGGAAAAATAGACATCTGAATATTCAAGGTTAATTAATGGTAGGAGGGCCTCAAGTTTAGTAATCCAATTGTCCGATAACAGGACTTCTTTTAAGGAAGGCAGTTGTTCCAATCCTTTTATCTCGCTGATTTGATTATTTGATAAAATAAGCGTTTGCAACCCCACCAGTTGTTCCAATCTTTTTATCTCGGTGATTTGATTATAAGATAATCGAAGTTCTTGCAACCCCACCAGTTGTTCCAAACCTTTTATCTCGGTGATTTGATTATTGGATAAAAGAAGCGATTGCAACCCCCCCAGTTGTTCCAGTCCTTTTATCTCGGTGATTTGATTATTGGATAAATAAAGTTCTTGCAATTCCACCAGTTGTTCCAATCCTTTTATCTCGGTGATTTTATTATCGGATAAAGAAATCGCTTTCAACCCCACCACTTGTTCCAATCCTTTTATCTCATTGATTTGATTATTGGATAAATTAAGCGATTGCAACCCCACCAATTGTTCCAATCCTTTTATCTCGGTGATTTGGTTTCTGGATAAATTAAGCCTTTGCAACTCCACCAGTTGCTCCAACCCTTTTATCTCAGTGATTTGATTAAAAGATAAATCAAATTCGGTAATCCAGTAACATTTCCCCACCTCTTTCGGTATCACTTCCAAACCCAAATTCGACAAGTCAAGCGTAATCGCTATTTCTGCTATACAAGCATTTATTCTTTCCAATGCTTTGCCATAAGCTTCATTATTTTCCATATAGTGAAAGTATAAAATTTACAATTGAGTTATTATTGTTTTTTTGCTTTTATCTATGGGTTTTTTACTTCTTAATAGTTCCAGTTGATTTAGTTCTATTGTTTTTTCGGGTTTCATACAACTGCATTGGAGTAAATGTCGCAATTGCATAATTTATCTATTTTGTTAAATCCCCTGCATATTTGCCTTACTAACAGCGGTAATGGATATTTTTGAGGCATTACAAACTTTACAATGAATAGTACACGTAGAAATTTAATACAACCGGCTTTGTTTGCTGTGGCGCTGCTTGGTTCGCTTTGTGTGTTTGCACAACCCAAGAAAGTTGTGGCCGACAGAATTATTGGCCAGGTTGGTGATAAAATTATACTTCACTCCGATATTTTCAACTCTATTATGGATGCACAGCGGCAGGGCATTTCGCTGCCACCCAATCCTGAATGTGTAATTATGCAACGTGCTTTAATAGAAAAAGCTATGGTGCTGCAGGCGGAGAAAGATTCCCTACCGGTTAGTGACGAAGAAATTGAGGCTTCTTTGGATAATCAAATCCGGGCTTTTACAATGCAGTACGGCAGCAAAGAAATGCTGGAAGAGGTGGCCGGCAAAACCGTTTACCAGTTGAAAGAAGATTTCAGAGAAACTTTTCGCGACAGGGCTTTGGCTGACCAAATGCGTAAAAAGGTGGTGGAAAATGTAAAAATTACCCCCAATGAAGTGAAAGCTTATTACGAAAAAATACCAAAAGACAGCCTTTCCTTTTACGAAAGCGAACTGGAGTTAAGTGAAATTATTTTATTCCCGAAGGCTAACCGTGATGTAGAAAGCTATGTGACCAAACAACTAAACGAATGGAAAGCTGCAGTAGAAAACGGAACAAAAAAGTTTGAACTATTGGCCCGTTCTTATACAGAAGATCCTGGTAGCAAAGAAAGTGGCGGACAGTACAACATAAACCGTACAGATAAATTCTGGGATCCTGCATTTTTATCTGCCGCCTTTAAATTAAAAGAAGGGCAGGTTTCGCCGGTGGTAAAATCAAAGTTCGGATTACACATTTTACAAATGGTAAGCCGTGCCGGAGACGATGCTGTAATCAGGCATATCTTACGAATTCCTCCGGTAACAGACGAAGAAATAAAAGAAGCATCTGATAAATTAGACAGCATAAAAGCTAAAATTGTAGCCGGCAAATTAAGTTTTGGCGAGGCCGTAAGCAAATATAGCGAAGATGAAACTGCTAAATTTAGTGGTGGCAGAAAACAGGCACGTGATGGATCGAGTGGGGTAACTATAGATCAATTAGATAAGGATATAGTACTGGCTATAAAAGACTTAAAGGTAGGAGAATACAGTCGCCCAATGGCTTTTGCAGACGAAAGAGGCAAGAAGGGTGTAAGAATGGTTTATTTGCAATCAAGAACAGAACCACACAGAGAAAACCTGCGTGATGATTATAGCAAAGTTTCACAAAGGGCTTTGGACGAAAAGAAAAGTGTTGTATTGGAAAAATGGTTCAGGGATCATATTCCCAATTACTACATTCAGGTAGATAAGGAGTTTGCTGACTGCTCGTCTGTAAAAGAACTATTAGGAAATGTTGCTGTAAAGTAAAAAATATTGTTTCAATTTTTTATAGCCCCGTCCTATTCAGACGGGGCTATTTATTTTAAGAGAAATTAATTTCTCTGGTCACTGTTATATTTGCTATCCCTGCATTAGTAATAAGACAATGAAAAATAAATTGAATGCCCAATAAAAGCGTAGTTCTTAAATTAACTTATTTCTGGGCTTTTATTGAGGCGGGTCTTGGTGGCCTGCTTCACTTTCTGCATATACCAATTACCGGCTTTGTTGTGGGTGGTTTTGCAGTTGTTTTAATTGTGCTGATTGCAAAGTATTCCAATAACAGTTCCCGAATAATCATTAACGCACTTGGCCTTGTACTAATGATAAAGTTTTTATTGAGTCCTTACTCACCCTATGGTGCATATATAGCTGTAGGTTTTCAGGGTGTTTTAGCGGCCTTAATTTTTTCCACAGGTAGAATAAGCAGTTTAACCATTTCTATTTTTTCTATTTTAGTAATGATAGAATCTGCTATTCAAAAGCCGCTACTGGCCTGGCTTATTTTAGGCAACGATTTTTGGAAAGCTACTATCATTTATATGAAAAGCTCTTTCGGATTATCGGTTAACTCCATTGAAAACATTGCGCTTTTAGTTTTTGCGATTTACCTCTTGGTTTATATAATATGGGGAATAATCATTGCCCTATGGGCTAAAAAAATAAGTGACAGCATCGAATTTATTTCAATCAATAGTAGCGAAATAAAAAATCTGAAAAAGAAAATTTTATTAGAAAAAGAAAGAAATGCATCACGTAAATCTTTGGCAGGAAATATTGTGTTTGTGACATTGCTTCTTATAGTAGTAGCAGTTTTTTTGTACACAAAATTATTATCAACAGAATATTTGCTTCGGCTACTGTTTGTTGGGTTTATCTTATTTGTACTCATCCCTTTTTTACTAAAACTTTATCGTAAGTACCTTGTAAAAAAGGATGATAAAAAATTGGGCGAAATTCTTAATGCAATACCCGAAATAAAAAAAAACACACTTGTTGCTTACGAATTGATAAAGCCTCTAAGGTCATTGAAAAGCATTAGAGATTTTATGGGTTATGCAATATGGTTAAATGTATTTTATGATGAGAAGAAGGAATTGTAGAACAATCATTTTATCGGGACCCATAGGTTCGGGCAAATCAACAGCCATGATGGAATGGATCAAAAACAATACTGCATGTGGTTTTATTACGCCAACTGTAGATAATAAAAAGATGCTTTACGATATTTCTACTGCTGCTTATTATGATTATGAAATAGAAGGAGGAAAGGAGGATAGTATAAGCATAGGTAAATATTTTCTTAGCCGTAAAGCTTTTGAGATTGCAGATAATATTGTTGATTCAGCAATTAATTCAACCTGTAAATGTTTTGTATTGGATGAAGTTGGAAAACTGGAGCTAAATGAGGAAGGGCACTACAAAGCAATTTTAAAATTGATGCATTTCTATAAAGGTACACTCCTACTTGTAGTAAGGGAGCAATTGGTAAATGATGTTATTGAGAAGTTTGAGTTGGAAGATTGCATTATTTTGAGCGTGGATCAAATCAGAAATTATCAATTATAGCCACTTATTATTAATATTGCTTTATGTCGATATAACGGTACTAAGCTATTTTTACACCCTACAATTATTCATGACCCCCGATATTACAAATACCATTTTTCTAAAGGCACTCTCGTTTGTAAAT
>JANPGE010000207.1:0-14268 GCA_031423805.1 Segetibacter sp. | reverse complement strand
ATTGGGTATAACCACTTGCTTTAAACTAGTGCTTGATTCAAATACTTTGGAAAGGTCATCTACATTCGGTACCCTAAATCCTGATGCAAGTGAAACCTTGATTATTGTATTGGACGATGGCAAATATACTAACCCAATGTTTCCTGTTACCGCTAAATTGTTTTGTGTAACTGCTGTATCGGGTAAATGCAAAAACGAGTTGTCAAGCACATTACTTTTTAAACGTACTGATTGCAAACGTAGTCCATCATTTAATACAAGTTTCTTATTGGTGAATTTATAAACATGTTGCGCATAAATTCCTATATAATTCATCTTATTCTCTCCATCTGGGAAACGTGAAATAATTTTGGTTACCGCACCTGTTACCTGATTGGTTCTGCTGGCTACAGATTTTACGTCATTTAGCTGCATATCTGTACCTATTACCAATTCATTATTTCCCATCAACTTTCTGCCGTTTATTGTTGCACCTAAAACCTTTACTTTTTCTACCTGACTGTCAAAGCGGTCATTGCGTCTATATTCCCTTGTTTGCCTGCTTTCTTCAATATCCTGATAGTTTATGTTTGCTTTAAATTCATCAAAAAAACCGGATTTAATAAAACTCACCTGATAGGCAGCCAAAATCCTTTTTTGTGGCCCATAATACCACTCTGCAAATCTTAATTTCTTTCCTATACTTCCACCAAAATCTTTAACATCCTGCAGGCGATCGTAACGGGGTACGTTATTAGTATTGGATAATTGAAAGTTAAGTAAATGGCTGATTTTCTCATTTTGCTTAAACAACAGTTTTTGTGTTACATCCCACTGCTTATATCCTGAAAATTTTTGCACCCTGTCATCTTTATTGTTCATAACAGAGTCAACCCCATTTACCAGTCCAACATATTGTGTACGTCTACCAAAATCAGGATATTTTTCAGGGTAATTTTTTCCCATCTTCATGTCTCCAAAATTGCTGAAGTTATACGCCTGAAACCATGCAAACTTTTTTCCACCAATACTTGCATCTGCATGTATAGTATTTTCATTGTTTACACTACTATACCGTGCAAAGCCGCTTCCTGTAGTCAGAAAATTTTTAGTTCCAGACAATACCGGAGCTTTTGTAATCAAATGTACAATACCGCCCAATGCATCACTGCCATAAATAGTTGATGAAGGCCCATACATAATTTCGGCCCTGGAAAGAGAATTCTGATCTACAGTAATTACATTTTGCAAATGACCCGATCTGTAAATGGCGTTATTCATACGCACACCATCTATTACCAATAAAATACGACTTGCTTCAAAGCCCCTTAATACAGGACTACTACCGCCTTGCTGACTTTTTTGTACAAATATCTTTCCGGTGTTTATTAGTAAATCACCTGTGTTTTGAGCATTGGACATAGCAATTGTCCGGCTGTTGATAACGTCTATTTTTTGCGCTATATTTTTTTTCTTTTCAGAAAAATTATTAGCTGAAACTACTACCTCACTTAAATCAGCACCAACCATAAGTGTATCAGATAGTTTTACTTTTTCTTGTGCATGTACGCTTTGGCAAAATGCAAAAATTAATATAAATAGAAATATTTTTTTCATAATCTGGTTTTGGGAATGAAGAAATGAATCGCAATACCGTGTAGGAATTACTATGCGCTTGTTTTAAATAAATCATATTGACCAGAAGTCTGACCAACATCACTAAATGTAAATTGTTTAATATCCTGAGTTAATCTATAGCCGGCAAATAACCACTATATCTTTCTTTCATGCAGAAAAATGCCTTTAGAAATAATTCATATTAACATCAGGAAACAATCCTTATGTCCATACTTTTTTCTTAAAAAAATGAACCTGACTCAAAAAATATTTTACACTTTGGGGGGAGGACTATCTACAGGCAATAATTGTTGAATAACATTTCCTGAATATGTAGAATAGAAACACTGGATGCCGATTGTATTTGTAACAAATGAAAAATAATATTCATGAAAATATGCATCAAATGACAAGTATTTTATCATGAGTTGACTAATGGGTGAATCCCCATTATTTTTTCGATTATGCAAATCTGTTATTTCTTTTTGAAGTAAATCTTCATCAACATCAAACAGACCTGTAATTTCATAACAATCTGCTTTTTTAACAATGGAGTTTACATCAAACAATCTTCCATTAACCAATATTTCTTTATTTGCTTTTACCCATTTTATATCATCCTGTTTAGTGGTAATGGTACTGAGCCTGCTTCGTTTTAGCTTAGCTGACATTTGAGATTGAATCTGTTGTTGTTTAATAAAGTATCCGGCATAAAACAACAAAGGTGCCCCAATGATCATAATGAGGGTAATAGCTATTGCAGTTGTTTGTTTATGAATTGGCACAAGTAAATATAATAAAAATCAAAAAAACCTTTACCAGTTTTTTAGAAATAATATATCAGTTCTTTGCTTGTATGCCGATAATATTATTGAAAAATATATTTTAAAATTTAAAAAATTTAAGGGTTCTGCACAATAATCTGTAAAATTATTCGTTTTAATTACATGCTTTGAACCCTATTGAGTTTATTGTGCAGACAATAAGCAAACCAATGGCTTCGATGCATTACATATTCATTAATGGATTCTAATCTAAAAATAATAGTACTGCAAACCCAATAAGGTTAAAAAAACCTTGTTGGGTTTTGTTGTTTAGGTCAAATTCCAACTTCAAAAAAATTACTATCAGAAAATGTTGATTCATTTATATCCGAAAAAAGCGTTTATAAATTCACTTATTGATCAATTTTCTCTCGTCAAAATAATATAAATACCTTAAGTTTCAATTGCCGCAATAACATCTAAAGTTAGTTTTCTTTCTACCCCTTTTTCTCTACCATTCATAAAGCATTTTCTATTCAATTTGTAATTATCAGAGGGAGTAATGTTTAAACATTAATAATTAGCTTATAAACCGAGCGTTATTTTTCAAATAATTATATATAATATTAAAAAATTATTTTTTCATAATAATAATATTTAATTATTTATTTAAATTTATAACCGCCAGTGTTTTATGAAGAAGATCATTACATTTTTCGAAATTTTATTATTTTAATACAATATTATAAACTTACCCTCGTTTTTAAGGCCACAAGGTTAATTGGTAAAAAGATGTAAAATATTTCCTGCTCATTTGCATGTTTTGTTTATAAACTCATCCCAAAAAATTAAGAACACTTATATCTTAATTTAACTACTCATTATTCTTCTAAATATAAAATAAAATAATAAACCTAGAATATTAACCATTCCAAAAAAAAATCAACATTTCATAAAACCTATAATCATGAAAAGAATTCAGCATTTATTTCTTAGAGCAATGTTATTGATTGCAATAATAACCAGTTTAAACATTTCGGCAAAGGCTCAGCCAACTACACTCACAGCGGGTGATATAGCTTTTTCCGGTTATCACAGCGGTGGCGCAATTGACTCATTTTCAATTGTATTTTTAAAAGCAGTAAATTCAGGAACGGTTATTAATTTCACTGATAACGCCTGGCTTGGAGCGGCATTTCGCAGTGGTGAATCACATATTGCCTATACAACAGCAGCTTTACCCTTAGGTGCCGAAGTAACTTTAGCTTTACTCTCGGGTACCTCTGTAGCCCGGTGGCGACAGGCTGATGGCAGCTTTCTATCAGGTGGAACTATTGCCACCACTGCTGGTGCCAATCCTATGGCATTGGCTACTATAGGAGATCAGGTGATAGGCTATCAAGGTACTGTACTTGCACCTGTATTTATAACTGCTATTCATATGAATGTGGTTTCTACAGATGCAACACCTACTGCAGATTGTGGCAACACAACCGCCCTTTCATGGGATCCGATTTGTATAACAGCAAGTGCACAAACCTGTATTTTACCGGCCGGCCTTACAACAAACCACAACTGTGTTTGGATTGGTGCTCAAGGAAGAGCGTCAAGTGAGTGGGACAACGCACGTTTCAACGGCTGCGGTCTTGACCTTTCTACTCCGGCATTGATGAGAGCTGCACTAAATGATTCAGCTAACTGGTCATTAAAAAGTAATGGTAATGTAACTGCCCCTACTCAAGGGCCCATTTTCTCATTACCGGCTACCTGTCAGTTTGCTACACAACCTAATATTATCCCAACAGGCTCTCTTGCTGCATTTTCTGGTTGTTCAGGAATTGCCTCCATTGCACAATCGTTTTCTGTTACAGCAGCTAATTTAACAGCAGACCTGATTATAACTGCCCCGGCAGGTTTTGAAGTATCAAAAAGTTTTGGTTCGGGATATTCAGGTAGTGGTGGTAGTGTTTCAATAACCCCCTCGGGCGGTATTGTAACTGCAACACCGGTATATGTGCGTTTATCAGCTACTGCAACAGGTTCTCCTACAGGCAACATCAGTTGCACATCAACAGGAGCAATTACAAGAATACTACCATTAAGTGGTTTAGTTAATACTACCCCATCTATCCCAACAATAGGTGCAAGTGGTTCACTTTCTATCTGTGCGGGTAATTCTGTTACTTTAACTTCTAGTACAGCGCTTGGAAATCAGTGGTTCCTGGATGGCAACTTAATAATTGGAGCAATCAATCAGAATTATGTTGCAAACGCAACGGGAGATTATACATTAATTGTAACCCTGGGTGGATGTAGTTCACCTGTATCATTAGGTACAACTGTTACGGTCAATACTATTCCATCTACTCCTAATATTACAGCCGGAGGTTCAACAACATTTACTGCTGGCGGATCTGTGGTGCTTACTTCAAGTGCCGCTAATGACAATCAATGGTACAAAGATGGCAACATTATTTCGGGTGAAACAAATCAGACTTACACAGCTACTACGGCTGGTGTATATACTGTGATTGTAACAACTAACGGTTGTAGTTCATCTGCTTCTGCAGGTACTACTATTACTGTTAATCCACCTGCCACCCCTATAGTTTCTGCAGGTGGACCAACAACCTTCTTTGATGGTGGTTCGGTTACTTTATCTGCAAGTTCTGCTACGGGTAATCAATGGTACAAAGATGGTAACCTCATTGTTGGAGCTACTGCTCAAACATATTCAGCTACTACTGGTGGAGTTTATACAGTGGTAACAACAATTGCAGGCGTAAGCTCTGCACCTTCTACAGGTACAACTGTAACAGTAGATGCTACTCCGACTGTATCAGCAGGCGGACCTACAACTTTTGATGCAGGAAGTTCTGTTGTACTGACTTCAAGTTATGCAACGGGTAACCAATGGTACAAGGACGGTAACCTGATTTCAGGTGAAACCAATCAGACTTATACAGCTACTACTGCTGGTGTTTATACAGTAGTAGTAACTTCAGGTGGCAGCAGTTCTAATCCTTCAACAGGAATTACTGTTACTGTAAATGCACCTGTTACTCCTACAGTTTCTGCAGGTGGACCAACGACTTTCTGTAACGGAGCATCTGTAACCTTGTCTTCTGATGCTGCAACAGGAAATCAGTGGTATAAAGATGGCAACCTTATTACAGGAGAAACAAACCAAACCTATACGGCAACTACAAGCGGAAACTACAGTGTTATTGTTACAATAAACACTTCAAGTTCAGCAGCTTCAACAGATGTTACAGTAACAGTAAACCCACAAGTAACTTCGGATACTACTGCATCTGTTTGCAATCAATTTACATGGCATAGTACCGAATATAAAGCAACCGGAAATTATGTATGGGTAGGAACTACCGCTGCAGGTTGTGACAGTACAGTTACTTTACATCTTACAATACTTTCAGTAACTTCAACAATTACCAAAACAGACGCTGTTTGCTTTGGCACATTAACAGGATCAATTTCCGTAACACCTATATTTGGTGTAGCACCATATACGTATCGTATAGGTACATTGGGAAGCTTTGTTTCATCCAATACATTTAATAATCTCAAGGTGGGCAAATACACAGTATCAATAATTGATGCAGAGGGTTGTCGTGGTATTTCTGCGCAGGTAAATATAACTCAACCGTTATCAGTAACTGGTTCATTTACTGCCACCCCAACCTCTTGCAATGGTGGTAGCGATGGCTCTTTAAGAGTAAGTGGTGTAAGAGGTAATGCACCGTTTAATTATAGATATGGCACAACTGGAGCATTTAGTTCTTCCAATACATTCAGTTCAATCAAAGCCGGGGTTCATAAAATTTCTATTCAGGATGCAACAGGTTGTATAAGTGTAATTTCAGCTACAGTGCCTCAACCCACTAAGGTAAACGGCACATATTCAGTAACTAATGCTAGTTGCCCTGGCATGGCTAATGGAACTGTAACATTAAATGGTTCAGGTGGCATACCTCCATATACTTACAGATGGGGTACGGTAGGTGGTTTTTCTACACCAAATAACTTCACCGGAATAAGTGAAGGAAGTTACAGGGTGTTTGTACTTGATGCAAATAACTGTTTTGGTTATTCAGTATTGGCAACAGTTGCTAATGCATCTCCTGCATGTTCAACAAGACCATTGGCCACAAGATCATCTATGGCCAATGATGAAAGAAGCAGAGAAAAAGATGTAATGCTGACTCCTAACCCCACTAACAATCAATTTGTTTTCAGGTCCGGTTCAGTTAACAATCAGGCAATTCAAATGCGGGTGTTTGATGCAAACGGTAAAGTAATTTTTACTGCAAAACCAACACCCGATCAGCCATTCAGATTTGGAGAAGAATTAACACCAGGTATTTATATGATAGAAGTAAGGCAAGGAAATAATGTAAAAACAATTAAAGCAGTAAAAATAAAATAGCCATTCTTTCAATATTTCATAACAATCAAAAAATGGGTTTCCTTACGGAAACCCATTTTTCATTATATCACCAATGGCTGTACGGGTTATTCAATTGCAGTAGCAATTGCACAACTATCGCCTACTTGTTTTGCAAGCCCGGTTATAGCAAAAGCAAATGAGTCTGTTGTAGAAAACAACAAAGGAATGAAAGTCACACTATCACCCAACCCAAGCAGTGGCATCTTTACTTTGGTAGTTCATTCAGACAACAAACAGTCCCTGCAATTAAGAATAACAGACGCAACAGGCAAAATGGTTTACACTGCCAAAGGCACACCCAATCAGACTTTCCGGTTTGGAGAAATGCTGGGCAATGGAATTTATATGGTAGAAATAAGGCAAGGTGGAGAAGTACAGACAGTTAAAGCAGTTAAGGTCAATTAGCTCTATAAATCATATTTCATATAAACTGCTAAATGGGATTTCCTAACGGGAACCCATCTTTTATAATAAATTTTTTAAAAAATATTGAGTATAAAAAAATGAATAAAAGTTGATGTAATGGACAAAATTGTTGGTACTTTTTTGGACATTGGTTCAAGTTGCTTGACTTATCTTTACAAAAATCGAAAAGTTTAGATGCTACTAACGTAGTGTGTATATTGATAGCGACAACAGTTTTTAACGAACTTTTTTGGCAAATATTAAAAGGCTTCTGCTTTAAAATAAATTTATTAACAATAAAAAACATAAATAAAATACCCTTTTTTCCAATAAAATTTCACAACACAAAAAGCAGAAATTTAGCAACCAGCTGTAGGAAACACTTCTTCGCACGGAGATCAATAATTATCGAAGCCTGTCTAAAAAAATTTAATTTACTTGCGCAATCTCCCGGAGCGGAGAAAATGCGAAAAATAATAATAAACAATCATAAAAATTAATACAAAAACAAATGCATACTTACTCAAGCATTGCTCAAATAATAGTTGCCCTGGCAATATTAATTATATGGGTATTTCGATTCTACAAAGTAGAGGTAGAATTTAGAAGCTATAACCTAAGCGACTTAACCCGCAATATGGTGGGAGCATCTAAAATATCCTTATCAACTTTACTGGTTGCTGGTATTTGGTATCCGGGTTTGGTGCTTGTTCCGGCACTGCTTATGGCGTTGCTGATGGTAGCAGCGCAGTATTTTCACTTTAGAGCAAAACATCCCTGGCTCTACCATGTGCTTTCATTCTTACTCCTGCTACTTTGCATTTTTATTGCTGCGGTATCACTTAAATTGATTTAGAAATGAGTTTTCTCAATGTCCTGATCTTTATCTCGAGTTTCTCTTTTATTATTTATGGAATCGCCTATTTCACTTCTTCGCAAATGAAAAGTGAATTCAAACGTTTTGGACTTGAAAAATTTGGTGCACTAACAGCAATTCTGGAGTTATTGGGGGCTTTAGGATTGCTCGTAGGTATGATATTGCACCCGCTGTTATTGGTATCAGCAGGAGGCCTGGCTATTCTAATGCTTTTGGGTGTTGTGGTCAGGATAAAAATGAAAGACAGTATTTTGATATCTCTACCCGCTACATTTTACATGCTATTGAATGCATACATATTTTACCGATCGCTGTAGAGGTATTAGGTTTTAACAGCTCAAAAACTATGAAACCTGCTGTTAAGGTTTTGCCCATTCAAAATCACTCACATTAATTTACGACTTAAATTTTTTCGTCTTTTTTCTATTAAGGCCTTCCCATAAAAAATGCTTGACTTTTTTTCGCCGTAAAGGCTTTAAACCGCTATATTTTTCTAAAGATGTTTCTGCCCAAACTTTGTATTGTAGCATGCATCAATCACCAATTTATAAAAAAGAACTTGAACTGTTCTTTTTCTTCAATCTCGGCGGGGTTTTCACAGCAGGTATTTACGATTGTAAAGTTTTGCCCTTACTGATATGAGTAGAAAGAAGTTCGAAAGCTACGCCGTGATCCCACTTAATACGGAATTATCAAGCAAAAGATGGCTCAATGACTGTAACAGGTGCCGGTGGTAACCCTCCTTACACTTACAGGTTTGGAACCACAGGCGCCTATACAACTACCAACACTTTTACAGGCCTTAAAGCAGGTAGCTATAGGGTGTATGTAAATGATGCCAATAGCTGTACCGGTTATTCAATTGCAGTTATTATTGCACAACTATCCCCTACTTGTTTTGCAAGCCCAGTTATAGCAAAAGCAAATGCGTCTGTTATAGAGCATAACAAAGGGATGAAGGTCACCCTATCGCCAAACCCTAGCAGTGGCACCTTTACTTTGGTGGTTCATTCAGACAACAAACTACCCTTGCAACTCCGAATAGCAGACGTAACAGGAAAATTAGTTTACACTTCCAAAGGCCAACCCGAACAGACCTATCGTTTTGGTGAGTCATTTGCACCGGGTGTATATATGATTGAGGTAAGACAAGGCAGTGAAGTAAAAACTATAAAAGGCGTGAAGATCAACTAGCTATTATGAATTAAAAATTTTCAATGACTTATTGATCATTGACTAAATGACTAAACAAAAAGAGCCGCCCCTACTGAATGTTGGGGCGGTCTGTGTTTTATTCAAGTAATAAATATTCGGCTGCCTACATTGTGCAATTAATTATTTTAATATGACAAATAAAAAAACGGCCCAATCTTTTTCAATAATCTTTTTAGAATTAAAATAACAATAGAAACAAACATGAAACCCAATAATAATAAATCATAAATTTCAACGATTAATACAATAGAAATACTACCAAATAATTTCATCCTAATGACCGATATTTGCACAGCATGATTTTGTATTGCACCATAAAATAACCCCCAATAATGAAGGACTTTTCATACATCACAAACTCACACCCTGCTTTTATAGAAAACCTTTACAATGATTTTGTTTCCAATCCGGAAAGTGTGGATCCGGAAATGAGAAAGTTTTTTGAAGGTTTTGATTTTGCTGTTGCAAACGGCAAGCCACAGGCCACAACTGCTGCTGTAACTGCAAATGTTGAATCTGCAAATACCGCAGATATTCAAAAGGAATTAAGTGTATATCAATTAATACAGGCATACAGAAAAAAAGGACATCTGATTGCAAAAACCAATCCTATTAGAGAAAGAAAAGACCGTAGGGCCAATCTTGGATTAGAAAACTTTGGGCTAAGTGACAGCGACCTTACTAAATCTTTTGAAGCCGGTAAGTTTTTAGGAATGCAAGGGTCTACGCTAAAAGAAATTATTGCACAACTGAAGGCTTGCTATACCACATCGGTTGGTGTTGAGTATGGTGCGCTAAATGATCAGGAGAAAATAGAATGGCTTTCTAATGAAGTTGAAAAAGAATTTCAAAAACCGCTTTCGACTGATCAGAAAAAAGCAATACTGGAAAAACTGAATCAAGGGGTAATTTTCGAAAAATTTCTACATACCAAATATGTTGGGCAAAAAAGATTTTCGTTAGAAGGCGGGGAAACAACTATTGCAGCTTTGGACGCTATCATTAATACTGCTGCAGATGAAGGCGTAAAAGAGGTGGTATTTGGTATGGCCCACCGTGGCAGGTTAAATGTGCTTGCAAATATTTTGGGAAAAACCTACGAGCAGATATTTAGTGAGTTTGAAGGCTCTGCAATACCTGACAGCACTATGGGCAGTGGCGATGTAAAATATCATCTTGGCTTTCGTAGTGAGCATACTACCAAAGATGGCAAAGTAGTCAATCTGCAACTTTGCCCCAACCCTTCTCACCTTGAAGCTGTAAACCCTGTTGTTGTTGGTTTTGCAAGAAGCAAGGCAGATGTTATATACGAAAGTGATTACGATAAAATTTTGCCCATTCTTATACATGGCGATGCATCAGTTGCAGGACAAGGTATAGTGTATGAAGTATTGCAAATGAGTGGCCTTGAAGGTTACAAAACTGGTGGTACTATACATTTTGTCATCAACAATCAAATAGGTTTTACAACAGATTTTGATGAAGCCCGTACTGCCGATTACTGCACATCAGTAGCAGGTATGGTACAGGCACCTGTTTTTCATGTAAACGGCGATGACCCGGAAGCAGTAGTAAAATGCGTACAAATATCAACACGATATCGTCAGAAGTTTAATGCCGATGTGTTTATTGATATGGTTTGCTATAGACGCCATGGACACAATGAAGGCGACGATCCTAAGTACACTCAACCTACATTATATGCTATTATTGAAAAACATGCAAATCCCAGAGAAGTATATAATGCTAAACTTGTTGAAAATGGCTCTATAGATGCGGCATTGGCCAAAGAAATGGAACAGAAATTCTGGAGTGATCTACAGGAGCGATTAGACGAAGTAAAACAACATCCACTACCCTACAGTCCACAAAAACCAGAACTGTGGTGGAAGAACATGCGCAAAGCCACCAAAGAGGACTTTGACAAATCACCCGTTACAGCTATAACAAAAGAACAATTCACTACTGTATTTGATAGCCTGATGAAATGGCCCGAAGGCTTTCATCCCTTGCGAAAAGTAGATAAATTATTGCAGGATAAAATCAAACTTTTTGAAACATCTGAAACTGTAGATTGGGCAACAGGCGAATTATTGGCCTATGGCAGTTTGTTACTGGATGGTAATGATGTAAGAATGAGCGGACAAGATGTAAAACGTGGCACATTTTCTCACAGACATGCTGTTCTTAGAGATGAAGTAAATGACCAAAGTTATAATCGGTTAAGCCGGATTCCCGGTGCTGATGGCTCATTTATGATTTACAACTCTCTGCTTAGTGAATTTGGAGTTTTGGGCTTTGAATATGGTTATTCTATTGCTAACCCAAATGCGTTGGTATTGTGGGAAGCTCAATTTGGAGATTTCTCCAATACCGCACAACCTATGATTGACCAGTTTATTTCTTGCAGCGAAACCAAGTGGAGACAAATGAGTAGTGTAGTTATGCTACTCCCCCATGGCTACGAAGGACAAGGCCCCGAACACAGTAGTGCAAGAATGGAAAGGTTTCTGCAAATGTCAGCAGAGAATAATTGGATTATTGCTGATATTACTACTGCCGCCAACTTTTTTCATGCATTAAGAAGACAACTAGCATGGTCATTTCGTAAGCCAATGATTGTTTTTACACCTAAAGCAAATCTACGACTACCAGCAAGCTATAGTAAAGTAGAAGACTTTACAACCGGCGGGTTTAAAGAAGTTATTGATGACAATTTTGCTACTACAGAGCAGGTTAAAAAAGTATTATTCTGTAGTGGTAAAATATATTTTGATTTAGCAGAAAGGCAACAAAAAGAAGACCGTAAAGATGTGGCTGTTATAAGAATGGAACAGTTATATCCACTACCTACTAAACAATTAGATGAACTCTATAAAAAATACAATAAAGCAACCTGGTTTTGGGTTCAGGAAGAACCTATGAATATGGGTGCGGCTGCATTTTTACAAATGAACCTGAAAGGTATTAACTATGGCATCATAGGCAGACAACCTAGCGCCTCTACTGCAACAGGATATTCTAAAATTCATGCGCAGGAACAGGCTGAAATAGTGGAAACTGCATTTAGCATATAAGATTCATCAACTAAATAAAAAAGGATGTGTAGTTACCTGCACATCCTTTTTTATTTTTTACTTGAAAATATTCCCGTTTGTTGAGTTTTTATTTTTTGGAAACACTCATGTATGAAATCAGCGTGTCAAAACATCTGCATTAGCTTAATGGTTTCCATGGCTTCTTTTACATCGTGCACCCTTAATATATTGGCTCCATTTTGCAATGCAATTGTATTGAGAACGGTTGTACCATTAAGTGATTCCTCCGCTGTAATATCTAGTGTTTTGTAGATGGTTGCTTTGCGTGAAAGTCCGGCAAGAATTGGTCTTTGCAATATTTTAAAGAGGCCAATATTTTTGAGCAAGGTAAAATTCTGTTCTACATTTTTTGCAAAACCAAAACCCGGGTCTATAATTACATCTTTAATTCCTGCATTGCTACACTCATTTGTCTTCTGAATAAAAAACTCTAGAATATCCAACAGCATATCATCATATACTGTATGTTGTTGCATAGTTGCCGGAGTCCCCTTAATATGCATAGCAATGTAGGGCACTTGTAATGCAGCTACTGTAGTTATCATTTTGTTGTCTAAAGTACCACTGCTAATATCGTTAACTATCACGGCACCGGCATTTACTGCTGCAATAGCAACTTCAGCATGATAGGTATCAACAGCAATATAACTGTCCGGAAATTTTTGAGCTACTGCTTCTATAGCAGGCACTACTCGTTTCATTTCTTCTTCAATGCCAATATCCTGACTACCGGGTCGGGTGCTTTGCCCACCTATGTCTAAGATGGATGCACCTTCTGCCAACATTTTTTCGGCCTTCTGCAAAACAGCTGTTGCGCTATCTGCCCTGCTACCCTCGTAAAATGAATCAGGGGTTACATTGATAATGCCCATGACAATGGGTTTGTCGATAACCAATAATCTGCCTTTGCAATTGAATGTAAACATGTGGTATTGTCTTTAAATACTGTAAGTATTTGGATGATCTAAATTTTAGTATATGGCGTAAAAAGTTGCCCTAAGATATGCCGATGAATGGATTTTGACCCCGCCTTTGCGGGGCAGGCAACAACAATTTTGAGTAACGCAAAATGCTTGTACCAAAATTGTATTGCAAAATCCCGCCACGGCGGGAATGCTATGAAAAACTAATGCTGATATCAAAATAAAAATCCAACTGCATTTTATTTTAGGTGAAGATAATTTAGAGCGCTGATATAGCAACGGGTGTTTTATCCTCAACTTTTTGTGGTATCATTCTGCCGCCTTCTTCAGCACCTCTTTCTCCACCTTCATGATAAACGGCATCGGCATTTACATTCCAAAGATCATATAGTTCTTTGCCGGCTATAATATTACGTGCAGCAAGCATGGCAGTCATCATACTATGGTCCTGATTATTGTATTTGTGCATTCCGTTTCTACCTACAAGATACAATCCTGGATAGTGATGCAACTCTTCACGAATAGCATGCACATGTTCTTTGTACATTTTATCGTAAACGGGGTATGCTTTGGGCTGTCTCACGACATACCCGTGCAGTACATCATCAGCTTTACCAAGTCCTATTTTTTCCATCTCATTTTTTCCCAGAGTAATAAGGTCTTCGTTGGTGCTAGTCCACATGCCATCACCTTCAAAACAAAAGTATTCAAGGCCATAACACGCCATAGAAGCATCGGGTACCATATAAGGACTCCACGATTTAAAGTTCTGTACCCGCCCCACTTTTACAGATGGATCATGAATATAGATCCAGTTGTCGGTGAATACATTTTTGTCTTTTAAAATAAGGACAACAGTCAAAAAATCGCGGTAGTTGAGTTGTTGTGATGCATAAAGGGCTTCAGCCGAAACAACAGGGTA